>CAYLZO010000019.1:0-36736 GCA_964387775.1 uncultured Anaerolineaceae bacterium
GGGCGCGACCACCACGTTGGCGATGACCCACCGCTCGTGGCTGCCCGGCGCCCGGCTCAGGCTGACGTTGCCCACCACCTGCCGCCGGCCCCGCCTGGCGCCGGGCACCTCCCAGACAAAGCCGTTGAAGGACTCGTGAAACGTGGGATCGGCCTGCGCCCACCACCAGACCAGGGGCGAGAGGCGGGCCATCCAGCGCAGCTCGCGCAGTGCGGCCCGGCCCCGCTCGTCGATCTCGCCGGCAAACGCCTCGGCGATGAGGTCGGCGATGGAACGCAGGTCCCGCGCGGGGTCTATGGGCCGCAGCCGGCCCGGCGCCTCGGTGGTTTCTATGGCCCTCACGGCCATCGCCGTGCTGAACCCGTGTGCATAATGGCGCTATTATAGCACAGGTGGTCGAATTCGACACGCCGCGCATTTGATGTTGGTAACGTGCAGCCGGATTTGCCGGCCCGGACGTTGGTCTAGCCCAAGGCATCGAGCAGCATCTCGGCCTCGCCCGGCGAGATCTGGCCCTCTTCCAACATCTTGAGGATGGCCAGCCGCTCCTGTTCCACGTCTGGCCCGGAGTCTCTTGACGCCGACGCGGCAAAGCCGCCGACGCGGACACGCCCCATCCGTTCCTGGCGCTGGGCGGCGCGTTCGGCCATGCGTGACAGCTTTTCCTGGCGGCGGGCCGCCTTGTCGGCCAGCCGGTCGATGTCACGCTGAAGCCGTTCCATGGCCCGTTCCATCGAGCGCTGGGTGCGGCGGCCCAGGCGCTCCCAGTCCACGCTCTCCAGCTTGACGCGGAGCTGGGACATGGCCCGCTCCATCTCGGCGCTGACCTGCTCGCCGATGGCACTCAGGTCGATGGCCCGCAGGCTCTCTTCGACCTGGCGCGAGATCTCGTCGCCCAGCTCGGCCGCCAGGCCCGCGCCCGTGGCCCCCAGCAGGATGTTGCCCCCGGCCTCGACGACGAGTTCGGCGCCGCCGTCGCCCAGGGTGCCGGTCAGCGTGTTGCCATCCTGCTGGGCCTCCTGGAGCGCGGCCGAGGTGCGGATCAGGCCCTGGGCGCTGAGGGTCAGGTGGGCGCTGGCCTCGTCGCCCAGCCGGATGAGGCCGTTGCCCCCCGCTTTAAAGTGATAGGTGTGGCCGGTGCCGATCTCGCCGTTGAGCACCAGGTTGCCGCCGATCTTGTCTACCTTGGCCCCGGCGGTCAGCCCCTTGGCCACAAAGTTGCCGCCGACCTTTTCGACGGTGACGGCTCCGGTGATCTCCTTGAGGGCGGCGTTGCTGCCGACGCGTTCTACGCTCAGCGGGCCGTCGATCTCTTTGGCGTGCAGGTTGCCGCTGACGCGGCCGGCGGCCAGGCCGTCGAGCGCAGCGCCCTTCAAATTGCCGCGCACGTCCCGCAGGTTGGCCTCGGCGATGGCGTTCAGCGTGGCGTTGCCGTAAACTGAGCCGGTCACGTGCAACGACGTGACGGCGTCGGCCTTGAGGTTGCCATAGACCTCGGCGACGATGGCCTGGTCGACTTTGCTCAGGTGCAGGTTGCCCCGCACGTCGTCGGCCTCGATCTGGTCCAGGCCCTCGGCTTTCAGGTTGGCCCGGGCCCCGCCGACCGCCACCGGCAGGTGGGCCGGGACGTGGGCCTCGCAGGCCTGGCGGGCCGAGACGGTCAGTTGGCCTTCCGTCTCTTCCAACCCGAGATCCTCGGCGCTGCCCTCGGGCAGCCGGATGAGGATTTCGGCCTCGTCCCAGCCCCGGACCAGCACGTCTTTGGCCATTTCGGCCAGGATCAAGTCGGAAATGCCTTCGATCGGGAAACGCTTCTCGTACATGAGTTCCTCCTATTTGCCCTTCAGTAGTTCGACGGCCTCTTCCGACGACAGGTCGCCGGCGGCCAGTTTTTCGAGGATGGCCTTCCGCTCCTCCGGCGGGATGGGCGGCGCTTCTTCCTCCACTTCGTAGCCCAGGGCGCGGATCACGTCGGTGAGCCGCGAGCGGGCGGTGGGGTAGGAGATGCCGAGTTCGTCCTGCACGCGGGTGAGCTTGCCCTCGCAGCGGATAAAGGTCTCGGTGAAGGCCAGTTGCTCGGCCGAGAGCTGGTAGAACCGGCCCAGGCTGAACTGGCCCTCCAACGCCGAATCGCAGCGCCGGCAGTGAAGCCGGGTTACGTGGAGCCGGTCGCCACAGACGGGGCAGGTACCTACGACTGGATACATGGTTGTGCCTCCTTGTTTCGGGCCGCTCTTTGGCCCAAGAAATCTAGGATGAAATCTGCGATATTTTAACATAGAGCTTGAATTTTGTCAAGGGGTAAATCAAATATTTTAATGCAGGACTAAATAATATTTAGTTTTGGTTTCAATTTATTATGGGGCATCGCGCTCTGGCGGGATGTGCCATCCGCGGCGAGCGAAGGTGCGAACTTGAGGTGACGGGCGGCCAGGGGACTAGGACGCGCGTTTTGCACGCACGAGGGTCGCGGCGTCGCCGAGGAGCTTGCCCAGTCCGACGACAACGGCAAAGTATTCCAGCCGGCCCAGGATCATGGCCGCCATCTCGGTCCACAGCACGCCGGCCGGGGCGCCGGGCGTGGTGATGCCGACCGAGATGCCAGGTGTAGGCCGTCAAAAAGTTCAGCGTGCCCAGCAGCATCAGCACGACGACGACGGCCTCGATGGCCGGACTTTGCCAGTAGGCGATGGACGCGACGCGGGTCGAAAAGCCGCCGGTCGAGAGGGCGGCAAAGGCGTGGTTGGCGGCGTCGAACCAGCTCATGCCCGCCAGGCGCAGGGCCACAATGCCGGCGGCCACGTAGCCGCCGTAGAGCCGCAGCACCAGCGCAGCCGAGCGGCGGACGTGGGGCAGGAGTTGCTCGCTGCGGCCCTCGGCCGTGGCCAGGCCCGAGCCCAGGGGACCGGCCAGGGCGCTGAGCATGATGATGGCCAGGCCAGCACCCCCGGCCAGTTGGGTTACGCTCCGGTAAAAGAGGAGGAGGTGGGGAAACACTTGTTTGCAGATTCCCGCCACTTGTGCTAGAATAGCGTCGCTCAAGCATTCGGGGGTCGTCTAATGGCAGGACAAGGGACTTTGGATCCCTTTATCGAGGTTCAAATCCTCGCCCCCGAGCCTAGCGGGCCCTTAGCTCAGCGGCAGAGCAACCGGCTCATAACCGGTTGGCCGCAGGTTCGAATCCTGCAGGGCCCATTGGACCCAACGATGGTGGCCTGGCCTTGAAGCAAAGGAGGGAAGGTCGGGTGGTAAGCCAAGTACTAGTTCTGAACGCAACCTACGAACCGATGAACGTCGTCTCGGTGCGACGGGCGGTCGTCCTGCTCGTCAAACAAAAGGCCGAGATCGTCGAGGCGGCCGAGGCGTACCTGCGCTCCGAACGCATGACCTTGCCCGTCCCCCTGGTCATCCGCCTGGTCTACTACGTCCGCATCCCCCGGCGGTTCTCGCTGCCCCTGTCGCGCCGGACGATCCTGGCCCGCGACCACTATACCTGCCAGTATTGCGGCGCCCAGCCGGGCAAGGTCGCCTTGACCATTGACCACATCGTGCCCCGCTCCAAGGGAGGCGAGACCACCTGGGAGAACGTCGTCGTGGCTTGTGGCCCCTGCAACCGGCGTAAAGGGAATCGGACACCGGAAGAGGCCGGGTTTCGCCTGGGCTGCGAGCCGAGCCGGCCCCGGTATCTGGCCGTCACCCTCCTGGCCGGGCCACGGGCCCCGGAGGTATGGGACAAGTACATGTACAATTGAGATCGCCTGGCTATCCCCTTCAAACCGGCGTTCGCATCCGGGCGCCGGTTTTTCCGTGGATACCGTTCGGTTTTCCAGAGACGCGCTGCAAGAAACCTTGCAATCTCTTTCGACTTGTGGTATGCTTTGCCAGCGAAGGGTTGGCATGACCCTTTGACTAGACAGAGAGGATGAAACATGTTCCGCGAAAGGATTACGCGAAAATATCAATCGCTTTCACCGAGTTTCCAAAAGATCGCCGACTTTATCCTGACGTCTCATCAACGAGTGGCCTTTCTCAGTGCCTCGCGCCTGGCAAAACGCCTGGACGTCGACGTAGCGACGGTGACCCGCTTTGCCCAGCAACTCGGTTACGAGGGCTTTACCGAGCTGAGCCGTGAGATTCAAGAGACGGTACTGGAGGAAATGCAGAAAGCCCGCGCCCCGGTCATGGATCGCCTCGAGTCGGCGGAGAACCGCCTTGCGCAGGGGCTGTGGCACGATTGGGCCAACCTGGAAAAGACCATCCGCAACCTCTCTATGGAAGACTTGGAGCGGGCCGTGGACGCCATCGAGTCCGCCCGGCGGGTGTACCTGGTGTCGGAAGCTGTCGGCGCCGGACTGGCCCAGGCCATGGCCAGCTACTTGCAGATGAGCAAGGGCGACGTGGTCATCCTCGACAGGGGGGTGTTCGACATGGCCCAGGCCCTCAAGTACCTGGAGCCCCAAGACGTCGTCATCGGCATTGGCTTCACCAACTATGCTTTTGCCGCGACGCGAGCCCTGGAGCGGGCGCGCAAGATCGGGGCCACAGCCATCGGCGTGATCTCCCAGCCCGATTGTCCCATCGCCGCCCCGGCCGAGTTGCTCTTTTCCTGCTCGGCCACGGAGAAGGGCTATTTGCCCTCGTGTACCGGCGTGTGCGCGATCCTATTCTCCCTGGCGTACGGCGTCATGACGCGGGACCGGGAGCGGTATAACCAGGATCTGGTGGATTTCCAGAAGACCTACACGGACTTGACCGAGGGAACGGCCCGGGGGGAGAACGACGTGGTCGAGGATCTCATCGGGCGATTCTAGACGGAATCTTTGAGCGCGACGAGGCCCTGCCGGGCAAATCTGCCTGGCAGGGCCTCGTGGTGTCTGACCCCCACGCCATCTAGGGGGACCAGGTGCAGAACTCGTCGCTGCCGGGGCTGTTGGTGATGTTGGTCCACTGGCCGTTGCCCAGGTTGAGGATAAAGATGTCCTTGTTGCCGGGCCGGTCGCTGTAGAGCACGAGGCGCTTGGCGTCGGGTGACCAGTCGGCCAGGCCCTCGGTGGTATCGGGCGACTGGCTCACGTTCCGCTGGTTCGAGCCATCGGCGTTCATGACATAGATCTCCTGGTTGCCGTCACGCTGGGTGTTGAAGGCAATCCGGGCCGGGCCGGCACCTTTGGGCGACCACATGGCGTAGCGGTCCCGGCTGGGCGCGTTGGTCAGGTTTCGGGGATTGCCCCCGTTGGCGTCCATGGCCCACACTTCCCAATTGCCGCTCCGGTCCGAAGTGAAGGCGATGGTGCTGCCATCGGGTGACCAGGCGGGGTAGCGGTCGTCGCGGGGATGATCGGTCAGCTGGGTCAAGCCCGAGCCATCCACGTTGAGGACCCAGATCTCCCAGTTGCCGCTCCGGTCGCTCTCAAAGGCGATGCGCTGGCCGTTGGGGGACCAGGTGGGCCAGCCGTCGTTGGTGTTCTGGTCGGTCAGGCGCACGGCATTGCCCACCCGCTGGCCGGTGGCCGGGTCAAAATCCATCAAGTAAACCGAACTCGGTCCAAGGCCCCACTTGCCGGCGGCGGTGTCGCGCAGCGAGACAAAGGCCACGCGCCGCCCGTTGGGCGACCAGACAGGGGCCACATCGTCAGCCCAGCCGTTGCTCAGGTTGGTCAGCCGCGAGCCATCGGGGGCCATGACAAAGATCTCGTAATCGCTCCGGTTCGGGCGCTTGGTTTCAAAGACGATCCACTGCGGCTTGGGCATAGGCGTGGGGGTTGGAGGCTGGGGCGTGGCGGTCGGCGGCTGCGGGCTGGGCGTCGTCGTTGGCGTTGGCGGGGGGGCTGTCGGCGTCGCGGAGGCTGCCGCCGTCAGCCCCTCGGTCGGAAGCACGGTAATGGCTGCCTCCGTGGAACTAGGCGCGCGTGTGGGGGGCTCGCTCGTCGCAGTGGGCGACTGGGTTGGCGTCGGCGTCAGCGTCTCGGTGGGCAGGAGGACCGTGAAGGTCGGCCGCAAGGTCGAGATGGGGGTCGGATCGGCGGGATTGCCATATACGAGACGATAAGCTGCCGGCACGTTCCTGACCGCCCACAAGCCTGCGACCCCGGCCATCAACAGAAGCCCGATCGCTACCAACAGGCCGATTATGATCCATCGTTTTCGATTCATTTATGTCCTTTCTTGCACCATCTAGGTGCCAGGCGTTCCAGGTCGCCCATTATACCATAGCCGGGGCAGAGGGACAATATCGCGGTGGGGACAAGCACAGCGGCGAGGCACCTCTGCCTCCAACCGGGGGCTGCCCGTTTGGTGTGGAGCGCGCCCTCTGCTATAATGGAACCCCATTTCACATAGAAAGGCCGGGGGGTGAAATCGTGAGCATCTGTGATTGTCATCGGCGCAAGCTGGCGGCGGTTTGTGGCCGCCATTGTGGCCCTTGTGACGCTTACCTGGACGCGACTTGCCTGGGCTGCGGCTACCAACTGGGGGAGACCCGTCGCGGGGATTGCGTCTTGTTCCAATGCTGCATCGTCGAACGGGGCCTGGAACATTGTGGCCTCTGCACCGACTTTCCCTGCCAGGTTTTCCTCGGCCACGCCGGGCCGGTGGACGTAGCCCGGCACTACAAGGCCCTGCGCCGCCGGGCCGAGATCGGCACCATCGCCTGGCTGAATGAACGAGAGGTCAAGGCTGCTCGACGGGGCCGACTTTAGCCGGATCGCGGAGGGCAACTCCAAGTGAGGCTGGCGGCGCAAGATGATCCATGAACTCGGCCTTCTGTCCCTCCAGGTCAGCGATTAGTTTTTCGAGCCGTGCCTTGCGCTCAACCAGCACCTCCTGTTGGACTTTCACTACCGGACACTTTTATGGTCGCCGGGCGGAAGAGCCGCGGATCAACAGAAACTCGCGGATTTTTCCGAAGCAGATGAACTATGTGGTCCAATTCAACGAGTCCAATCCGTGTTTTTCTGCAGATCCGCGATTCTGAAGCACCTGGCAGAAAAAGTGTCCGGTAGTGAAGTTGGACTATGAAAACGCGGCCAATCCACTTGAGGAACGGCGCACCGAGATTCAGCGCTGGGAAGCATTAGCCGATTCTTACGTGGTGGAAACCCCAGCTATCTTGGCGACGATGAAAGAGCTTGTCGCAGTGGGGCTAAAACCACTGGACGCTTTGCATGTTGCTTGTGCGCAGGCTTTAGAATGTCAGTGCTTTTTGACGGTGGACAAGGGCATATTGAAAAAGGCAACCGCCGTGACGCAGACACAGATTTTGAATCCGGTCTCTTTTGTGATTGAACAAGGATTGTGATCATGACAACAAAGGTAGATGCTGAAATCAAGGTCTTGGGTTTTGAAATCTTGACCCAGCATCTTGGGCTAGTGGAGGGTGGGCGTTTTTCCCCCTGAATTCGGAGCCATCGGCCTCTTTGCCGGGGTGAACAAACCCGGCGCCATCTGGTTTCCCGAGTCGCTCCCAGCCGCAGCGGCCCGATTCCGCCAGTTGCCTGCCGAGAGACAGGCCCGGGTGCGTTTGTTTTATGGCGAGCACATCGAGTTCGGCTTGCACGAGCACCTGGGCGAGCCGCTTTCCTATTTCACGCTGCTGCGCGAGCCGGTGGACCGGGCGCTATCCCACTACCACTCTGCCCGCGAGCAGCGCCGCGCGCCGGAAGACCCCGATCTGCCCCATCACCTGGCGGCCCACGCCAAGGCCAACCTGCAGACCCGGCTACTGGCCGGGCCTCTGCCGCTGGCTGACCAGCGGGGCCAGGACGAGCGGCTCTCGCCGGAGGAGCTGCTGGCCCGCGCCCAGGCCAACCTGCGCGCCTGCGCCGCCGTCGGCCTGACCGAGCGCTTTGACGAGACCATGCTGCTCCTGAAACGGGCCTATGGCTGGCGGATGCCGTTCTACGAGCGCAAAACACGGGCCGCCGGCGACCGCCGATGGAGGCCATTCCAGCCCCGGTCCGCCGCCAGATCGAGGCCGACAACCAGCTCGACGTGGCCCTGTACGCCCTGGCTCAGGAGTTGTTCGCGATCCAGGTGCAGCAGTACGGGCCGGCCTTTGCCCGCGACCTACGGCTGTTCCGCGCCCTGAACTGGTTGTGGCAGCGCGGGCAAAAGGCGCAAGCCTGGTTCCGTGAGACGGTCCCGGCGATCAACCAGCGCGCCATTGACCCGGCCTACGCGGCCCTGGCCCGCTGGGGCGGGCTGCGCCGCTTGCTGCCGGCCCGCCGGCATCCACGACTTTGTCGCCAGCCTGCCGGCGGGCTATGAGTCGCCGGTGGGCGAACGGGGCGTCAACCTGTCGGAAGGGCAGAAGCAGCGCCTGGCGCTGGCCCGGGCGCTGATCAAGGAGCCGGACGTCCTGGTGCTCGACGAGCCCACCTCGGCGCTGGACAGCCTGGTGGAGCGGTCGATCTTTGAGACGCTGCCGGCCTCTTCCTCGACAGGTGTGCCATACACGGCGAATTCGACCAGGCCCGTGTTTCCGCCGCTGCTCTCTACCACGTCCAGGCGCAGCGAGCGGGCGAACACGCCTTCCAGGTCGAAGCGATAGGGCTCCGCCGCGTCGGCCAGCTCAAACGGTCCCAGGACATCGCCCGTATCGGTGGTCAGGTTGAAGGCCAGGATCTGGGCCGTCCCATCGCTCATGGAGCGCGTCCAGACCTCCACGGCGTGCACCTGAGTTGGTTCGGCCAGCTCGACTTCGATGAAGGCATCATCGCCGTCGCCGTTGGAGGACCAGGCCGTGCCGCGATTGCCGTCAATGGCACTCTCTGCACCCCACGTCTCGTCGTTGGCGGCGCCGCCAAAGTTGCTGCTGACGGCCACGACCCGCGCCCCGGCTTCCAGGGATGCCAGGTTGACCTCCGTAGTTTCCTCAGCCGGCGGGGTACGAAAGGTACCACCCTCCCCGACGTACAGGGTGCCATCGGCCGCCGTCCCCTGCACCCGGTAGTGATATTCGGTGTCCGGTTCCAGGCCCAGCAAGAGTGGGTGGTGGTCGGTGTGCGCACCCCCACCCATATCCTGATCCACAGCGATCTGGCCGTAGCCGGTGGTCTTGCCATAGACGACGGAACAGGCAAGGGGGATACTGGACTCAAAGATCAGCACCGCGCCGGTATCGGTGATGTCCACGATTTGAGGCAGCCCGCCGGCAGTTACCTCCTCAAGGGATCGGATTTCGGCAGTGCCCCCCGTACTCACTTCCGGTGTGGACGTCGGTGTAACTGCGGGCTGGCAGGCCATGAGCAGCAGTCCCATCAACACGAGTACGATCGGCGTTGTGCTTGTCGTCTTGGTTTTCGACATTTCCATTCCTTTTCATTCATTCCTGGCCGTGATACACCAGCTAGATGTAGCCTCAACCAAGCGCCTCTCGCAACGGACGATAGGCGCCCGGCAACTCCACGAACGTCCCGGGCTGCTCCGCCGATTCTAGCAATTCCAGGGCAGCCTCCACGGCCGCGCGTTGTCTGTCGCGATCGCCAGGCGCGCCCAGTGTCCTTCCCATCAGATGGGGCGTGATCAAGGCGCGAGGAAGGGTCATCGCCTCCAGGCGCGGGCGGAAGGCTCGGATACCGATGGTCACTGTGGCAACTCCGCCCTCTTCCAACAGTCTCGCTACGTGTCCCACGGACACGTGACACACAGGTCAGACCGGCACCAGCAGCGCCACATCTATCTGCTTTTGCTGGAAGATCTTGACCCACTCCGGCCCCGTTTTCTTGAGCAATCTCCTCTGGGCACACGCGCCCACGAAGGAATACGCCTCTCGGGCCAACTCCCCAATGCGCCCCTCCCTCTCCAGATCCAGCAGGATCTCGCTGGGAAACACCACGTTCGGATCCGCCAGCGCTCCCCGGACGTCATAGCCCCCGTGGCGGACCCTCAGATTCTCCTTTGGCGTGTCGATGGGAATCCGAGACAGCCTTGGCTCTGAGCGGATGAACTTGAGGATGCTGTTGGCTGCCTCTTCCTGGGTCATATTCTTGACTCCAAAGGGTTCGGGGTCATCTCCTTCGACAAAGTGCCCACTGGAAGCCATTAGGGCCAACCGCGACTCTGACAGAGGTTTCCGCAGGGGGGCGAAGGGACCTTCAGCATAGGTCCACTTGCCTTCTCCAGCATTAGCCTGAACCTGCCACTCATAGACGTGGTCGATGAGGCGGGTGAATTGCCCATCGTCGAAGGCATCTCCCAGCTTCCACAACAGGCCCTGAAAAAACTCACCGGCCTCCTGGTCCGGCAGACCTGCAAGAAACTTGAAATTCAGGTCGGTCCGGGAACCGTAGGCAAAAGAGCACTTGAACTCATCGAAGGACTCTGGCTTGGCATCATCAGACATGATGAAACATTTCCTTTCTTGTACCTCAAGACCAAATCTCTTCTCCGGTCGCCGCCGTTTCCACTGATCTGGCTTCTTTCCTGGCCGTGATGAGAGTATAGCCTACTTTGCCGCCCTCGATCAATTCGACAGCCCGCCGGGCCAGCCGCTTGCCTTCCTCCAAATCGAGTTCGCCCAGGCTCAATCTGCCCAGCCCCGCCGCCAGCTCGACGCCCAGCAGCTTGCGCCGCACGTCGTCCACCATGTCGAGGAGGGCATCCCGCTGGTCCTCGACAGCGAACTCGCTGAAGCCGGCAACTCGCAAGGTGGTCACATACTCCCCGGCGGTGCCGGCTCCGGCCACGCAGGCCACCCAGCCCAGAAGGGATTCGATCTCTTTGGGCAACCCGCCACTCACAGTCATATCCGTGAGGCCCAGGCGGCCACCGGGGGTCAAAACACGAGCCATCTCGGCCGCGGCTGTCGCCTTGTCCGGGAAGGTACAGAAGCTGCACTCGGAGACGACGGCGTCGAACGTTCCCGCCTCGAAGGGTAACCCCTCCGCGTCCCCCCGGCGGAAGGTGGTCAGGTGCGCCACGCCGCTCTCGGCAGCGCGAGCCTCGGCGGCGGCGATGTTCTCAGCGCCATAATCCAGGCCGGTGACGTGACAGCCAAACCGCTGGGCCAGATGCACGGCAGATGCGCCGCGCCCACAGGCCACGTCGAGCACCCGCATGCCGGGGCACAGCCCGAGGCATTCACCCAGGTGGCGCGTCAGGGCCAATCCCCCCGGGTGAAAGACGTCTCCCAGCAGCAGCCGCACCAGGTCACTCTGGTAGAAGGTAGCGCAGCAGACCTTGATGCCCTGGTCAGCTTCTGCATCCATGATCCTGTCATCCTCCATCCCTCATTTCCTCCTGGACCTGCTCGCGGTAGCCCAGCACGTTGTAGGCGCAAAAGGGCACGGCCCGGCCGTCGGGCAGCAACTCGTGAATACAGCACTTTATCAGACGCTTGACGTCGAAGGTGTGCTCATCCATAAAGCCGTGCACGTGGACCAAAAAAAAGCTCTCCTTGCCGAACTGGCCGATGGCCTCCAAGGGCAGCGTCAGGTCACAGGCCACGCAGGTCAAATCCCCGGTCGTCCGGTCGCTGCCCATGACGGCGGCCATGCTCCACAGAGCCTCCATCACCGGCTGGAGCTCCTCCGACAGGTCCGGCACGGTGCGATTGGTCACGAAATCGAGATAGTCGTCCACGTTCAGCAGGCGCGTGATCGGCGTCACATCGCCGTCGTGCACCACGGCGTAGGCGCTGGCGGAGCAGGTGGGATGGGGGCAGGGCACCGGCCGGAAGTCGTCAGCCCGGAATAGCCCGCCGGTCTGGCCCTCCAGGGCGTGGAGCACATCGGGCAGGGTAAGGCGATACATGGGATCGTGATGGCCCAGGCAGCGACCGGCAAAGGTGACCGGCTGGTAGCTGACGCCCAGCACGGCCGGGTGCTCCAGGCCAAAGCGCAGGATGTCGCCGATTTCCGCTTCATTGACGCCCTGCGTGACGGTCGCGACCAGGACGGCGTCCAGCCCCGCCTCGGCCAGGTTGTCGAGAGCCTGCCGCTTTACGTCGCGCAGGTCACGCCCGCGTAATGCCTGGTAGGTCTCGGCGCGCAGGCCGTCGAACTGAAGATAGACGGCCGGATGATAGTCGGCCAGGCTTCGGACGAAAGGTGGGTCCTGGGCCAGCCTGAGGCCGTTGGTGTTGAGCATCACGTACCGGATGTCGCGCGTCCGGGCCGCCTCCAGGATGTCGAACAACTGAGGGTGGAGTGTCGGCTCGCCGCCGCTGATCTGGACGACTTCGGGCTGACCCTCCGTCTCTAGCAGGCGGTCGAGCATGGCTTCGACCTGGCTCACCGAGAGATCGTGACCCGCGCCCGAATCGGCAAAGCAGGTAGGGCAGCCCAGATTGCAGCGGCTGGTGACCTCGACGACGGCGACGCAGGTGTGCTGTTGGTGTTCGGGGCACAGCCCGCAGTCGTGGGGGCAGCCCCGCTCGACTGCCGAGCTAAAGTCGTAGGGGATGGCCCCCGGCTTGTTGTAGATCTGCGAGTTCAGGTGCCAGTCGGCATCCGAGGAGACCAGCGCCTCGTGCCAGCCATGCTCGGGGCAGCGCTTGCGCAGGTAGACGTCACCATCGCGGATGAGCACCTGGGCATCGACCACGCGGCGGCATTCCGGACATAAACTGCGCGTGAGCTCGTGAAAGATATGGGTACGGACGGGTTGTTGGGCTGAGTAGGTCACCGGTTTCCTCCGTAAAGCGTATTGCGTATCAACGACTCAGCCGGGCCAGGCCACGCACCACGCGGCCAGATGTGCCGCTCAGCAGGCGGCTGATGCGAATGGCAGCTGCTGCCTGCTGGCCGGCGATCGAATAGGAGGGATAGACGTGGATGGCATTGGACAGGTCGCCGACCTTGATCCCCTCGTGCAGGGCCACGATCCACTCGTGGATCATTTCCCCGGCCCGGGCCGCGACGATGGTTGCGCCCAGCAGGGTGCCATCTTTTTTGTGCACCAGCTTGATAAAGCCGGCCGTGTCTCCATCGGTCCGCGCCCGGTCGACGCGGGCCATCGGCCAGTCGCAGATCATGACTGCATCGCCGAACCTTTCCCGCGCCTCCATCTCCATCAAGCCGACGTGGGCCACCTCCGGGTCGGTGAAGGTCGTCCAGGGCACCTGATCTGTCACGGCCTTGGACGCCCCGGGCAACAGGGCGTTGCGCACAGCCAGAGTAGCCTGCCAGCCTGCGTAGTGGGTGAACTGCGGGCCGCCGGTGCAGTCGCCGGCGGCATAGATGTGCCGCTGGCTGGTGCGCAGATTCTCATCCACCTGGATACCCTGCTCATTGTAGAGGACCCCCGCCTTCTCCAGATCGAGGCCGGCCACGACGGGTCTGCGTCCCGAGGTGATCAGCAACGCATCGCCCGCCCACTCCTCATCGGCGACGCTCACGTGGATGCCGCCGGCGTCCTGCCGGGCGTGACTGACTCGGGCATTGTATGCCAGGTGGATGCCCTCGCCCTCAAGTACTTCGCCCAGGACTCGGGATGCCTGCGGATCGTCGCGGGGCAACAGCCGGTCCCGGCTGGCGAGCAAGGTCACTTCGGCTCCCAGCCGCCGAAAGGCCTGGGCCATCTCGCAACCGATCGGCCCACCGCCGACGACCAGAAGATGGCGGGGCAGGGTTTCCAGATCCCAAACCGTCTCATAGGTCGAATAGTCCACATCATCCAGCCCACGGATGGGCGGGATGAAAGGATGGGCCCCGGTCGCGATCAGGAAGCGGCGCGCCGCCAGGGTCGTATCACCGGCGACGGCGGTTTGCGGATCGACGAAGCGCGCCTGGCCCAGGACAACCTCGATGCCGTTTGCGCGCAATATCTCCGGCGATTCCTCCTCGGCGATCTCGCCGATGACGTCTCGCACCCGAGCCATCACCGCCTTCAAGTCCACCTGTGGCTCCACGGCCGGCAGCCCATAACGGTCCGCCGTGCGCATCCCGTGGGCCACCCTGGCCGCTTTGAGCAACGTCTTGCTCGGCACGCAGCCGCTCCAGGTGCAGTCGCCGCCGATGCGGTTCTTTTCCACCAGGGCGACCCGCGCCCCCAGTTGTGCGGCAAAGGCCGCGGCGGACAATCCGCCCGATCCCGCGCCGATGATGATCAGGTCGTACTCTTCACTCATGTTTCCTCTTTTCCTTGATGCGGCTCAGCAGGGCCAACAGATCGCTCACCGCCGGCCGGTCGGTGGGATCGTGGCTGCGATAAGCCAGCCGGATGGCACCCTCGGAATCCACGACAAAGTCACCGCCCAACTGCGCCGAGTCGCCCTGGACGCCGCGCCACCGGCGGCCACCGGTCAGGAGCCGGACGTAGCGCCAGATCGTCCGCAGGTTCCACGAGCGCCGGAGAGAGCGTTCCAACCCGTAGGCATCGTAAACCGCCCGGTCTGGATCGAGAAGCAGTTGAAAGGGCGCGCAGGTCTCCTCGAGCCACACCTGTGCCGCCGGCAGGGTGCCAAAGGTGACGATCAGCACCCTGGCGTTGAGTCGTTCGAATTCATCCTGATACTGGCACAACTGTGCCACGTGTTCGCGGCAGGGCAGTCAGCCCAGGTGGCGCAGGAACACCAGCAACACGTTGTGACCCTCGCGCAGCGCGTCGCCCAGCGACACGGATTGGCCATCCACCGTCTGGAGGGTAAAACCGGGCGCCGGGTCACCGCTCTTCACAGCGCTGTTCCTCGTTCTCGATCTATTCGTGTCCAAAGTCCTTCTCCCCGGCGCGGATGGGCACCTGCAGCCGGTTCTCCTTGGGCGGGATGGGGCAACTGTATTCAGGCGAGTAGGCGCACCACGGATTGTAGGCCAGGTTAAAGTCCACGTGAAAGCGGTGACGTCCATGAGGCTCCAGTTCCAGGTAGCGACCGGCGCCGTAGGTTTCCGAACCGTTGGTAGCATCGGCAAAGGGTACAAAGGTCCCCCCATCATGCGACGCATAGACCGTCAACTCTGCCGGCTGGCCGTCGACCTCAAAGCGGAATCTGCCATACTTTACGTATTCTTGCACGTCTCCTGTGCTGGTCTGCATCCGGACGTGCAGGTGCTCCTCGAATGGCTCAACCTCGGCATCAAAGCGGAGTGCCGGATTTTCCGGGAAATACCTCAGGCCCTTGAAGGCCCGCTTCTGCTCCTTCGACAGCGGCGAGTCTGGGTCAGATTGAAAGAACTTGTCTTTTTGTTTTCGGAACCTCTCCAACTCGGTCATCTCATCCTCCATACCGGATTCTCTTCATGCCTTCTAGACGGCATGAATCGAGCCATCTTTACCTCAGGATCGACCATGTCCCCCGCAACCGATGTACCAGGCGCGGCCACCCTCGGCCAGCACCTTCTCCGCTTCGACCGGCCCCCAACTCCCCGGCGCGTAGAAGGCCAGTGCCGGCGCGTCCGGCTCTGGCCAGTCGGCCAGGACCGGATCGACGATGCGCCAGGCCAGTTCGATCTCGTCCGCCCGGGCAAAGAGGGAGGCGTCGCCCTGCATGGCGTCGAGCAGGAGGCGCTCGTAGGCCTCGGGCAGAGCCGTCGCCCCGAAATCCTCGGCGTAGTGGAACTCCATGTCGACCGGCCGGGTGCGCATGCCGGCGCCGGGCTCCTTCGCCTCGAAGCGCAGGTGCATCCCCTCGTCCGGCTGGAGGCACAGAGAGAGCACGTTGGGCGAGATCTGGGTCTCGGGCGACGACGGAAAGAGCAGGTGCGGCACGCGCTTGAACTGGATGGCGATCTCGGTTGTCTTGGCCGCCAGGCTCTTGCCCGAGCGGAGGTAGAAGGGCACCCCCTGCCAGCGCCAGTTATCCACATACAGGTGCAGGAGGGCATAGGTCGGCGTTTGTGAGCCGGGCGCCACCCCGTCTTCCGCGCGGTACCCTTCGTACTGGCCGCGGACGCTCTGCGTGCACTTGCGCACCGCGCGGAGCACCTTGACCTTTTCGTCGCGCAGGGCGTCGGCTTCAAAGAGCGCCGGGGGCTCCATCGCCGTCAGGGTGAGCAGTTGCAGCAGGTGGTTCTGGAACATGTCGCGCAGCACGCCGGCCCGGTCATAGTACCCGGCGCGATGGCCGACACCGACCTCTTCCGCCACGGTGATCTGCACGTGGTCGATATAGTTCCGGTTCCAGAGGGGCTCAAAGATGGCGTTGGCAAAGCGAAAAGCCAGGATGTTCTGCACCGTCTCCTTGCCCAGGTAATGGTCGATACGGTAGACCTGGCTTTCGTCAAAGACGGCGTGAACCTCCTCGTTCAAGCGCTGCGCGCTCTCCAGGTCGTGCCCGAAGGGTTTCTCGATGACGATGTGCGTCCAGCCGGAGCTGCGGTTCAACCCGGCTTGCCCCAGGTGCTCGACGATGGTGGGATAGAGCGTGGGCGGCGTGGCCAGGTAGAAGAGGCGATTGCCCTCGGTGCCCGCCCGCTCCGCTTTGCTCCGGGACTCCTTGCCGGTCGACTCGGCATCGAACTGCGCCAGCCGCTCCGCCAGTCGTCGGTAGGTTCCAGGATCGCCATAGTCGCCCTCCAGGTACGCGATACGGTCCTCGAACGTACTCCACTGGGCACAGATACCCGGCTCGGCCCGGGAGTAATCTTGCACGCCGGAAAAGAGTTGGTCACGAAACGCCTTGTCCGCCAGTGGGCTGCGCGCCACGCCCAGCACCCGAGAGGTGGCCGGCAGAAAGCCTTCGCAGCCCAGAGTGTGGAGCGCGGGCACCAGTTTGCGGCGCGTCAGGTCGCCGGACGCGCCAAAGATCACGATCGTCGCCGGTTTCAGTTTGTCGAGCATAACGTCATTGTCCTTCCGTTACTGGCGGATCGCCCTTGCCAGGGTAGACCCAATCCCATCTACGATTCGCGCTTCACGGCGTGCCCGCCGAACTGGTTGCGCATCGCGGCCAGGAGTTTGGCCGCATAGCTCTCGTCCTGGCGACTCACAAAGCGGGACTGAAGGGCCAGGGTGATCACCGGAGCCGGCACGTCCAGATCCACCGCCTCGAACACCGTCCAGCGGCCCTCACCACTGTCGGCCACCCAGCCCTTGATGTCGCCCAGTTCTGGATCGTCGCCCAGGGCATCGGCGGTCAGGTCCAGCAGCCAGGAGCGGACTACGCTGCCGAACCGCCAGATCTCGGCCACCTGGTGGAGGTCGAGGTTCAAGTCCGCCTTGGCGCGCAGGATCTCAAAGCCCTCGGCGTAGGCCTGCATCAGGCCATACTCGATGCCATTGTGCACCATCTTGACAAAGTGCCCGGCCCCGCTCGGTCCCACGTGCCCCCAGCCCCGATCCGGCGCCGGGGCCAGCGTCTCCAGGACCGGCCGCAGCCGATCAACGGCTTCCTCGTCACCTCCGGCCATCATGCTGTAGCCCTCGGCCAGGCCCCAGATGCCGCCGCTGGTGCCGACGTCCACGAGATGCAGGCCCTGGGCCGCCACTTTGGCTGCGCGGCGCATCGTATCCTTATAGTTGCTGTTGCCACCATCGACGATGATGTCTCCGGCCGAGAGGAGGGCCACCAGGGCCTCCACGGTCTGCTCGGTCGGATCGCCCGCCGGGACCATGACCCACACCGCCCGCGGCGGCGAGAGCTTTTCAACCACCTCTTCCAGCGAGAAAGCAGGCTCCAACCCTGCCTCTGCAGCCAGGGCCCGAGTCGCCTCTGGCGAGCGGTTGTAGCCGATGACCTTGTGCCCGCCGCGCAAAAGCCGCCGGGCCATGTTGCCCCCCATTTTGCCTAAACCGATAATTGCGATCTCCATTTTTTTCATTCCTTTCGGTCGTAATAAGATTCAGTCTCTACCGCATGCCGCGTGACGACGTGCTCGACGACCTGCACCAGGTCGGCCGGATCATCTACGATATGCCCTGCCGGGAGCAGACCCGCTCGATGAAGCCCCTGGCGGGTGAAGGGAGTGCTCACGGCGACGACGTGCATCCCGGCAGCCAGGGCGGCCCTCACCCCGCTGGGTGAGTCTTCGATCACCAGGCATTCGCGCGCGGAGACGCCCAACTCGCGAGCCACCAACTGATAGATCTCGGGATCGGGCTTGCCGCGCTCCACGTCATCGCGCGTGGCGACAAAGTCAAACGCATCTCCGAGATCGAGGATTTCCAGCACACGCCGGGCCTGTTGGCAGCGGGACATCGTAGCCAGGCCCACTTTGCAGCCCGTCTGCCGGGCCGTCTGGAGCAGGGCCACGTTGTGCGGCCACTGGTTGTCGCGCAGCACCTGTGGGTCGGCCAGCAGCGCGTCGTAGTAGCGCATCCGCACCTGGACAAACGCCTGCCAGGGTGTGTCCACGCCGAACTCGGCCATGCGCGACCGGGCCGGTTCCTCCAGGTCGAATCCCCGCATCAGTGCCTGGGCCACTTCCCGGCGCGAGAGACCGACCACCTCCTTGAAGGCGGCTACCGCCTCGTCCTCCGTCAGCGCGTAGGGACACAGTTCGACGGCAGCGCGGGCGTAGGAAAGCGCCTTGAGGCGCTCCGTCTGGACCAGTGTGCCGTCCAGATCGAAAATCATGGTCTCGATCACAGGATCACCTCCCCCAACGTCAACGCGGCCACCAGCACCAAGAGCACGCCCAGCCCGCGTTCCAGCATCTTTTGCGGAATCCGGCTGGCGATCTTGGAGCCCAATTGGGCGCCGAGGATCACCCCCGGCGCGGTAAAGACGACGAGGCTCAGCACCGTGGTGAGCACCTCGCCACCGGTCTGGACAAACCGGACAAGATGCCCGGCCGACGCGAAAAGAACCGTTAGGGCCACCACAAAGACGCTGGTCGCCACCGAGACTTTGCTCGGCACCCGGCAGCGTTGGAGAAGAAAGTAGCCGTTCATCTCTCCCAGGCCGGTGGAGACGAGCCCCTCGAAGAGGCCTCCGATCCCGGCGATCAGGCGGCCCTCCGTACGGTTGCAGACCGTGTACCGGATCTCCTCACCCTCGGCCGTGACCAGGCTGGTTTCGGCCCTTTCGCCGCCATACTCTTGCACGATGAAGGCGTCCATCCGGGCCACGTCTTTTTGCTCCGGTGCCCGCAGAAAGCTGAGGGCTATGGCAAAGAGGCCCATCCCGAGCACAACCTTGAGAATGTCGGCCGTGATCCAGCCAGCGGCCCAGCTACCCAGCAACGCCGCCGGAACGGTCACCACCAGCAGGGCCAGCCCCAGCCGGTAGTCAATCAACCGCTTGCGGGCGTAGGCGTAGAGGCCACTGGCGAAACCAAAGAACTCGGTGATCAAGCCCGTGCCAATGGCGACTTCCGGGGGCAAGCCCAGGGCCAGGATGAACAAGGGCGCGAAAAAGGTCGCGCCGCCGACGCCAGAGGCCATGGCGACCGTCGCGATGAGCACGGCCGCGGGGAACATGAACCAGTATTGCAGCGTCATGCCAACAGCTTCTCCCGTTTTTCCGCGACACTGGCCAGCAGTGATTGGAATGCGTCCGCAAAAGAGGTCACCCCCTCGTCCTGCAGCTTTTGGGTGATGGCCAGCAGATCGATGCCCAGCCCGGCCAACTGTGCCAATTGCTCGCGGGCTTCCGCCACGCCCTCTTCCAGCGTGGGTGCCGCAGTCCCGTGATCCATAAAGGCGCTCAGCGTGGCCGGCGGCACGGTGTTGACGGTGTCGGGGCCGATGAGCGCGTCCACGTAGAGCGTGTCGGGGTAGAGGGGGTTCTTGGTGCCGGTGCTGGCCCACAGCGGGCGCTGGACGCGCGCGCCCCGGGCGGCCAACTTTTCCCAGCGCGGCCCGCCAAAGGTCTCTTGGAAGCGGGCGTAGGCGGCCTTGGCGTTTGCGATGGCGATCTTGCCCAAGAGCTCCTCGTTGCCCATCGCCTCCAGGGCACGGTCGACGGCCGTGTCCACGCGACTGACAAAGAAGGAAGCCACAGAAGCGACCTTGCTCAGGTCTCCGCCCTCGGCAGCCAGCTTTTCCAGGCCGGCGATGTAGGCCTCCGCCACGGCGTCATAGTGCGCCAGCGAAAACATGAGCGTCACGTTGACGTTGATGCCCTCGCCGATGAGTGCCTCGATAGCCGGAATGCCGGCCGGTGTAGCCGGCACCTTGATCATCACGTTGGGGCGATCCAGCGCCGCAAAGAGCCGTCGTGCCTCGGCGATGGTGCCCTCCGTGTCGTGGGCCAGCGTCGGGCTGACCTCCAGGCTGACGTAACCGTCAACCCCATTGGTCCCTTCGTAGACCGGGCGCAGGAGGTCGGCCGCGCGCCGGATATCCTCGATGGCCAGTGCCTCAAAGATCTCGATCTCCGCCTGTCCTGGTCGGGAGGCCAGGGAACGGCCCTCGGTCACGAGCTCGGCCATGGCCTCGTCATAGTCGGCGCTGCCGGCAATGGCCTTCTCAAAGATGGACGGGTTGGATGTCACGCCGGTCACCCCCGCCTCGACGAGGGCTTGCAGGTCGCCGTGATCCAGTAGCGCCCGCCGAATGTTGTCGTACCATATCGACTGGTCCAGAGCGGCCAGTTGCTGTAGTTTTGTCGTCATTGTCCTGTCCATGTCCCCTTCCTGTTTGATCAAGCTCTTGGGTCACTGTCCTGACGAGCCCGCTCTCCTGTTTCTTACCTGCTTTTTCTGATGACGTCGATCCTAGAACCCAACGTGCTCCCGCCCGAGGTGTCCAAAGAACTCGTTGCGGGTGATCGCGTTTTCCTTGAAGGTGCCGAGCATGGCACTCGTGACCATGCGCGCGTTGGCCTTTTTCACCCCGCGCATGGCGGCGCACATGTGCAACCCCTCGGCTACCACTGCCACGCCGAGCGGATGGAGCGTCTCGTCCAGGAACTCGGCAATCTCCTGCGTCATCCGTTCCTGCACCTGCAGGCGGCGGGCGAACATCTCGACGATGCGCGGGATCTTGCTCAGACCGATCACCTTGCCGTTAGGAATGTAGGCGACGCTGACCTGTCCCAGAAAGGGCAGCAGGTGATGCTCGCACAGGCTATAGAAATCGATGTCGCGCACGATGACCATCTCGTCATAGTTCACATCAAAGATGGCATCGTTGATCAGACGCACGGGATCGACGTGGTAGCCGGCGGTCAGTTCTGCGTAGGCACGGGCCACGCGCGCGGGGGTGTTCAGCAGTCCTTCGCGGTCGACATCCTCGCCAATGGCTTTGAGAATATCCCGCGTCGCACACTCGATGTCTCCCGAGCACGCTTCCTCTGGCACATCGAGCAAATCATTGCGGAACACGTCAAAGTCAGTCGGACGGATTATGTATGGACGGGCTTCCAAAGTTTCAGACATTTCACTTCTCCTGATTCGTTGATCGAATGTTTCCGGCCAGAGCACAACGTCTGGCCGAGCCATCAGCCCCCTGGCTGGCAGGCTCCGGGCAATCTCCTGTAGCGTGCGGCCATCTTCTGGATGCCGCATAGTCGGTGCCAGATCGGCCAGTGGGACCGCGACGTGTGGATATCTCGCGATGTCTGGATCGGGTATACGTCGCGGTCCAAGATCCAACACCTGCTCGCCAAACAGGGCAATGTCCAGGTCGATCGTGCGCGGGGCATTCTTGTCCTCAGTGCGCACGCGCCCCAACTCTCCTTCAATGACCTGCAGCACGCGCGCCTTTAGCTCCGCCGCTGTCAGGTCGGTCTCGACCAACGCTGCCGCGTTCAAGAAGTTTGGCTGCTCGGTGTTGCCTACCGGCGCGGTCTCGTAGACAGGTGACACAGCCACCAGCCGGCAACACGACGCGAGGCGCCGCACAGCCTCTCGCAGGTTGCGCTCGCTGTCGATGTTCGAGCCCAGGGAGACCAGAACGCGATTCACCTATGCCTCCACGTCACTCCGAGTACGGTGGATCTCCACCCCGACGGAACGGGCGAAGCGCAGGGCGCCCGGTTTTTCGACTCGGACGTCGACCGCCTCCACGCGCGGATCCTCCAGGCAGATCGCCGCGATTTCGGCGGCCATTTTCTCCACCAGGCAAAAGTTCGATTCCTCGACTCGCTCGATGACCCGCTTGGTCATGGGCCGATAGTTGACGGCGTCCTCGATGTCGTCGGAGGCGCCGGCTGGCCGGGTATCGGCGTGCAGCGTGATGTTGACCAGCACGTCCTGGCGATTGCGGCGCTCCTCTTCGTTGATGCCGATGATGGTCCTGAGCAGCAGGTCCTTTATCACGATTTGATCGCTCATCGTTGCTCTCCAATTCCAACTACAGGTGCTCGCCACCGGTCACAAAGATCAGATCCCCGGTGACGAAATCAGAACGCAGCAAAAAGACCATGGCGTTGGCGATCTCTTTTGGCGAGCCCACCCGCTGTGCAGGGACCTGGCTTGCCTTGTCTTCCAGGTAGGCCTGATCCTGGCCCGGCGGCGGCAGGATCAGCCCCGGGGCGATAGCATTGACCTGGATGTTGGGGGCCAACGCCAGGGCCAGGCTCCTGGTCATGGCGATCACCGCCGCCTTGGTCAACGTATAGGCCACGTGATCGGGGCCGGGACGGGCGCCACGCCAGTCGGCGATGTTGACGATGTGCCCGGCCCGTCCCCGCCCCACTTGCGCTGCAAAAGCCTGGCTCAGGAAGAAGGGGGCCTTCAGGTTGATGGCAAAGTGCCGGTCCCAGTTGGCCTCCGTGGTGTCGTGCCAGTCGCCGGGCTCGAATATCGCGGCGCTGTTCACCAGGATGTCCACCTGGCCAAAGTGGGCCGCTGCGCGCTCGACAATCGACCGCGCCTTGCCCGGCCGGCTGAGGTCAGCCTGGATGGCCGTGGCATCGCTGCCCATGGCCTTGATCTCTCCCACTACTGCTTCCGCAGGACCGGCCGATGAGCCATAGTGTATGGCCACGCGCACGCCCTGCTCGGCCAGCGACAGCGACAGGGCTCTGCCCAGCCGCACCGCACCGCCGGTGACAATCGCCACTTTTCCGTCGAGATCCATTTCTGCCAATCCTCCTATCGACACAGCCTTGAGCCCAACCGGCCGTGCTTTATCGCCCCAACAGGGCTTTAGCCTGAGCAATCACGTTTTCTGCCGTGATGCCGAACTTTTCGTATAGGATTGCCGCGGGCGCACTGGCGCCAAAGCCATCCATGCCCACAACCGCCCCATCCAGACCCACATAGTGCTCCCAACCCAACCGGGTCCCGGCCTCTACCGCCACCCGGGCGCAGACGTCCCGTGGCAAGACGCTATCGCGATAGTCTGCCGGCTGCCGGTCGAACAACTCCCAACTGGGCAGCGACACCACCCGGGCCTTGATGCCCGCCGCTGCCAGCCGTCTGCCGGCCTCCAGGGCCACGTGGGTCTCGGAGCCGGTGCCGATCAGGATCACATCCGGCGCGCCGCGATCCGAGTCCCAGAGTACGTACCCGCCGCGTTGCACGCCTTCGGCGGAAGCGTACTCGGTGCGGTCCAACACCGGCAGATTCTGCCGGGAAAAGATCAGGGCCGTGGGGCCGCTGTGATTCAGCAGGGCGGCCCGCCAGGCCTCCACCGACTCGGTGGCGTCGGCCGGCCGCAGGACGGTCAGGTTGGGCACGGCGCGCAGGTTCATCAGGTGCTCAATGGGCTGGTGCGTGGGACCGTCCTCGCCCATGCCGATGCTGTCGTGGGTAAAGACGTAGACGACGCGCAGGCCCATCAAGGCCGCCAGACGCATCGGCGGCCGCATATAGTCGGAAAAGGTCAAGAAGGTCGCCGCGTAGGGGATGACGCCCCCGTGCAGCGCCATGCCGCCGACGATGGAACCCATGGCGTGTTCGCGCACGCCAAAGTGCATGTTGTGACCGCAGTACTCGTGCCAGCCGAAATCGCCGTACCCGGCCAGCGCCGTCTTGGTGCTGGGCGCCAGGTCCGCCGAGCCGCCGGTCAGGGCGTGGACGCGCTGTACCAGCGCGTTGAGCACCTTGCCCGAGGCATTGCGGGTCGCCACCGGTGCCGTACCGGGCGGAAAGAGGTCGGCCAGCCCTGCGTCCCAGCCTGGCAGCAGCTCGCCGCGCAGTTCGGCCTGCAAGCGTTCCGCCAGGTCGGGATACGCCTTGGCATAACGCGCCAGGTGCTCCTGCCAGGTTCGCTCCGCTGCCCGCCCGCGGTCCACCGCCTGCCGCATGTGGTGGCGCACGTCGTCGGGCACGTAGAAGGCCGGTTCCTGCGGCCAACCCAACGTCTCCTTGGCGGCGCGCACCCCCTCTTCGCCCAGCGGCTCGCCGTGCACCCTGGCCGTGTCCTGCGCCGGAGCGCCGTAGCCGATGATGGTCTTGCAGATGATGAGCGACGGGCGCTCCGTGTCGGCCTGGGCCTGGCGGATGGCTGTCTCGATGGCGGCGACGTCGTTGCCGTCGATGGGGCCGAGCACCTGCCAGCCATAGGCCGCAAAGCGCTGGGCCACGTTCTCGCCAAAGGCAATGTCGGTCCGGCCTTCGATCTGGATGTCGTTGTCGTCGTAGAGATAGATCAGCTTGCCCAGTCCGAGGGTGCCGGCCAGGCTGGCTGCCTCGCTGGTCACGCCCTCCTGCATGTCCCCGTCGGAGACGATGGCGTAGGTGTAGTGATCGACGATCTCGTGCCCCGGCCGGTTATAGTGCTCGGCCAGCCAGCGCTCGGCGATGGCCATGCCGACACCGTGGGCAAAGCCCTGGCCCAGCGGCCCGGTGGTCACCTCCACCCCTGGCGTCTCGCCATACTCGGGGTGGCCGGGCGTCCTGCTGCCCCACTGGCGAAAATTCTGCAACTCCTTCAGCGACAGGTCGTAGCCAGTCAGGTGCAGCAAAGCGTAGAGCAGCATCGAGGCGTGCCCTGGCGACAGGATGAAGCGGTCACGGTCGGGCCACCCGTGATTCGTCGGGTTGTGCTTGAGGAAGCGATCCCACAGCGTGTAGGCTATGGTCGCCGCGCCCATCGGTGTCCCTGGATGCCCGGATCCGGCACTTTGTACGGCGTCCGCGGCCAGGAAGCGGATGGTGTTGATGCTTTTCTGGTCGAGCGTTCTCTGTTCTGTCATTCGGTACCTCCTGGATGATTTCAGCAACCCTTCCGGCGCGTGGCACGTGCTGCGTGCTGGCACTAGAACGCGCTGCATACGCAATTCAAAGCCCTGCCCCTGCTTTCGTCCGGCTGATGAGGGCGCCTTCAAAGCGACTGCTACCACATTGACGTGTCCGGCAGAAGTTTTCTTACTTGTGCGGTTTCGATTCGGCCTGTCTCTGCAAAGGCATCCAGTATCGACCTTGGAAGAATGGCTCGAACGACAGCCCAAACGGCTCATACACTTCGGGCGGGATGCCAATGTCGGCGAGGTAGATCTCGCCCGAGATCGCTGCCAGCCCGGTCTTGGGCAGGGCCAACGTCAGCGTACGGTCAGGATGCACCACCGCCCCCGGTGTGTCGCCGGTCGTGGCGTCCAGGCCCGATGGGACGTCCAGGGCAAGCACCTGTCTGGCGTGTTCGTTGGACAACTCAATGAGCTCCGCCGCCCGGCCCCGGGGTGCCCCGCGCAGGCTGTAACCGATGAGGGCATCGACGACGACTTCCGCCCGGCGGATGGCCTCTTCGGCCCCGGACGGGTCCACCGGGCGCAAACCGGCTGCCTGCAAGATGCGAAGCTGGTTGGCCGCCGCATCGCCGAGTGCCGAGGCCTCGCGGTCCAGGACCAGGTGCACCTCGTATCCCCGGTTGTGCAGGTGCCGCGCAGCACACAATCCGCCGCCTCCGTTGCCCCCTGCCCCGGCCAGGACGGTGACCTCGCCGCGCGTGCCGGCCAGCATCTCCACGACGTTCTCAGCCAGGTTCCGGCCGGCATTCTCCATCATCTGCAGGATGCCCAGGCCAAAGTCTTTTACCGCTATCCGGTCCACCTCGCGCATCTGCTCGGCGGTCACCGCCGGGATGGGTACACCGTCTTCGGTCCAAAAAAGGTGACTCACACCTGCCATGTCATCTCTCCAACAGGGATAGGAAAATCTGGAACATCTCGGTGACGCGGCGCCGGTAGTCCAGTAGTTCAAGCATGGGTTATTCTCCCAGGATCTGGTCAACGACCTCGCGGAGGTCGCGGCCTACGATATCGGGCCGCTCGCTCAGCGGACTGAGCACCATGCCCGGCCGGGCCACAAAGGCAGCCGCCCACCCGGCACGCAAGGCGCCGGCAACGTCCCAGTCGTGCGCCGCGACGAGCCGCAGGTCACTTGCCTCGACACCGAGTGCCCGGGCCGCCATGCGGTACGTCTCGGGGGCCGGCTTGAACTGCTGCACAGCCTCCACAGACAACACCCGATCAAAGTAGTCGATCAACCCGGCGTGGGTCAACTGCGCCTCGGCGACGACCGCCGTCGAGTTGGTGAGCGTGGCAAGCCTGAAGCCCGCGTCCCGCAGCCGCGCCAAGCTCTCGGGGACTTCCGCATGGGGTGGGAGCGTGAGTATGCCGCCGAGGATCGCGGATCGCTCAGCGGCAGCCAGAGAGACAGCGTGGCGAGACGCGGTCATCTCCAGCGCCGCCGCGGCGATAGTGCCAAAGTCGGCGTATCGATCTGTCACGGTAGCCACCAGGGCGGTCTGCAGGACTTGGGCAAACCATTGCTGCCGGATGGACGAGTCGCCAAAGGCCCGCTCAAAGCACGGGTCGAGCGCGGCGAAGTTGAGCAAGGTCTCATTGACGTCGAACACAAGGGCCTCTGGCATTGCACTCTCCTTGGAAGAAAGCGGGATGCACCCAGACGAACGGGTGCCGCTCCGGGTGCCTCCCGCTCGAAACGCTAGTCCTCCATGGCCATGAACAGGTTGTTCAATGACTCGGATAGCGTCGGGTGGGCAAAGACGCCGTCCCGGATGGCCGTGTAGGGCACCCCGCCCATCATGGCCATCTGTAGCACGGCCATCACCTCACCTCCCTCCAAGCCCAGGATGGCGGCTCCCAGGATCTGGCCGGTGTCGGCATCCACTATGGCCTTCATCAGGCCCCGCGTCTCGTCCGTCTCAAGGGCACGGGCCACCCAGCTCATGGGCATCTTGGCCACGCGGTAGTCGAGGCCCTTTGACCGCGCTTCTTTCTCGGTCAAACCGACGCGGCCGAGCTGTGGATCGATGAACACGGTGTAGGGCACCAACCGGCCGGAGGTGCTTGCGTCGCCACCTTCCAACAGGTTGGTCCGCAGGATGCGATAATCGTCGTAGGAGATGTGGGTAAAGGCCGGGCCCCCCTTGACGTCGCCCAGGGCATAGACGCCCGGTACGGCGGTCTGCAACCGGCCGTCGACCGGGATGAAGCCACGGCCATCCACCTCGATTCCTGCGGCGGGCAGGTTGAGCGAGTCGGTATTCGGCACGCGGCCTGTGGCCGCCAGCAGATGGCTACCGGTCAAGGTGCGTTCGCCGCCAGGCGTGTTCACCACCAACTCGATCTGGCCATCGCCAGTCTGTTTGACGCGCAGCGGCTGGCTCTCCAGCAGCACCTCCATCCCATCCTGCCGGAGAATCTCGGCAATCTCCTTGGCCACGTCGGCGTCCTCACGGGTGAGCAACTGCCCGCCTCTCTGCACAATGGTCACCCGGCTGCCAAAGCGGCGGAACATCTGCCCGAACTCCAGTCCGATATAGCCCCCGCCGATCACCAATAGGTGTTCCGGCACCTCGTCCAGTTCCATGATCGAGGTGGAGTCGAGGGCAGGCACGTGGTCCAGCCCGGGCAGCGACGGCACGCGAGCCCGGGTCCCCGTGTTGATGATGATGGTCCCGGCCGAAAGCGTGCGCAGACCACCATCGTTCAGCCGGACCCCGATCGTCTTGGGTCCCAGGAACCGGGCCTCGCCCATGATCAGGTCCAACCCCTCGGTGCGCTCCATGCGCCGCTCGCTGCCGCCGCGGAAACTCTCCACGATATCCCGCTTGCGCTGGCGCACCTTGGTCATGTCCACCGTCACCGGACCGGTCTGCACACCATAGTCTGCTGCCCGGCGGGCCAGGTAGGCCACCCGCGCGCTGGCGACCATCGTCTTGGTCGGCGTACAACCCTCGTTGACACAGGTTCCACCGACGTGCTCCCTTTCGACAAGGGCCGTTTTCCAGCCGGCGTTAGCCAGGGCTGTGGACAGCGGCCCTCCCGCCTGCCCGGCGCCGATGATCACCGCATCATAAGATGCGGCGGCATCATACTGTCGCATATCAGTCATAGATTTCAGCCCTCCACCTTCACGCCACGCCAAAAGGCGACATGGTCCTTGATCTGGGCCGCGGCGGGTTTGGGCTGCGGATAGTACCATGCCGCGTCGCGGTTCACCTGGCCGTCGACCTGGATGCTATAGTAGCTGGCCTGTCCCTTCCAGGGGCAGGTGCTCTGGGTAGTGCTTGACCGAAGGTACTCGTGGTTCACCGAGTCGGGCGGAAAGTAGTGGTTTCCTTCCACGACGATGGTCTCGTCGCTTTCGGCCAGAACGGCCCCGTTCCAGATTGCTCTCATGCTAACCTCCCATGATCCTTGGTGTGAGCCTTCTTTTTCGACTCTGTAGCCTAGACGCGGCAAGGGCCGATCTTCTTACCTCCGTTTTCTCACATCGGCCAACGGGGGAGTACCACCTTGACTCTCAAGTCCCGTCGTGGTCTATTTAGACCAGGAGGACGAGGCATGTTCGTGAACCGCCAGCCCGAGTTGGCCTTCTTGAGCTCCATTCTGGAGCGCATGCGCCCCACGGCCGCACAGCTCATCTTGCTCTATGGCCGCCGGCGTGTGGGAAAAACCGTCCTGTTGCGCCATTGGGCCGAACACGCGGAACGCCCCCACACGTACTGGGCTGCCGAGAAGGAGCCGGCGGCCCTACAACGGCGCAAATTCTACGCCCGTATCCTCGGCGTCGAACCGGGCCAGGCGCCCACCTTTGATTCCTGGGCCGAGTGCTGGTCCGCCATCGTTGCCGTCCTGGCCGACCGCCGGCACATCCTCATCCTGGACGAGTTTACCTACGCCGTCGACTCGGACCCGGCCCGCACAGCATCTACGATCTCGAGCGGAACACGGGCTTCATCACCCTGGGCGCCAGCAAGGACACCAGCGAATTCGCCTGTGATTCTATCCGTAACTGGTGGTATCATCAAGGACGATACGACTATCCTCGAGCCACGATCATTTTGATCCTGTGTGACGGCGGAGGAAGCAATAGTTCTCGTCATTACATCTTCAAAGAAGACCTGCAGAAGCTGGCCGATGAAATCGGTGTGGCTATCCGGATTGCTCATTACCCACCTTACTGCTCCAAATACAATCCTAACCCGGTCAGAGCCGGAACCAAAAGGGCCAATGCCGCCCCAAAATCCTTGCTCAATGTACCAGGATTTCGTTGGTTAGGCCCTATCGAGCACCGCCTGTTCCCTCACGTGACCAGAGCTTGCCAAGGTGTCATCTTCAAGAGCATCGAGATCGTCAAAGAACTGATGGAAAAGACGAGTACTTCAAAAGGTCTACAAGTCACTGTTCAGATCCTGGATCGAGTGTATGAAATTGGGCTCTCGCTGCGGTCCTAGGTGCAAAGATGTCGGGCAAAGTCCTCAAACATGATCCTCTCTCCTGACCCGTCGAATCCATCTCCGCCCGGGCCGCTCAATGCGCCAATACCAGGAATAGCGTCCGGTCTCTCTCCACCAGGCAAGCAATTCCCCCGAGACGACAAAGCCCATTACAACCAACGTCAACACGTCCACCGGCTCCAGGTGGCCATCTCTCAACCAGAAGAGCAGGCCCGAGGTCAACACAGCCAGAATCCACACTAGTACATGAGGGCGTAAATCCCTCAGCGGTTGTCATTCTGAGGAGCGCCAGCGACGCCTGTCCTGGCGGTCAGGCCAGGGAAGAATCTCTCTTGCGCAGAGCAAGCGGTTTCACGCAGCATAACTGAGATTCTTCGCTTCGCTCAGAATGACAGGATCTGGTGAGAGACTTCCGCCGGGCTGTACTAGCAAGAGGCTACGGAGCATCTCCCTTCTCCCTCCGTCAGATTATGCGATGGAAAAAAGTGGTCTTGTTGGCCCCCAAAGCCCCCATTTCGGGCTCAAAACGGCCCTTTTCCATCGTTCAATGTCCCTTGTCTACCCGGCGGCGACACCCTATGAGAACATCTGTGCGAGAGTATAGCGCAGGTTGCGCGGCTTGTCAAAGAGGGGTTTCGAAGGATATATCCGCGAGGCGAGTGCAAACGACCAGGGACAGACTGTAAGCAAGTTCAAATGTCATGGCCCCAAAATCCACCAGCGGCGATCGCGCCTGCGGCGCGCCGTTCTGGGGAGAGGGCTAACGCCCCCTCCCCCTACGCATTCGCTCAGGACAGGCCAGACCCCTCCCCCCAGAATTCAGGGAACAGAAGTCAGGAATCAGAAATCAGAAGACGCCAGGGACACCACCACCCGCAGCCCCACATCGTAGAAAAAGTGGCCGGGAATGTACCTGCTACGGAAGGCGCAGCGGGCGTTCCTCTGAATATCGTACCAGGAGCCCCCACGCAACACGCGGGCACCCTCGGCCTCGGGATCGTTCCAGGCGTCATCGCCCTGATATGGGTAGGGCCGATAGAGGCTGGCCGTCCACTCCCAAACGTTACCGGTCAGGTCCAGCAAACCCGAGGGCGTGGCTCCCTGGGGATACATGCCCACTGGCGTGACACGGCCTATTGTCTCTTGGATATTCGCCCGCTGTGGTTCCCAGTCCTCGTCCCCCCAGGCATAACGACGCCCCTCCTGGCCCCAGGCGGCCTTGGCCCACTCGGCTTCCGTGGGCAATCGCGCCTGGTACTTGTCGAATAGACCGTTTCGAGTCTCAAGCCGGCCATTGCGCCAAACTCGCAACTCGCACCCTGCAGCTTGCCACTTGTCATTTAACCAGCGGCAAAAGGCGACCGCCTCGAACCAATTCACGCCCATCACCGGCCGAGTGGGGTGTTCTCGCTGCTCGTCCCACCACATCGGCGTATCCCGCAACTCCGCCGGGCGCCGTCCCAGCCAGTCACGATAGGTGCGGTCCTCCACCTGGCTGTCCCATTTCCCCCGCCGCCAGGCCCAACCCGTCTCCGTCCACCAGTGGGCCTCTTCGTAGCCGCCATCGTCCACGAAACAGCGGTATTGGGCCACCGTCGTTGGATAGCGGGCCAGCCAGTAGCGATAGGGGAGCTCCAGCCGCTGCTGGGGTTTCTCGTCGTCATAGGCTTCCCGATCATCCTCCCGGCTGCCCATGACGAAGGACCCGGCGGGCACCTCCACCCAGACGATGGCGGGCAGACCGCTATCACGCGCTACGCCCACGCCAGGCCGGGGGTCGCCCAACCGGCCCAGCACATCGCCAGCCTCGGCCCGCTCGCGGGGTTGAAGGTATCCGTCCCCCACCAGCGCCGCCAAACGCTCCCGCACCCGGGCCAGCAACTCCCGGCCCAGGGCGGAGCGCCCAGCCCGCTCGACGCCCACATCCAGCAGCACCTCGCCGGCCAGCCAGGCCTGCTGCCAGCCAGCGTCGCCGGCCGGTGCCTCCGGCGGGCACAATTCGGCCGCCAGCGTCAGCGGCCGGCCCACATCGCCTGAGACGTGCACCTGCCGGCCCACGGCCAGGAGCACCACCTCGCGCCAGAAGGCCGCCTCCTGGGCTAGGGCCGCCGCCTCCTGGGCGAACTCGGCCTGCACCGAGAGGTGGCAGCCGGCCAGGTACTCCTGGAAGGTGCGGTGGGGGAAGGCATAGACCTCCGGCTCGCGCTCCAGCAGCAGGCCGGCCCGCTCCTTGATCTGCGTCACGACGGCGGCGGCCCAGTCCCAGCTCTCTTGGGGATGCAGCCCGCGCAGCGCCCGCAGCAGGCCAGTTTCGGGGATGTCGGCAGTGGCTTCGCGGTCCTCTTCCTCGCCGCTGGCCGCCTGCGCCTCGAAGGCCAGCGCCCACAGCACCTGCTTCAGGTCCACGTCTTGCAAGCTGGCGTCGGCCAGCAGTTGGCGCAGTCCGGGGAGATCCTCGCCCTCGACTTGGCGCTTGACCTGCTCCCAGCGCCACAGGAGCAGGTCGGTGCACTCTTCGTAGAGCAGCGCCCGCGCCTCGGGCAGGCGGCCACGGTGGGCGTGCACCAGGGCCATCACTGTCAAGAGCAGCGGGTTGGGGGCCAGGCGCCACAGGTCGGGCCGGCGCACCGCCTGGCGCAAGCGGGCAGCCAGCGCCCCGGTGTCCTGGGGCCGCACGGCGCGCAGGTTGGCCAGCTCCTCGTACCAGGCCTCGATGAAGGCGTCGATCTTGGCCTCATCAAAGGGGGCCAGCTCGACGGCCGGAAATCGCTCCCGGTCCAACTGCCAGGCCGGATCCTGGTAGGAGAAGGTGCGGCAGGTGACCAGGATGCGGGCAGGCTCATAGATCCGGGCAAAGTCGGCCACGGCGTCCCGCACCAGGCCCCGCAGCTCGCGGGAGGGCACCTCGTCCAGGCCGTCCAGCAGCACGATGGCCTGGCCCTGGCGCAGCGCCTCGCGCAGCGGCCCGGCAAAGTCGGCCAGGTCGTGGTCGGCCAGCCGGGCCGCGACAAAGTCCGCCAGCAAGCCGGCCGTCTTCTGCTCCCGCTCCTGGGCCGCCGCCCAGCGGGCAAAGTCGCGCAGGATGACGACCACGGGCAGGGCCTCGGCCTCGGTCTCGGGCCAGCCGGGCAGATGGGCCAGCCAGCCGGCCTCCGGCTCCAGTTGGGCCATGGCCAGGCAAAAGGCCAGGTGCCGGACGAAAGTGGACTTGCCGGAGCCGGGCGCGCCCAGGAGGACCAGGTGGCGAAATAGCCTAGTTGCAGCCAAGGCGGATAGTTTACCTTCTCCCGGCCGGCCTTGAACCGACAGAGCCATCACTCCGGGCTCTCCCGCCCTTCTCGCCATCTCAACAAACTCGCCTTGCTGCGCTTTCTTCAATTCCTCTTTTCCCATTTGGGTCGTGGTATCCAGGTCCACGTAGACGTGGGCCAGGCAGGGTCGCTCGGGGCGGGCGGTGGCGTCGCCGGCCTGCACGTCCACGCCGCGCAGAGGCAGCCGCTCGCAGCGGTCGGCGACGTGGCGCAGGTAGGCCTCCCGCAGCGGCGTGAGGTCGGGTTTGGGCTGGGACGGATAGACGTTGATCACCTGGTCCCGCCCGATGAAATCCCCGTACTTCACGCGCACGTCGCCCAGGACGACGGCTCCGCCGCCGCTCTCGATGTGCAGACTGCCGCCCAGCCGGGAAACCTCCGCCCGCAACTCGGCCTCAAACGCCGCCCAGTCGTCGCCCAGCGCGTCCTGGGCCGCCGCCACCACGTCGAGGGCCGCCAGCATCTGCTGGTACTCGGCGCGCAGGTCGGGCTGCTCGGCCACCTCCTGCTCGGCCTGTTGCGGCGCCGTGGCCTCGTCGTAAGCGCCCTGCACCAGGTTGGAGAGCAGGTTGGTGCCCACGCCGCTCAACACCCCGGCCAGCGCGGCGACGGCCGGGCCGGGATCGCTGCTGTAGGCGGCCAGCAGCGGCAGCCAGGCGCTGGCAGCCAGCAGGCCGTAGCTGGTGCGCACCCCCAACTGCCTCATCGCGCGCGGCAGATCGCTTGATTTGTCCCGCCACCAGGCGGCGACCTCCGACTTCCACGTCGAAACGTCAAATTTCTCGGCCATCCGATCCCCCTCGTCAAACTCTGTTCTACGCGGCCCGATCCCGGTCGGCCGGGCGCTCGCCCTCTTCCTCGACAGCCGCCTGGCTCATCTGGACCTGATCCCGCCCAATGAAATCGCCATAGACGGTCAGGGAGCCCTGGATCACGGCTCCGCCGCCGCTGTCGATGTGGGTCCGGCTCGCCCGACCCTTTGTGTAGGACGCGCCCGTCGACTCGTGGACGAGCCGGCCGTCCCGCACCCACAGGCTCTCTTTTCGCGCTCTGAAGTGATACACGTCCTCTTCGGCCTGGAGCAACTCCTGGAAGAGGAAGGCCAGCTCCTTGGTCACGAACAGCTCCAGCCGCCGGCCGATCCCCTCGTCCCACTTGAGCCGGATGGGGTGCTCCTCCTCGCACTGGGTCTGGAGCGGGAACGTGCCTGCCCAGCGCTCGGCACAGCGGGCGTTGGCGCACATCAACACCCGCTCCGCCTGGTCCGAGAGGGCCAGCGTAAAGAGGGTGCGCCCGCATGAGGGGCAGACCAGGTACTCGCTCATGGCCGCGCAATCCTCCACCGGGCAGTCGACGCGGACCATGACGTGGAACCAGGGCGCCGGCCCGCCGGCGCGGCTGGCCTCCCCCAGCAACTCCTGGGCCTCGGCGCGGGCCGAAGCGAGGGCCAGTTCGGCCACCTCGACGGGCAGGGGCCAGGCGTGGAAGAGGCGGTCCTGACGCTCCTTGATGGTGGCCAGCGCCCGGACCAGCGTCAGCACCAGCCCGCGCAGGTCTTTGGGAAAGTCTTCCAACAAGGCGTGTTCCCGCAGCCGCTCGTAGTCGAGGGCGGCGGGCGGGCGCGAGAGGTAGTCCTGCTCGCGGCCGAGCCATATCTCGACGACCTGGGCGCCGGTGTCCCGCGCCCAGAATTGCAGCTCGCTGGCTGCTACCGCCCCGGTCAGGGTCAGGCTGCCCCGCCGCACGCCGATGGACAGCGACAGCTCGCGGTCGGCGATGAACTGGGCGTAGTAGCGGGCGCTGGCCAGCTCGGGATAGTCGTCCTCCCACTCGCGGTAGCCCATGCCCAGGTATTCGCGATGGGCCAGGTCGTCGTCGTCGGCCAGGGTGATGGAGCGGAAGCGGGTGCGTTCGGGGCTGGGGTCCACCAGCCGGGTGCGGCGCAGGCTGGCCTTTTGCAGGAACTTGAGCTGGCGCTTGAGGGCCTTGTCCACGCGCACCAGGCGCAGGGGAGCGCCGAGGACCTGGGTCAGGAGCCAGACCAGGGTTGACTCCAGCCGGGCGGGGTGCAGGTGGAGGGCGACGAAGGCGCGGTCCAGGTCCACCCAGACGTGGCCGTAGAATAGCTCGTAGACCTGGGCGGCGACGCCGTCCACGTCGATGTAGTCCAGCCGCGATTGGACGTGGTACCCGGCGTGCAGCCCATCGAGCCAGCCGTCGGGCTGGCCGAAGGGCTCCAGCGCCAGGTTCTGCAGGCGGGGCGACATGCCCTCCTCGCTGGTCTCCCGCGCCAGTTCCTCGTTGGCCTGGGGCAGCGCCAGCGCAGCGCGCCGGTTGGCCTGGGCCAGGTCGAACCTCTCCAGGGCCGCCGAGGGAAAAACAAAGAGGTGCAGGGTCGGGCTGCGGCCGTGGCGGTATTCGCGAAAGTGGGCTTCGACCAGGTCGTCGGGCACGTCCTCCGGGTAGGCGTTGATCAGGCGGATCAGTTGCTCGACGGTCAGCCGGTTGAGGGCCGCCCGGGGATCGCGGTAGCCGATCTCCTCCCCGTCGAGCCAGCGCCGCTGCCCCTCCAGGGGGATGTGCCGGATGATGATCGCCCGCAGCACCCGGCTGGGTACCTGCAGAAGCCAGCCGGTGCGATGATCCAGTTCGGTCAAGCTGCACCTCCTTCTCTACCTAGACAATGTCATTGCGAGGCCCGTCGTTTGGGCCGAAGCAATCCCCGGCTACGAGAGAGAAACCAGCTGCTCAGCCCCAAAGGAGATTGCTTCCACCCAGGGCAGGCGTCACTGCACTAGCCCGACGTGGCCCCGGCCTGGGCCTTTTCCGCGATCTTGCGGATAGTGGTCGCCACGCCGGCAATGGGATTCGTCAGGCAGGCCACCGTCACGTCGAGGACGTCGGGCGCCATCTCGCCCAGGAAGCGCAGCCAGCGCTCGACTTTGTTGGGATTGGCCGCCTCGCTCTTGGCGGCCTCTTGCTCGACCTTCTGAACGGTCTCGACCAGCTCCTCCTTGTCCACGTCCGGGTCTTTGGGCCGGGCCTCGATCTGCTGGTAGACCTGGGCAAAGAGCCGCGCCAGGTCGTCGCCGGTCAGCCCATGCACCTTGTCGCCGTAGACAACCTGGTCGCGCCCCACAAAGTCGCCGCCCGTCACCGTGACCTTGCCGCCGACGTAGGCCCCGCCGCCGGTGTCAACGTGCGTGCCGCCTTTCTCTTTTTCGTCCGCCATCTCGCTCTCCTCCAGTTCCTCTCTCAGAATGTCGCCGTCGGGCACACGCATCAGGAGCACGGGCGCCGCCCAGTCGGAGGCGGCAAAGGCGGCCGCGTCGCCGCCCAATCCCTCCAGGACTGCCTTGCGGCCCTCGACCACCGCCGCGTCGACGGGATAGTCGTCGGCCAGGGCGCGGTAGAACTCGCCGTTGAAGGCTAGCGCCGAGCGGTCGGGCACGGCGAACTGCATGGCCACCACCGCCGGCAGGCGGCCGGCCCGCATCAACTGCCCGGCCAGGCCCGAAAAGCGCTTGTGCACCGAGTCCACCGCCGTTTCACAGGCCGAGAGCACCACCAGCCGCAGCGGCGTGCCGTCCAGGTAGGCGGCCAGCATCTCGCCGCCGAGGGGGTACGGCTGGCCCTCCTCGTCGTGGAGGACCAGAAAGCCTTCGTCGCGGTCCTCGTCAAAGGTCCCGTGGCCGTCGTAGTGCAGTACGTGGAAGCCAGGCCGCCGGCGCAGGGCGTCGCGCAGGGTGGCCGGGGTCGCGGCCCGGACCGTCTCGATCTCGCCGGCGTCGCCCAGCGCCTCGCGCAGCGCCGCCTGGCTGGCCGTCAGGTCGAGCGCCCCCGTGTCGGCCGGGTTGGCCTGGACGTGGAGCACCCGCAGCGGGCGGCGGGCCAGCAACGAGGCGGCCGGCGTGCCACTCTCCACGAAACGAACGAGGGGCACCGACAGCCGCGCAGCCAGAAAAACGCCCTGGTCGGGGTCGTAGAGCAGCTCCCAGGGCAGGCGCCCC
>CAYLZO010000020.1:0-35880 GCA_964387775.1 uncultured Anaerolineaceae bacterium
TCAGCGAGGGGGAGGTGCGAGAGTTGGTCGCCAAGCTGCGGGAGGGGGCCAGGCCTCTGTTGTTGCCTGCGATGAGCTCAGTCGAATCGGCGGCGACGGGCACTGACGGGAAAAACAACGGCACTAGTGGCTTGGCGGCACGGCTGCGCACCCAGTTGCAGCGTATCAAATAGAGATCGAGTCGGATGAAGAGCATCGCGTGGACAACCTTGGCCCTCATCGCCCTGCTGGCCGTGCTCCTCGGCTTGTTGGTAGCCTGCGAGAGCCCGGCCGCTCAGCGGGAGACGGCCCGGGCCGAGCGCATCCGGGCAGAGGCGGACGCCTACGCGCGGAAACAGGCGGCCGACACTGCCGCCGCCGCGGAGCGAGCCGCCCTTCGCCAGATGGAGCGAGACGCGGCCCATGAGAGGACGCTGGAGACGCTGCCATTCGTGCTGTCCATCGGTGGGGGCGTGCTGGTCCTGTGCCTGGCCCTCTTTGTCTGGTGGGACGTGCACAGCCAGCGGCAAATGCCGGCGACGTCTGTCGAACCTCAGTTGGCGCGCCACGAGTGGGCCGAGTTGATCCGAGCCTTGGAGGACCGAGATCGGGCTTTGTGGCACGCTCTGGCCACCCTGGCCCGCCGGCAAGGAGAGGGCCAGCCGAGCGAGGCCACCGAAAGGCGGGTCAGATATCTGGTGACAGGGAACCACGACGATGAACGCGGGGATCGCTACAGGTAGATGGCTCGGCGAAAGGCCACATAGGATGGACCGAGAGGATCGAGGGAGAGGATTGGACATCGGCATGAAACAAGTAGGGGTCGTTGTGGGCTTGGTTTTCGCCGTCACCTTGGCGGTGGTGGTGGGTAGGGAGATGAGCGCCGAGGCGATGGCGGTCGTCATCGGCGTGGTGTGTGGGGTGGCAGCCGGTATCCCCACGGCCGTGTTGCTGCTGGTCGCGATGACACGCCGCGACCGGCAGCGCCAGGAGGAACTGGAACGACAAGCCCGGCAGGCGCAGAGAAACGCGCCGCCGGTGGTCGTCATCCAGGGTGGATCGCCGCAGGCGCTGCCCCAGGGGCCGCAGGCCGGGTATTGGCCCGCATCGCCGCAGGGACCACCGGTCCAGCGGCAGTTCCACGTGGTCGGCGGCGACGACTTGGTGCTAGATGAGGGAGATTACTGAGATGCGCTGGAAGATATACGACGAGGCGATAGACCTGTTGGAGCGCAAATTTGGCCTTTTCCCCCAGGCATTCTTGTGGCGGGGCCGCCGCTACGACGTGGAGGCCGTGCAGCGGTGCTGGACGGTTTCGAGGCGGGGATGGCGGCGCCGCGTCGAGCGGCATTTCTTCCAAGTGCGCTGCCCCGAGGGGACGTTTGAGCTCTATCAGAACCTGAAGGCCAACACCTGGCATCTGCGCCGGGCCAAGTTGTCCCGCCATCCGCTGGCATCGGCAGGCCAGATGGCCCCGGCTTGGCAGTAGCCGGCGCGTCTTGATCAGCGGCGCGTCAACGCGACGACCAGCATCTCTAGGGCCAGCACGTCTTCCATCTCGCCGGTCTTGATCGCCCAGTCGGTCTGGACTACGCGCCGGTGGGCGGCCTCGAGCTGGGCCATCTCGAAACGCCGCGCCTGGGCCAGCCCCTTCTCCACCACGTAGGGATGGAGCTTGAGCCGTTTGGCCATCTCGCGGGGCGAGAGGCCCTGCTCTCGGAGTTCGGTAACCTGGATCAGAATCCGCACCTGGCGGGCCAGCATGGTCAGCAGGTAGAGCGGGGCCGCTCCTTCTTCCAGCATGTGATGGAGCAGCCGCAGGGCCCGCTCCGGTTCGCGGCGGCCCACGCAGTCCACCAGGTCAAAGATGCTGGTCTCGCGGGCCCGGCTCACCAGGGCGCGCACGTCGTCGGTGGTAACCTGCCGACCATCGGCGTAGAGCATTAGCTTTTCGATCTCCTGGTCGAGTAAGCGCAGGTCGGCACCGACCAGCGTCACGAGCAGGGTGACGGCCTCGGTGCTGAGATCCCCCCCCTTGTCCGCCGCCCGCCGCCGGACCCAGGCCGGGAGCTCCCGGTCCTGGGGCAGCTTGAAGTGGCGGACGTAGGCCCCTTGTGCCTTGCCCATCGACTTGGCCAGTTTCAAGATGGGATGGGACGCCTTCAGGTCACCCTCCTCGACGAAAAAGAGGCGGGTCGTCTCCGGCAGGCTGGGCAGGTACTCGCTCAACTGCTCTGTAATCTCTTTTTTCCCCTTGCGTCCCGAGGTCAGCCGCCCCAACAAACCCCGGACGATGACCAGGCGGCGGTCGGCCATAAAGGGCATGGCGTCACAGGTGTGGCGGAGTTCGTCCACCGTCAGTTTGGCGCCGTCGAGGATCGAGGTGTTCAGCTCGGCCATCGCCGGGTCGCCCCCGGCCATCTGCCCCCGCAGGTGGGCCAGCGCTTCCGACCGGCTGAACTCGTCCTCGCCGTAAAAGATATAATACACCGGCTACTCCCGGCCGACGACGACCTTGTGCGCTATGATTTTTCCCCGCTCCTGCCGCTCGACGCGCTCGATGAACACGCTCTCAACCTCGGGCGTCGTCGTGATCTCTTCCTGGATGCGGTGGGCCAGGGGCTGGGCCAGGAGGGTGCCGACGGTGGCGGCTATCAGCGCCAAGGGCAGCCGCTCCAGCTTGGAGCGGGATCGCCCCAGGGTCGCGCCAAAGGCCGCCGTGCCGGCCATCACCCCGGTGACGGCCAGGTTGGTGCCGCAGCGGGGATGGACGGCCAGGTGAGACTCGCCCATCTGCATCCGAGCCAGGGCCTCGGCGGCCGCGTCGGCGATTTCCTCCGTGGGCAAGGGGCTGTAGACGTAAAAGCCGGCCGGTGTGCTGCGCCCCATCAAGCGGGCCCCAGGATGGCGACGGCTCAAGACGTGGATGGTCGCGTGCTCCAGCGCGTGGTTTTGCCGGACGGCGTTGACAAGTTCTAGCATATCCGAGAATTTCCTTTCACTTCGACTGCGGCCATTATAGCACAGGTCAGGGGGCAAAGCAATTGGCCCTGAGCAGGCCACCAGCGCTTGACTAAATCGGCGGTTGGGGGTATGATTTGCAAGTGAGGACAGCGTGGAAACCAGATCATCGAGAGGGACAGGGCCGCTAATCAGTCTGTTCGTCGTCGCCTTTCTGTTGGGCGTCGGCTACGTAGCCTGGCTGTCGGCCGGGGCGCCTAACGGCGAGCCCGACCCGACCCTGACGCCGGGGGGCGCGCCTCCGACGGTCGAGCCGACACGCCCTCCCCGTCCATCCAAAACACCGCGTCCTACCAAGATACCCAAGGTCAGCCCCACACCCACGGCGACCCCCAGCCCCCTGAAAGTCGGCGTCGTGGCCGGCCACTGGCAGAGCGACTCGGGCGCCATCTGCCCCGACGGGCTGCAAGAGGTGACCATCAACCTGGACGTGGCCGCCCGCGTCGTCGCCATCCTCCAGCACGAGGGCTACGACGCCGAGCTCCTGCCCGAGTTCTCGGACAAGCTCCAGGGCTACCGGGCGGCGGCCTTTGTCTCCATCCACGCCGACTCGTGCGACATCCCCGGCGCGTCGGGCTTTAAGGTGGCCCGCGTGGCCGGCAGCGCCATCCCCGAGGCCGAGGACCGCCTGGTGGCGTGCCTGATCCGCGAGTACGCCGACGCGACGGGGCTCCGCTTCCACAAGGACAGCATTACGTACGACATGACGGCCTACCACGCCTTCCGCGAGATCGACCCCGAGACGCCGGGGGCCATCATCGAGCTGGGCTTTATGGCCGCCGACCGCCAATTCCTGACCGAAAACAGCTACGAGGTGGCCCAGGGCGTGGCTCGCGGCATCGCCTGCTTCCTCGATGAGGAATAGGCCAGTCAGCGTTCCCGCGGCTCTTCCGGCGGGCGCTCGCCCGAGGTGGCGGGCTCCTTGGGCCGCGTAGTCAAGAACTGGACCACCGCCCCGGCGATGCCCAATCCGACCCAGGCGGCCAAAAAGACCAACAGGGACAGGTCGGCCCCTTCCCAGGTCCCCGGCCGGCCGAGCAGGTCAAGGGACAGGGACTCGCCGGCCAAGAGGGCGGCGCTCCCCGCGACCGCGGCCCACGCCCCACTAAAGGCCGTCGCGAGAATGAGCACGACCCGCTGCAAGACCAGGGCGACGACGCCGACCACAACGGCGACGACGATGACCACCAGAAGCGGCATGTCGACGCCCACGGCAGCGCCAATGGCATTGGCCAGCACGACGCCGGCCAGGGCGCCGACTATGAATACGCCGACGAAATAGAGCAGGACCATCAACGCCGCGCCGACAAAGCCCCCGGCGACAGCCCCCAACACGAGCCACAGCGTCTGCCCGCCGGTCACGTTGCTGGCGACGATGAATCCCACCAAGGCACCGAGCAAGAGGCCGTAGAGCCCGAGCATGAACTTGAAGAGACGATAGCCAAAGAAGCAGTTGAGCAGCCCGAAGGCGATGGCCGCCAGGGCGACGAGGAACGAAGCCTCGCCACCGATCTGCACCAGATCCCCTGGAGTCATGTCTCCTTCCCAGTCTGCCCCCGAAGCGAGCGCACTGCCCCGGCCACGACCTCGACGGCCCGGTCCACCTCGTCCGGCGTGGTACCCCGGCCCACCGAAAAGCGGACCGTGCCCATGGCCCACGCCAGTGGCACGTCCATCGCCGCCAACACCGCCGAAACCTCCACCTGGTCGGCGTGGCAGGCGGCTCCGGCCGAGGCCGCCACCCGGTCGCCGATCCGAGCCAGCAGGGTGTTGGCCTCGACGCGGCGAAAGCTGAGGCTGAGGGTGTTGGGCAGACGCTTCTCAGGATGGCCGTTCAGCCGGACCACCTCGGCGCCCAGGGCGTCGAGCAGGCCGGCGTGGAGCCGGTCGCGCACCTGGCAAAAGTGCTCGGCGTTGTCCGCCAGGTCCCGCCCGGCGATCTCGCAGGCCCGGCCCAGGCCGACGATCTCGAGGACGTTCTCGGTGCCAGGGCGGCGGCCGCCCTCCTGGCCCGCGCCGTGGAGCAGCGGCGCCAGTGTGAGCCCATCCCGGACATAGAGCGCGCCGACGCCCTTGGGCGCGTAGAGCTTGTGTCCGGCCACCGAGAGCAGGTCCACGCCCAGATCCGCCACATCGACCGGGATCTTGCCCAGCGACTGGGCGGCGTCGGTGTGAAAGAGCGCACCGGCCCTGCGGGCCAGCTCGGCCAGCTCGGCGAGGGGCTGGATGGTGCCGACCTCGTTGTTGGCGTGCATGATCGACACCAGCAGCGTCTCGGGGGTGAGGGCCGCCTCCAGGTCGGCGGGGCCCACCAGGCCGTGGCCGTCCACCGGCAGCACGGTGAGGCCGAAGCCCAGGGTTTCCAGCCAGCGGCAGACGTTGGTGACAGCCGGGTGCTCCACCGCCGAGGTGATGACGTGGTTGCCCCGCTCGCGATGGGCCAGCGCCACCCCCTTGAGGGCATAGTTGTTGCTCTCGGTGCCGCCGCTCGTGAAAATGACCTCGCCGGGCCGGCAGCCGAGCAGGCCGGCCACCTGGGCGCGCGCCCTCTCGACGGCCTGTCGGGTGACAGCGCCATATGGGTGGCTGCTGGAGGGATTGCCAAGGTGCTCGTACAAATAGGGCGCCATCGCCTCAGCGACCTCCGGGGCGATGGGCGTCGTGGCGTTATAGTCGAGATAGATTGGCTTCATCAAAATCAACTCCTTAGCGGCAGATCAAGACCGGCCAGCGGCTCTCGCGCAGCACCTGGTCCACGGCGCTGCCGAGCACGGCCTCGATCACCGGGCTGTGGCCGTAGCCGCCCATCAGGATCGAGTCACAGCCCTGGGCCTCCGCTGTGGCCAGGATCGCGTCGGCGACAGGGACATCTTTTTGCACCAAGGTCGCCTCGAGGTCGTGTTCCTCCAGATACTCACGGGCGCGGCTCATCGCCTCCGACGTGTCCTGTCCACTTTCCAGGACGCTGAGGACGACGAGGGCAAGCCCCCACTTCCCGGCCAGATAGGCCGCCACAAAGAGGGCCTCCTCGGCCTTGGGGCTGCCATCGTAGGCCAACAGCGCGCGATGCAGGGGCGAGTAGGTGCGGGGCACGGCCAGCACCGGCCGGGGACAGCGCAACAGTAGCGTGCGAAAGCCCGAGCTGAGGCGGGCCACCGGCTTGTCGCCGGGGGGATGGGCCAGGTTGACGATGACCAGGTCGGTCCACCGGGCCCGGTTGGCGATGGTCCGCGACACCTTGCCTACGTCGAGAACCAGGTTCCCGGCCACGCCGGCCGCCGCGCAGCGCCGCTCGAACACGGCCTGCATAGTTCGGGCCTCTTCCCCCTCTGCTTGCTCCTCCGAAGGCAACACGTGCAAGCCGTGAAGTCGCGCTCCCTCGCGGCGGGCCACCTCCAGGGCCTGGTCCAGGGCGTACCAGCCCACCTCCTCGCCGCTGAGGGGCACCAGGATGTCGGCAAAGAGGCGGTCGTCGCGGCGGATCGACAGCCGCTCCTCGCGCCAGCTCCCCGGCGGCGGGCCCTCTTCCAGCTCGTCGGGCGTCACCGCGTCGCGGATCTTGCGGCCGACGCGAGCCGCGACGCGCTGGGGCTTGGGGCTGTGATAGGTCGCCAGATCGGTCGCGGCCGACTCGGTTTGAATCTCCCAGCCCAACGCCTCGGTCAAGGCGGCCCGATGCTCGGCGATCCAGAGGTAGAGGTCGGGCTCGGTCCGCTCGGGAAAGTCGCGCAGGATGCTTCGCTGCCGGATCGTCTGCGCCACCGGGGTATAGACCTCGTCGTACCAATGGGCGACGGCCTCCTCGTAGGGCACCTCGCGTTGCTGCTCGATGCCCATGAAATAGCGATGGACCTCGATGTGCTCCAGCAACTTCTGATACTGGCCGGGCACGGTGACCTCCAGGTCGGCCCCGGGGCGGATCTGGTCCAGGTTCGTCCGCTCCAAAAAGTCGGCGTACTCGGCTTTGAGGATCAGGTTCTCGGGTTGGATCTCGGTCGTGAGGGGTACGCGGCTCTCGATCTCGGTCACGTAGGCCTGGATGGTGGGCACGCCCAATTGGCGGGCCACCGAGACGCGATGGTTGCCGTCGCGCACGAAATAGACCTCGCCGATCTGATAGACCTCGATGGGCGGCAGGCCCTCCAGTTCGTTGATGGCTACTTTGATCCGGGACCAGCGGTCCTGGGCACTGTCCTGCTTGGGCAGGAAGCTCCGCGTAAAGTCGGCGTACCGCCCCACGCTGCCGACGATGGCGTCGAGGGGGATGTCCCGGAGGCCCACGCTGCTGCCGGCCTTGGCCTGGAGCTTGTCGCGCACCTCCCCGTAGGAGAGCAGGTCGGCCGACTTGCCGGTCAGGCGGGCCACGATCTGTTCCAGAGATGCCTGACGGCGAGCCTGGCGAAAATCCTCCGCGGCAGAGGCATAGTTCATGATCCGGCCTCGAGATACATATGGCTCACTGGCCGTTGCCCCAGGCGTGCAAAGCCGCCCCCAAGGCGCCGACGATCTGTGGATCGTCCGGCACGGTAAGCGGCACGCCCAGGGCCTCGGCAAAGAGCTGCTGCAAGCAGCGATTGTGGGCCACGCCACCGGCAAAGACAAAGCGCTCCTGGACGCCAACGCGGCGGACCATGCTCCCGACCCGGTCGACGATGGCCTGGTGCAGGCCCAGGGCCACGCGGCGGCTGTCCTCGCCCCGGGCGATGAGGGAGACCACCTCCGACTCGGCAAAGACGGTGCACAGGCTGGAAATCCGCACGGCGCGGCCGCCGGACCCGAGGGCGTGGGGGCCGAACTGCTCGATCTCCAGGCCCAGGGTGCGGGCCATGTTTTCCAGAAAGCGCCCGGTGCCGGCGGCACAGCGGTCGTTCATCTCGAAGCGGAGGACGCGGCCCCCCGGCCCGACGCGGATGACCTTGCTGTCCTGCCCGCCGATGTCGAGCACTGTGCCCACGTCGCGATAGAGGTGATGGGCGCCCATGGCGTAGGCCTTGATCTCGGAGATGACCTCGTCGGCCAGTTCCCGCTCGGCGGCCAGGTGGCGGCCGTAGCCGGTGGCCACCAGGCGGGCAAAGTCGCCGTTGTCCAGCAAGGCCCGAGCGTTGCTCAAGGGGTCGATGCCGGTGTCTGCCACCCGGGCGCGCACGATCCGGGCGCCATCCCACACCACGAGGGCGATGGTCCGCGAGCCAATGTCCAGACCGGCCGACTGGGGCTTGGAATCTGACATAGATGGATCAACTCTTTTCTTTCGGCTCGACCAGCAGGTAGAGGGTCAGTTGCGGGCAGACCAGGCGATAGGCCGCGCCGCCGGCTAGAACCGTGCTTTCCCCCTGGCTGACGTCAGTCGACCGGCCATCGGGCGTTTGCACAGTCAGGTGCCCGTCCAGAATCCAGAGGAAGCGGTCGTGGGGGATCGCTTCCGGAGACGCGCTCAAGGCCCCGTAGCCGGCCGCCACCCGCACCTGGCACCCCCGCACCTGGGCCAGGTCGAGGCCGACGTCCGCGCTATCCCCGGCCAGCACGTTGCCGGCAGCCAGCTTGCGCACTTGCTTTTTGAGTTGTTCGACATCTCTGATCCTTGGTTTCACAAGTCCCCCTGATTTTCGAATCCGGCCCTGGTGGCTGCCCCGCATTGTACTCCAAAACCAGCCCAAGGGCAAGCCGAACGCTTTCATCCTCCCATCTGCCGTCTGGAGCGGCCGTCGCGAGGTGCGGTCAATTTGACAGATCGGGCCAAAGATGTTATACTGTCGCCGTAGGATGAAGTAAGGTTCCGAGTAGTACCTGTCGAAGAGTGTGTGTGCCCGGACTTACAAGTCCGGGCATTTTTGTATTGTCGGGACGTCTCGGCCCCTTGCCTCAGAAATAAGTATCATTTGCAGAAAGGAAGGAACGAAATGAGTGAGAAGGAGACCGGAACCGTCAAGTGGTTCAATGACTCCAAGGGTTATGGCTTTATCGAGCGAGAGGGAGCTGACGACGTATTCGTCCACTATTCCGCTATCCAGATGCCCGGTTTCAAGTCCCTGCAGGAAGGTCAGCGCGTGGAGTTCGCGGTCGAGCAAGGCCAGAAGGGACTCCAGGCCGTGAACGTCCAACCTCTGGAGCCGCGACAGCCTGTCCAGTTCGGGTGGTAACAAACCCGCTCTAATTCGAAAAAAGAATGAAAAAAGGTCGCTCAGGCAATTGAGCGACCTTTTTCTATTGCTTCCAGACACCCACTGGGTGGCCTCAAGCTATTCGGACCCGTGTAACACTGACGGACAGAGAGATCAGATCATGAACCTATCGCATCTGCGCACCCTGATAGCCATCGTCGAGCAGGGGAGTTTGTCGGCCGCGGCGAGGACGTTGCGCATCAGCCAGCCGGCCGTCACCAAGCAGCTTCAACGCATGGAATCAGAGCTGGGATTGTCCTTGATGGAGCGGGGGCCGCTGCGTCCGGTGGAACTGACGCCGGCGGGGGAACGCGTGGTTGCCTTTGCCCGCGAGACGCTGGCTCGATTCGACGAACTCCAAGAGGATCTGGCCATCCTCAAAGACAGCGGCCCAGACATCCTGACCCTGGCGGCCAGCACCATTCCGGGCGAGTACGTGCTCCCGGCCCTCCTGGCCGAGTTCAAGGCTCGACATCCAAAGATGAAGCTCCAGATGACCATCTCGGACACAGACGAAGTGACTGACCGCTTGCTGGCCGGCGAGGCGGACGTCGGGGTCGTCGGCTCTTTGGTTAGCCGGCCGGGGCTTTTGCTGGAGCGGCTGATGAGCGACGAGATCGTCTTGATCGTACCGCCCAACCACGCTTTCGCCGGGCGGGGAGAGGTGCGTGTCGCCGAGTTGCGGGACGAGCCCCTCATCCTCCGCGAGGAAGGCTCGGGCACGCAGCACAGTGTGCGCCTCGCGCTGGCCGCTGCAGGAACAGAACTGCCCGCGGAGAGCGTGAGAATGTCCCTGGGCAGCACCCAGGCCGTGATCCAGGCCGTGGAGCAGGGGTTGGGGCTTGGATTCGTCTCAGCTCGGGCGGCGGCCCAGGCTCAAGCCGATGGGCACCTGGCCTGTGTCCGGCTGGAGGGCGTCGATCTGTGCCGCGACCTGTACCTGGCCTACCTGTCCCGGCGAGCCGGCGACCCCGCAGTGGCCCACTTTTTGAACTTTGCCCGCTCGCAGTTTGCGGCGTAGGCGGAGATTAGCGCGCGGGGCTCAATCGCGGCCCTCCAGGGCCCGCAGCGGGGCGAAGGAGTGGCGATGAATGGCGCAGGCCCCGTGGGAGGTGAGGGCAAGCTGGTGCTCCGGCGTGCCATAGCCCTTGTGCCGGGCGAATCCATAGCCGGGGTACTGCGCGTCGGAATCGACCATCAGCCGGTCGCGGCTGACCTTGGCCACGATGGACGCCGCAGCAATCGACAGCACCGTGAGGTCGCCCTTGGGCAGGCTATGCTGGGGCAAGGTCAAGTCGGGCAAGGTGAGGTGGTCGATCAGGAGAAAATCGGCGGGGGGCAAAAGCGCTTGGAGCGCCAGTGCCATCGCCCTTCGCGTCGCGGGCACGATACCGACAGCGTCAATCTCGGCGGGAGGGACGGCCCCGACGGCCACGGCCACAGCGTGCTCGCGGATCGTCTCCAAGAGTGCTTCTCGGCGCTCCGGCGTCAGCAACTTGGAGTCGCGGACGCCGGCCAGGTGACGGGTTAACCGAGGTTCATCGGGAGGGAAAACGACGGCGGCTGCGACGACGGGTCCCGCCCAGGCACCTCGCCCCGCTTCGTCCAAGCCGGCCACGTGGCGGTATCCTTCTGCCCAGAAGCGCCTTTCGAGAGCGAGATCGGGAGCTACCTGAGAAACAACCACGGACAGGTCTCCAGAAATACAACAAGGGCCATGCGCCGGTTGGCCGCACGCCCCTCGCTGCAAAATCGACTGCGATGGGTTAGTTTCTGGCGAAACGTTTTTCTTTCAGGCGAGCGGCCTTGCCCTGTCGTTCGCGCAGGAAATAGAGCTTGGAGCGGCGCACGTGGGCGTGGCGCAGCACCTCGATCTTTTCAATTCGGGGCGAATGCAAAGGAAACGTCCGTTCAACACCAACGCCATGGCTGGCAACGCGTCGCACTGTAAAGTTGGCGTTGACGCCACCCCCCTTGCGGATGCGCATGACCGTGCCCCGGACCAACTGGATGCGCTCCCGGTCCCCCTCGACGATGCGGAAATGAACCTGAATGTCGTCGCCCACCCGCAAATCGGGCAGGTCCGACTTTAAGCCGATGTCATCCTTTAACTGCTGTTCTTCCACAGAGCGCAACAAATCGCTGCTCATAAGCTCATCCTTCCTTCCCGTCTCAACACGAGGTCCAGGCAACCTCGTACTTTCTATTCTGTCGCAAGCGCGCATTATACCATAGCTCAGGGGCAAGACCAAATCACCGGACGGGCTTGACAGCAGTTTCCCAAACGGGCCGGTCCTTCGAGATGGTGAGCGAATCCCTCTCAGACGTACGGCGCCATCTGTTCGGCCAAAAAGCCGGCGACCGCCTCCACGTCAAAGGGCCAGACGTAGAGGAACGAGGCATCCGGGGACTGCTGCCGAACGCGCTCAATGGCCGCCGGGATGTCCACTTCCGAATGCTCGCCGCCCCGGGTCATCATGGGAGTGACGACCACGATCTGATCCGCGCCGGTGGCAACCGCCTGTTCCAGGGCCTCGTCCAGGGTGGGGCTGCAGAACTCGTTGAATCCCACCAGGACCTCGCAGCCGGTCGCCTGGCTGAGCCGCTCCCCCATCTCCAGCGAAGCAGCCCAGAATGGATCGTTCTGCGGCGTCCGCGGCCAGGCCCGGACCTTGGCGTCAAGCTCTGCGTAGCGGCGCTGAAGGGCCGGCCGCTGGGCCTCCGGAGCATGCTCCAACCGCCCGTGAAGGCTGAACAACTCTGCCGTCTCGTCCCTGGGAAAATCGTTGGGGGGCGCACCGTGCATCGCCAGGACAATCGTCGTCTTCATTCACCTACCTCCCTCTGAACGGGCACAAAAAAGAGCGGAATCGGGGGGCTTGCCACCCCTCGATCCCGCCCCTGAGCAATCGTTCTACCCGAAATACTGGCGTCTATTCCTCTCGCTGCGCCAACTGCCGGTCCAGCATGATCAGCCCCTGGCCCTTGCCCTCAATCATCTTGAGGAACTCCAGGATCTCGGTCGCGCTTTCTTCCTCTTCCACCTGCTCGTCGATGAACCACTGCAACAGGCTGTAGCTGGCATAGTCCTTCTCCTCCACGGCCAGCGAAAAGAGGTCGCGAATGCGGTCCGAGATGTACTCTTCGTGTTCGAGGGCCTTCTGAAAGATGTCGGTCGGCCCGCCGAAATCGGCCGGCGGCTGCTTGATGGCGTCGAGGATGACGCGCCCGCCACGCTCGATGATAAAGTTGTAGAATTTCATCGCGTGATCGAGCTCCTCCTGGGCCTGGACCCGCATCCAGTGGGCAAAGCCGGGCAGATTCGCATCTTCAAAATAGGCCGACATCGAGAGATAGACGTAACCAGAATACATCTCTTCTCGGATCTGCTCGTTGAGGGCGTCCTGCATTGTCTTGCTCAGTTCCATTTTTCATCTCCTTTTTCGTGATTGAGTTTGCCGATGCGGCGCACCGGCTGTTTCCTGAGTATTTTCTAATTTTCTTAATAAGTATAACATGGAGATAGGTGCGTGTCAAAATGTGATGTGCAAAAGACCTTCGGCTTTGCCCCGTGCTATCCTTTTTTGCGCCGAAGCTCCCTGGCCCGGGCCTGGATCTCCTGAAAGTAGTCACTTTCGGTGATCTCGGCCACCTGCCGCTCTTTTTTGGCCTCGTCTATCTCGATCTTGAGCTCGGCTATCTCCTGCCGCAGGGTGTCCTCTCGCTGTTTCACCTGGGTCGCCATACGGGCGAACTCGGCCGCCAGCGCTGACATGGTCGGGTCGCGATATTGATCGCCGACCTCGGCAATCTCGGCGTACTCTCCTTCGGCCACCTGCCGGACCCAGGCTTGCAGGTCATTGAAGAAGCGGGCCTTGCCATATTGTCCGGCGGCGATGCGTCCCATCCAGTCCCGGACCTCGCCGAGGAATTCGGTGGTGTAGCGGATGCGATCGTTTTGGCCCGACAGCACGGCCAGGGCCAGGGCCGGGTCGCGCAAGAGGCGCCGAAAATCGTCGCCCTTGAGTACCAACACTTCGACCGACTGCACGGCCCGGGCGCTCAAGGTGCGAGGTTGGTTGTCAATGAGCGCCATCTCACCAAAGGACTCGCCGGCTCGAAAGATGCGGAGCGGTCGCTCCTGCCCTGGCTTGTCCGGGCTCGGCTCGTAAATCGCCACCGCCCCTTCGCGGACGATAAACACCTCGTCGCCGAGGTCTCCCTTGTAAAAGAGCACCTCGCCATCAGGATAGTGCCGGAGCTCCAGCACGTTGGCAACTCTGGCCAACGTCTGGTCTGAAAGACGGCTAAAGAGGTAAATGTCTCGGATTTCGTTCGGATTCATCACAATCTATCTCCTTCCATGGGTTAGGGCTGGAACAGGATCGATATCCTCAGGGAATCTTGGTAGCGCCGCCAGCGCCAGACGGGCCAGGGCTCGGCTGTACCGGCGTCTACCGCCTGCAACGCTCCTTCGACGAGTTGGCGGTCCTCTGGGCTGGCCAGCGGCAACCCGGCCAGCAACGACCGGGCCTCAAGCAAGGCGGCGCGAGCGGCGGTCGTGTCTCCGGCCCGGAGGTGGGCCTCGGCCCGCCGGTAGTGCGCCAGCGCCAGACCGCCGGCGTCGCCCTCGGCTTGGCACAACTGGGCGGCCCGGTCGTAGGCTGCCGCGGCTTCCGCCACACTTCCCTGGGCCAGCTGCCGGTCCCCCAGGCGACAGGCAGCCAACGCTCCGGCCAGCGGCTGGCCCAGGTCCAGATAAGCCCGCTGAGCGGCCGCCCAATCGCCCGCCAGGTCGTCCAACAGCGCGGCAATCCCCGAGGCCCAGGCCCCCGACTCGGCGCGGACCAAGGCGCGACCCCGGTCTATCCACGCCTCCGCCTCCTCATCACCCTCGCGCCCCAGCAGCCAGGCCAGCGTGGCCGCGGCCCCGAGCTCGTCACCCGCCGCTCGCTCGGCCCACGCCCGCCGGGCACAAATCACCGCCTCGGCGGCTCGGTCCTGGGTGGGCAAAACCAGGGCCAACTTGAGCCCCAGGCCGGGTCGCGTCTCTGCGTCTGGAAGGGCGGAGGCTCGCTCGTAGGCAGCGACGGCCTCGGCAAAGGCCCCCGTCAGCGAGGCCAGGTCGCCGAGGCCCTCGTGAGCCCGGGCTTGGAGCGCTCTCGCTTCTGCATCGGTCTCGTCTTCCGGGATCTGGCCCAAGGCAGCCAGTGCCCGCTCGTAGCGGTCCCTTGCTTGGGGATAGGCGTAGCGCCGCCGGGCTTTGTGGCCTGCGAGCAGCAAATAGCGGGCAGCGGGCCGGCTCGACGCTGCCGCTTCGTAGTGGTGAGCCAACAATTCGGCGTGCGGCTCCAGGTCGGAGGCATAGTGGGCTTCCAGGTGGGCGGCCAGCCGGCCGTGCAAATCGCGCCGCCGCCGGCTCGAGAGGCTGCGATAGGCGACTTCGCGGAGCGCCGTCTGGCGGAAAGCGTAAAGAACGTCGGCACCACGCTCGGCTCGAAACACCAACCCGGCCTCCTCCAGGCCGGCCAGGTCGCCGCGCAGAAACCCTTCGTCCACCGGGCGCCGCGAACGCGCCAAAGACTCTGTCCGCAGAGCACGGACCTCGGCCAGACGGAACTCGACGCCGGCTACAGAAGCGGCGCGCGCCGTGTCCCGCTGGCCCAGGGGCAGGCTATCCAGGCAGCTGAGCACCAGCTCCTGCAGCGTGTTGGAAGCGGCCAGCCCCTGCCGGAGGCTCTCTCGGGCCGAGTCCCCTCCTCGCCGGAGCCAGCGGGTTATCTCTTCCACGAACAATGGATTGCCTCGACTTTGTTCATAGATGGCGCCGGCCAATTCGTCGTCCACGGCTTTGCCCAGCAGGCCGCCGGCCAGCGTCGCCGTGCCCTGCCGGTCCAACGGCCCCAGCGTCAAGCCGGCGCCGGGCAGGGCCTCGCGTCGTTGCCCTGCCTCGCTGCGCCGCACCACCAGGATCAGCACCGGGAGCCGCCGCAGCGCCCCGGCCAGGTAGCCAAAGAGCGCCTCCGAGGCCGGGTCGAGCCACTGGGCGTTCTCGAAACAGAGCAGTAGGGGCGACGTGGAAACCTTTCGGGCCAGCAGCTCGCCCACCGCCCGGTGCAGGCGCCCTTGCTGCCGGGCGGCCACCCGCCCCTGGAGGGTCTGCCAGGTCCCCTGCGGCTGAGCCGCGCGGCGATCCTGTACGAGGCGCCACAGGTCGAATTCGTCCCGGTCAGCGTCCGCGTCCGCCTGGGCTACCTTTTGCTCCAGCCGGGCAAAGAGCGCCGGCTGGCCGGCATCCGCGGCTTTCCGCACCGGCAGGCTGGTCTCTGGGACGAGGCGGGCCGGCACGTCGAGCAGTCCGCGTAGGGCTTCGGCGCGCTCGCCGGCCAGGTGGAGATCGTCCACGGCCTGCCAGAAGCTGGCTGCCCGGCCGTCCACCTCTGCCCCCGGCCCGATGCCCATCAGGGCTTGCAGGGCCACGATCCAGGGCGCGTAGGGTGTCTGTGCGCCAAACGAGCGGCAGGGCGCCACGATGGCACGGTAGCCACGGGCCACCGCCCGGCTCGCCAGGTGGTCGGCCAGGTGGCTCTTGCCCACGCCGGCCGGTCCTTCGAGGGTCAGAAGGGCGCCCCGACCGGCCTGTACCCGGCGCAATACGGCCTCCAGCCGGTCGATCTCGGCCTCGCGGCCGAGCAAAGCGCCCCGTTGGCCCAGGCGGCGGGCGACGACCGAGCGTGGATCGTCACGCCGACCGGCCGGCTCGTAGATGGGGATGGGCTCGCTCTTGCCCTTGACGCGGATGGGCGGCAGCGCCGTCGCCGCCGCGTGGTCTGCCACGGCTTCGTAGACCCGCTGGCTGAGCAAGACCTGGCCCGGCCGGGCGGCGGCCATCAGCCGGGCGGCCAGGTTGACGTCGTCGCCCATGACCGTGTACTCGCGGCGGGTGGGCGAGCCGGCTAGCCCGGCAAAGGTCGGCCCCTGGGTGATGCCCATGCGCTGCCGGAGCACCGGGCCGTCTTCATCCGGGGGCAGGATGCCGGCCAGCCGTCGCTGCCAGCGCGCATTCAGCCGGGCCAGGGCTTTGTTCATCTCCCCGGCGGCGGTCACGGCGCGCAGGGGGTCGTCCTCGTGGGCCACCGGCGCGCCGAACAGGATGAGCATCTTGGACCCCCGGCCGTAGGGGTCGATGCGGCTGACGACGCCCCCACGCCCGGCGACGATGCGCTGCATGGCCCGGAAATAGTCGTCCAGCAGGGCCGTCACCTGGCGCGCAGCCTGGGCCCGCCCCGGATCCGCCTGGATCGCCCCCCCCTGGTCCTGCTCCCAGGGGGCCAGCAGCGTTTCCGGGCCGGTCACGTTGGCGAACAGGACGGTCGCGGGGCGATTTTCGCTCTGCACCTGGCGCTGCCGGGCGTGGCCCACGATCTGCCGCACCAAGTCCTCGGCCAGGTAGGGGATCAGAGCCTCGATCTGGCGCAGCGCCACCTCCATCTGGGCGACGAGGGCGTGGGGCCGGGCGTTCCAGGGGATGGCCCCCCGGGCCCGGCGGCGCTCCGCCTTGATCTCGTAGCTGCCCAACTCTGTGCCCGGGTCTGACTCGACGTGGCAGAATCCGGCGGCCTGCGTCTGGCAGCAACCGGCGTCGAGATAGGTGGCGGTGGCCTCGTCGGCGACGATCTGGTCCACCTGGGCCACGCCTTCGGCAGCCAGGGTCCGGGCCACGACCCCGCCCAGGACCACGTACTCCATCCGCTCCGCGCTGCCGACGCTGGCGGCCAGGAAACCACCGGTGCCGATCCCGATCTTGATCTGGAGGCCGACCGGCCCCATCGGTGTGGGAATGGCGGCAAAGTCGTCCATGGCGGCCAGCATGCGCTGGCCGGCCCGCACCGCCCAGCGCGCCTGCTCGCCGTCCTTCTGCTCGGGAAAGTAGGCCAGCAGGGCATCGCCGGCAAACTTGAGCAGATCGCCGCCCGACTGGGCCAGGACGTCGAGCATGGCCGTGAAATACGCGTTGATGGCCCAGGTGAGCTGCTCGATGCCCTCGTTAGGGTCGGCGCCGCCAACGCCGGGGCCGGCCAGCCGCTCCGAGAGGGCCGTGAATCCACTCACGTCGGCAAAGAGCAAAGTGCCGCGCAGCCACCGGCCCTGTACCTGGCCGGCCACCGGGCGGCGGATCTTGTCCTGGGCCAGGTGGTGGGGCAGGTAAGTGGATAGTAAGTAGAGGATCGAGCGCAACCGTTCCAGGGCGTTGAGCAACAGGCCCCGGCGCGGCGGCCCCTCGTTGACCTGGCGCCAGAGGCGCCGCGACAGGTAGCGCTCCAGCCCGGGCGGCAGGGCCACGGCCTCGTCGCCCGCCCCTTCCTCCGGCGGTGCCGGCCGCTCGCCCAGCAGAGACGACAGCAGTGTCTCGGTCGCCGGCTGCGATCGCACCGCCCCTACCCTTCTGATCTCTGTTCCCGGATGCGGCGCGCCCGCTCGCGGAGCTGCTGAAAGTATTCCGTCTCGGTGATCTCGGCCACCTGTTTCTGGCGCTTGGTCTCGTCGATCTCGACCTTGAGGGCACGGACCTCTTTGCGCAGGGCGCGCTCGCGGGCCTGGGAGGCGCGGAGTTCGTCGATGGTGCGCCGCAACTCGCGGTTGGCCTGCCCCAACTGGCGGTACAGGAGTGAGTTATCGAGGACGATGGCTGCCTCGTGGGCAAAGATGCGCAACGTCTCCAGCAGGTCGTCGCCAAAGGCGTTCTCGCGGGTGCTGGCCAGGGCCAGCAACCCCGAGACCCGCTCGCGGCTCATGAGCGGCAGGGCAACAAAGTCCTTCAAGTCACGGGCCGGCCCTTCGATGTGGGGCGACTTGCTTTCGACCGCCCGCTCCAGGTCAACGGTCAGGCTGTGGCTGCGGCTCTCCTCCAGGACACGGCGCTTGACGTCGGTCAGGGCCTCCGGTGTGACGGCGCCATGGACGTGGAGCCGGGCGTAGCTGTCGGGCGGGTCGCGGACGACGAGCACGGCCACACCAAAGTCTACCACCTTGGCCAGCAGGTCGAGCACGGCCGAGACGGTCTCGTCAAAATCCATCATCTTGACCGCCAGCGAACCCAACTCGTTGACGATGGTCGATTGGAAGAGTTTGTTGTCGAGCAAGCTGTTGACCTGTTCCAGCACGCCGATCTCGCTCACGTCCCGGGCGGCCAGATCCTCGCCGGCCTCCGCCCGCTCGCTCGTCTCGAGCAGGTGCTGGATGCGGTCGAAGAGGCTTTCGTCCTCCAGGTCCTTGACAAAGTACTCGTCGGCGCCGGTGGCCAGGCCCCAGAAGCGATCGGCGGCCAGATCACGGGAGGTGAGGATCAGGACGGGGATCTGGCTGGTGGCCCGGTCGGCCTTGATGAGGCGGCAGACCTGGTAGCCGTTCATCTTGGGCATCTCGATGTCGAGGAGGACGAGGTCGGGCTGGACGCTGTAGGTCCGCTCGATGGCCTCGATGCCGTCCGTGGCGACCTCCACCTCGTAGCCCATGGTGCCGAGCATGAACTTCATGATCTCGACGATGGTGGGGCTATCGTCGGCGACGAGAATGGTCTTGGGTTCACTCATTTTCATCCTCTTTTCCAGGAAACGTGCAAAACGTTAGGGTGCGGCCCGACCCAGCAGGCTGGCGACCGTCGTCGTCAGGTCTGTCTGGTCAAAGCTGCCCTTGACAATGTAGGCGTCGGCGCCGACCTCCAGGCCGCGCCGCCGGTCCTCCTCCTTGTCGCGGGAGGAGACGATGACAATGGGCACGTGGACGTAGCGCTCGTCGCGGCGCAGTTGCTCGGTCAGCGACAGGCCATCGAGACGCGGCATCTCGATATCCACCACCAGCAGGTCATAGTAAGCCCCCTCGTCGGCGCCGGGGGCCTGGCCGATGACCCGCAGGGCGTCCAGACCGTCTTTGGCCAGGTCCACCTGGTAGCCACTGGCCTCCAGGATCGTCTTTTCGATCTCGCGGGTGTTGAGCGAGTCGTCCACCACCAGAATGTGGGGTGCCTCTTCCGCCTCGCCCTCCTCGGCAGCAGCGGGACGCACCGAGGGCAGGCCGCGCACGATGCGGATCAGGCCTGGCACGTGCAAAATGGGGAGGATCGTGCCATCGGGGGCGATGGTTGCCCCGGCCAAAAGCCCGATGGTCTTCATGTGCCCCGGCAGGGACTTGATGAGCACGTCTTCCTCGTTGGCCACGCCGCCCACGACAAAGCCCACGCGCTCGTCGGCGGCCTGGGCGATGACCAGGTAGAGCCACGGTCCGGTCGCCGTGGGCGTCGCGGTTGAGGATTCGGCCCAGGCAGGCAGGTCCAGCACCTCGGCCATGCGGGCGATGGGCACGATCTGGTCGCGCAGGCGGATAGCCTGGCGGTCCACCACCTGGATGACTTCTCCAGGCCGCACCCGCGTCGTCTCTGAGACGTAGGTCACGGGCAGGCCAAAGGTGTCCCCCCCTACGTCCACAAAGAGGATGCGTTGGGTGGTCAGGATGAGGGGCAGGGTCAAGAGGAAGCGGGTGCCCTGGCCCGGCTCGGTCTCGACGGAAATGTCGCCTTTGAGCTCCTCGATGACGTTGCGCCGGACGACGTCCAGGCCGACGCCCCGGCCCGAGAGGTCGGTCACCTCCCGGCTCGTCGTCAAGCCGGAGAGAAAGATCAGGCTCGTCACCTCCCGGTCGGACATGGTCCGCAGCGACTCTTCGGTGACCACCCCCTGCTCCAGCGCCTTCTGCCGGATGGCGTCCAAGGGCAGGCCCCGGCCATCGTCCTGGACTTCGACGTGGATGCTGCCGCCCATCGGGTAGGCGCGGAGGGAGATCGTGCCCCGGCGGTCTTTGCCGGCCGCCTCCCGCTCGTCGGCCGGCTCGATGCCGTGATCCAGGGCGTTGCGCAGCATGTGCATCAGTGGATCGTTGATCCGTTCCAACATCTGTTTGTCCAGCTCGGTCTCTCCGCCCTGGATGTCGAGGTCCACTTCCTTCCCGCGTTCTCGGGCCAGGTCGCGCACCGCCCGGGGAAAGGCGTCGAACACGGTAGAAATGGGCAGCATCCGCAGGCTCAGGGCGTCCTCCTGGAGTTCCATCACCACCTGGCTCAGGTTCGCCACGTCTTCGCGGTTCTGCTTGAACAGAACGTCCAGGCCGTCTCGGAGTTCCTGGCTGCTGGCCAAGAGAGGCTCGACCCCAGGATCGTCCTCGCCAAAGCGTGCCCGCAGGAGCCGCCAGTGGTCCCTGGCCAGCGCCCGGACCCGGTGCAGATCGGCCTGGCGCATCTCGGCCCGCTTCTGGGCGGCAATGACCTCGCCGGAGAGGCGGATCGTCTTGTCCAGCTTGGAGGCGCTGACGCGGATCTGCTCCTCGGTCACGACCGGCCGGCGCCGGCGCCCCGGCGCCGGGGGTGCGGGCTGGGTGGGCGGCGCCTCGACCTCTGGTTCCGGTTCGGGTTCCGGCTCGGCGGCCGCGACCGGCGGTGGGGCAGCGGGTTCCAGGGGCTCGCCCTGGGCCGTCCGCTCCAGCAGGTCCACGACCTCTTTGACGGCGACCTCCCCCTCACGGCCCTCGACGATGGCCTGGCGCGCGGCATCCATGGTGTCCAGGGCACGGAAGAGCAGGTCGCAGACTGCGCCGGTGGCTGCCAGCCGCTCCTCCTTGATCTCCAGGAGGAGGTCCTCCAGCTTGTGGGCCACCTGGTTGATCTCTTTGAAGCCCATCATTCGCGCCGAGCCCTTGAGGGTGTGGGCCGCGCGCAAGATGTCGGCCATCAAGGCTTGCCCCGAGCTGGTCGAGGGGTCGGCGTCGGCCTCGCCCCGCTCCAGTTGCAGGATCCCCTCGTTGAGTTTTTGCAGGTGCTCCTCAGCTTCGGCGCTGAACTTGCCTATAAAGAGCGAGCGGTCGAATTTCATACTCGGTTTCTCCCCGATGACATCTGGCCGGCTGCTGCGCGATAAGTGACGATGGGCAAGATGCCCCTGACCCGGCTCACAGCCCGGCCTCCGCCGACGACGAACCCATGTGGCGCCGCGATCTGGCCAGGTTGACTTCACACGCCTGGCGGAGCATGTCGTCCTCCAGGCCAGAGAGTCTCATGTCGTTCGCCTTGCCGGGACGGTGGTTCATGCGGAGCACGTTGAGCGTGTTCTTGTATTCTCGCCGGGCGTGCTCCCACTGGCCCAGCGCCTGGTGGGCCTCGGCCAGGTAAAAGTGCGCGCCCGGGTGCTCGGGCTGCAAATAGACCACCGTCTTGAGGGCCTCAATCGCTTCTCGGACCTGGCCCCGATGATGGGCGATCATGCCCATGAGAAAGTGGGCGTCTGTGCGCCAGGGATCGTGGGCCAGCAGGATCTGGCAGGCCTCCTCTGCCTCGTCCAGCCGCCCGGTCTGTAAAAGGATGGCGGCACGCAAGGCCCAGGCGTCGAGCACCAGGGGCTGCTCCTCTGGCAACCGGTCGAGTTCCCGCAAGGCAGCCTCATAGTTCTGGTAGCGGAAGGCTGCCTGGGCGCGCTCCAGCGGCGAATCGACGGCGGGCGGCACCGGCGTGGGCGCGGGTCGCTCAACGCGGCGTCGGGGCCCAGGCCCTTCGGCAACTGGCTGGGCCTCCCGTGGCTGGAGCTTGAGGGGTTTCGAAATCGACGTCAATGCCTGCTGCCCGGGGGAGCGTCCCTTGCGAAAGAGGAAGGTCTTGCCCTCCGAGAGAAGCTCCAGCCGCCCCTGATTGTGGCCCATCGTCTCGGCCGAGGCGACAAAGAGGTAACCGCCCTCCCGCAACGAGCCGGCCAGGCGGGCGTTGAGGCGATCCCGGGCCTCGGAACCGAAATAGATGGTCACGTTGCGGCAAAAGATGACGTCCAAGTCCGAGAGATCGGCCGGGCAGCACGCTACGGCCAGGTTGTGGACCGAAAACGTGACCAGCCGGGCCACCTCGTCGCCAACGCGGTAGCTACTGCCATCGAAGCGGAAGTAGCGCTCCCTCAGTTCGGAGGGCACCAGGCGCAGGGCGCGCTCGCCGTAGTGACCCCGCCGCGCCACTTCGATAGCGTCGGCGTCAATGTCGGTGCCGAGGATCTCGGCTTCGATGGGACCGTGCCGTCGCTGGTACTCTAGCACGGTGATGGCCAAAGAGTAGGGTTCCTCGCCGGTCGCGCAACCGGCGCTCCACAGCCGCAGGGGTGCCCGCTCCGAAGGGTCCACCGGCACAGGGAATTTCCTGGCGGCGACCAGTTCTGGAAGGACGCGCCTGCGCAGCGCCTCGAACTGGTGGAGCTCGCGGAAAAAGAAGGTCTCCTTGTTGGTCAAGAGTTGGACCAGGTTGTTGATTTCGCCGTTGGGCGCCCCTTCGAGGAGCGGCCAATAATCGGCGACGCCGGCCAGCCCGCGGGCGCTCAGGCGCCGGGCAACGGCCCGCTCCAGTGCTTCGTTCCCCAGGAGGGGCTGTCCGAGACCGCTGTGTTGGCCGATGAGGTCTCGCAACCGACTGCGATCCTCCTGGCCCAGATACCTCCGAGTGTCATTTCGCATGGATCAATTATTGCGCCTGGCGCTCACCTCGTCGGTTTCCTCAAGTACTTTACGATGGCCAGTGGGATGTTGGATAGGGGCAGCACCTGCTCCACCGCGCCGAGTTCGACCGCCGTCTTGGGCATGCCATAGACCACGCACGTGGCCTCGTCCTGGGCGATGGTCTTGCCCCCGGCGTCGCGGATCTGCTTGAGGCCCCGGGCTCCGTCCCGCCCCATCCCCGTCAGCAGCACGGCGATGGCCCGCCGGCCATAGTGCTCGCGGACCGATTCAAAGAGCACGTCCACGGCCGGCCGCTGGCTCTCCACCGGCGGCGAGTTGAGCAAGCCCAGGCGACCGCCACCGCTCACCACCGTGTGGGACCCGGTGGGCGCGATATAGACCGTGCCCGGCTTGATGCGCTCGCCGTCTGTGGCGGGCTTGACGGTCAGGATGGTCACCGTTTTGAGCCAGCTCACCAGACCGGGCACAAAGCCTTCGGCGATGTGCTGGACGACGACGGTGCCCACGTTGAGGTCGGGAGGCAGCCCGCCCAGGACCTTGGCCAGGGCCGCCGGCCCCCCGGTCGAGGCACCGATGGCCAGAAGCCGATCGTGAGCCTGAGTCTTGGCCGCCGCCGACCCCAGGGTGGGCAGAACGCGGGTGCTGGCCGCGCCCCGCCCCCGCACGTGGGTGATGACCTTGACCTGGGCCAGGAGCTTGACCCGGCGCGCAAACCCCGTCCACTCCTCCGGTCCGGCGGTCATGTCCGGCTTTTGCATGACCTCCAGGGCGCCATTGGAGATGGCCTTGTAGGCCACCTCGGCCTCGCCGCTGGAGGTGACGACCAGGATGGGGGTGGGGTGATAGGCCATGATGTGCTGGATGGCCGTCAGCCCATCCATGACGGGCATCATGATGTCCATGGTTACCAGGTCAGGCTTCAACGTGCCGACCAGGTCCACGGCGATCTCGCCGTTTTCGGCCTGGCCCACGACCTCGATGCCGGGATCTTGGTCCAGGATCAGGGTGATGATGTCCCGGGCCAGCGCCGAGTCGTCCACGACGAGGACCCGGGTCTTGGCGGGATTGGGTGCTTTGACGTTGGTCGATCCGCTGTCTTTCAACGAATGCCTCCTGGATAAAAGTCGGAACCCAGAGATTTCAGCTTGCTAGCAGGCTGTCGGGGAGAATCTTTCGAGTTCGTAGTAGGCGCTTCGCCGCAGGCGTGCCTCTGGCAAGCGCCGCAAAAACGCGCCAAAGCGCGCACTACAAACGGGGCTCTCCGACAAGCTGTTAGAGCGAATATCATCTCATTCTGCCACGTTTTTGTCTTCGAGATCGTTACCCAGCTCAAACTGCTCGACGGTGCGCTGCAACTCGTCGGCCAGGTGCACCAGGTCGGTGATGACCCGGCTCGCCTCCTGGCTGCCGCTGGCCACCGACTGGCTGCCGTCCTGGATGCTGCGCACCGCGTCGACCACCTGTTCGGCCGCGGTCCGCTGCTGCTGGGTGGAGAGGGAGATCTGCTCGGCGGCCGTGGTCGTCGATTCACTGCTTTCCACGATCTGGCGCAGGGCGTGGCTGGCCTCCTCCCCGCGGGCCACCCCCTCGCCGATGCGCTTGGCCTCCTGCTCAGAGGCCAGGGCCAGGGCGTTGGCGGCGGCCTGGATCTCTTCGACCCGCTCCTGGATCTCTTCGGTGGACTCGACGACGTTATCGGCCAGGCGGCGGACCTCCATGGCCACCACGCCGAAGCGCCGGCCGCTCTCGCCGGCCGCGGCGGCCTCCAGCGAGGCGTTGAAGGCAATGAGCTTGGTGCGGGCCGCGATGCGGTCGATCAGGTCCATCACCTCGCTGATGCGCCGCGTCCGGCGCCCCAGGGCGATGATCTCTTTGACGTTCGATTCGTTGGCCGCCCGGATCTCGTCCAGCTTGGCGACCACGTCCTCCACGGCCCGAGCCCCCGCCTGGGCGTCCCCCTGGGCCTGGGCTGCATCGTCGACCACGCTGCCCGAGCGCTCGGCGATCTGGGCGGCGATGATGGCCAATTCCTCCATGGTGCTCGTCGTCTCGGTGACGGCCGACGCGCTGTCGTTGGCCACGCCGGCCTGCTCGTTGAGCGTGGCCTTGACCTCTTCGGCGGCGGAGCTCAGGTGCAGGGCGGCGCCCCGGATGTGGGTGATGACGGCTCGCAAGTTCTCCAACATCTGGGCCAGGCTCGCCTGGAGCTGGGCCAGCTCGTCGTCGCGATCCAGGTCCGCCTCAAAGGGGGCCAGGTCTCCGGCGGCGATGCGCTGGGCGATGCCCAGCATGTGGCCCACCGGCTCCGAGACGCGGCGGTAGATGACGTAGCCGACGGTGGCGGCGGCGTAGAGGGTCACGACGCCCATGATGGCGTAGAGCCAAACACTCCAGGTGGTGGCCTGGCGGTTGATCAGGGCGCCCAGGGCGTTGGGCGCCTCGCTGAAGGTCTGGGCGTCGATGGAAATGCCCACCCAACCAAAGCCGGCCGGCGTGTTAAAGGGCGGCGTGTAGTAGGGCACCCGGGCCCAGGCCATGGCCTTGGGCACGCCCGTGGCGCTGCCGTAGCGGCGCACGTATCCCGAGGCTTCCCCTTGATGGATCGCGTCGTCGATGAGGGGCCAGGGATAGGGATAGACTTTGTTGCCCAGGAAGGCCATTTCGTTGGCGTTGACGGGCATCAGGCCCGTTTCCTGCTGCTCGGCAAAGTCCTCGGCGTTGATAGACGGCACAAGGACACCCTCTGCATCGAGACCCTTGATGGCATGGGCCTTGGCGTGATAGAGCGCCCACCCTTCGTCGCTGACCAGGTAAGAGTGAATGTCGGCCAGCTTGCCCGACTCGGGATCGAGCCCGATCTCGTCCACGTAGCCCTCGTCCGAGCCCACCACGTGGGCGATGAGCTCCATGACGTGGGTCCAATCCAAAGAGAGGACGAGGAGGCCCTGCTTCTGGCCACCCTGGAATATGGGCGTGCAAAAACGCATGACGCCCTCGTAGCGCCGCCCGTCGGGATTTTCACCGTGGGCGTAGGCTTCGGAGACGGGCACGTACCAGCCCAGCATCCGCTGCACGTGCACCTCGCCCCGCTCCAGATCGATACACTCGGCGAAATAAGTCTCGGTCTTGTAGGTGGTATTCTCGGGCCGGCTGACGTCGCGCAGTTGGCTGTCGGGCACGGGCGATTCGTCCAAAATGCGGATCTCTTCCTGGCCCATCGTGTCCACGAAGGCGATTTCTTTGTAAAAGGGCAGGTCAAAAGTTCCGTCGCGGGTCCAGACCTGGCCGTGGTTGGCCCGCGAGAAATCCACGTAGGTCTGGACCGAGGGCGGCATCGCAGCCAAGGCCCTCAGGTCCCGCTCTCGCTCGGCCAAGAAGCCGGCCACCCGCTTGGACAGGTCGACGGCGCGCAGCTCCAGCGACGTGAGCGAGCGATCGGCTAATGTGCGATGGCTCTCTTCCACGGCCAGGTCTTTGATGCCGAGAATCTCAAAGTCCAGGATGACCTTGGGGTCCGCTTCCTCCGCCGCCACCTGCCGGGGATTGAGCGTGAAGCCGTCAAAGTGGAGGCCGTTGATGCCCACGTAGCTCAGCGCGCCCAGCAGGATCACGGGAATCCCAGCGACGAGCAGGATGAGGGGCAGCGCCCGCCGGAACAACCCCGACCGGAAGGCCGACGTCATCCATTCTCTTTTGCGACGCGTCACCGGGCCGGGCAGCCAGCGGCGCCAGCCGGACGGGCCAGATAGAGACGGTGCTTGATTTTGATCACTCATAGACTCCCTGCTTTCGTGTTCCATAAAACGTAAACTACCGGTATCTGCCCCTTGCGCTCTACGCTTTACGTTTTACGCTCTGGATTCCAGTCGGCGCTGCATGGTCACGACGATGCGCTCGATCTCGTCGTCGGTCAGCAGGCGCTGGGCTTGCTTGGCGGCGGCCAGGATCTTTTCCTCGACGACGTCCGGGACCTCGATGCCCCGCTGCTGGAGCCAGAAGCGCACGTTGTGCATGCCGCTCAGCGGGCCGATCTCGATGGTATGCGCCCGGCCGACCATCGAGGCGGGGATGCTGCAATAGACTCGCTCGCCCAGCTCGTGGTCGCCCTTGAACATGCCCTTGGCGATGGCAGCGGCGTGGACGCCCACCGCTGTGCGAAAGGCGTCGGCCCCGGCCACCGGGTGGTTAAAGGGCAGGGGCGCGCCGCAGGAATCGGCCACGACCTGGCAATACTCGGGCAAGGACTGCAGATCCCAGTTGATGTAGCCTAACAACTTGAGGTTGACCAGCAGCGCCTCCATGGGCACGTTGCCGCTCCGCTCGCCGATGCCCAGGGCCGTGGCGTGGACCCGGTCCACGCCGGCCTCGATGGCCGCCAGCGCGTTGGCGATGGACAGGCCCCGGTCGCGGTGGCCGTGCCAGTCCAGGGTGACGTCGGCCTTCATTTCATCCACGATCTCGTGCGCAAAGCGGACCAGCCGGCGGGTGCCCCCCGGCGTGGCGTGGCCGACGGTGTCGCACAGGCAGAGGCGCGTGGCCCCACACTCAATGGCGTGGCTGTAGAGCGTACGCAGCGTCTCGGGCCGGGCGCGGGTCGTATCCTCGGTGATGTAGGTCACCGGCAAGCCGGCCTCCACGGCGCGGCGGATCGATTCCTCCGAAAGCCGCAGCATGGTGTTCAGGTCCCAATCCTCCACGTACTGGCGGATGGGGCTGGAGCCGATAAAGAGGCAGACCTCGACCTCGGTGCCGGCCCACTCGGCCACGTCGAGAATGGCCTCCACGTCCCGCTTGAGGGTCCGGCCGGCGCACTGGGGCCGGATGCTCAGGCCGTGGTCTGCCGTCTCGCGGGCCAGCACGCGGCAGTGGTGTTTGACCGTCTCGCCCGCGGCCGGCAGGCCGACGTTGACGTGTTGGAGGCCCAGGTCGTTCATCAGGTAGAGCAGGTACACTTTTTCCTGGATGCGAGGCTGGATCAGCGACGGCGACTGCAAGCCGTCGCGCAGCGTCTCGTCCACCAGCCGCACCGGGCGGGGCGCCGGTGGCCCGCCCCCGCGATTCCAATCGTAGATCAGCTCCGAGCGTTCGATCATGTCCGGCCTCAATGGTCCCCCGTCAGTTTGTCGTAGAGGCGCATGACCTGCTCCGGCTTGGTCCGGGTGCGGGCGGCCAGGGTGGCGTCGGCCTCGCGCAGGCGCCGGCTCAACACCGTGACCAGCGAGAGCGACAGGTCGGGTGCCCTGCGGATGAGGGTCAGCAGCGGATCGCGCCGGATGGCCAGCAAGTGGACGCGCTCCAGGGCCACGGCCCGGTTCTCGTGGGCCGCTCCGTCGAAAATGGTCCGCTCGCCGAAATATTGGCGGGCAGTCAGCGTCTCCAACCGCTGCACGCGGCCCTCCTTGGGCTCGCGCTCGATGCCCACCCGCCCGCCGACGATGACGTAAATCGCCTCGCCCGGGTCGCCCTCGGCAAAGATAACCTCCTCTTGGCCGTAATACTGCTCCTCGGCGATGCCGGCCAGGGTTCGCAACTGTTCGACGGTCATGCTGGCAAAGAAGGGCACCTGTTTGAGAAAGAGGGCCTTCTCCACCGTCGAGAGGGCTTTGAGGGTGGGCAGTTCGGTCGTATCTTCCATGGCGTCCTCCACTCCTAGCCGGCGGGCCGCGTAACGCGCCGCTTCTCGCACGGCCGGATCGTCGTCGGCCTGCCACAGCGGCAGCCAATCGTCCCGCACCTGTGCCGGGGCAAGCCACGACTCCTGGGCAGCCGAGACGACGCCGATGGCCGCCAGCCAGCGGTCGGGGTCGGCCAGCACTGCGTCGAGGGCCTGGGCTCCAGCCAGCGTCTCCAGGTCCCAGCTTTCCTGGCCGATGGACAGGAGTTCCTCGGGGGCCAGGGCGCCGGCCGGTGTCAGGTGGCCCACCAATCGGGCCAGCCGGGGCGAGGTCAGCGATTCGAGGGCCTCCAGGGCGTTGGCCCGCGCCTGGTTCTGGCGCGGCTGCTCCCGCAGGGTGCGGGCGACGACGTCCACCGCAAAGGGCGCGTCGCGGCGGGCGGCGGCCAGGAGCCGGAAGGCGCCGTCCAGGCGGCGCGCGCTGCGCTGGCTGAGGGCCTCCTGGAGCAGGGCCTTGGCCGACCCGCCATCCTTCGCTCCGGTAGCCCGCGTTTGGCTGCGGCGGGCAGCGCGGCTCCGTTTGCCCAGGGCGGCCAGCGCGTCCAGCCCGGCGAGCCCCACGTCCGGCGGCGGCTCGCCTGCCGATTCTCTGGCCGGGCGGAGCGCGTCGAGGGCTACGCCCAGGCGCAGGTCGGCATAGATGCGGCGCAGCGCGCCCTCGAAAAGGCCCTCGACGCGGCGGAGGTAGCGTTGGGCCTCGGCAGGACCCACGCGCCGCTCGCCCGCGATCTGGGCCAGGGCCACGGCTGCCGACTGGCGCACCCGCTCCCCCGCTCCTGGCGGCAAATCTGCGCCGTCGTCCAGGATCGCCTCCAGCGCCGGGGCTGCGTCCTTGCCCAGGTCGACCAGGCTCTGCTCGGCCCGCTCGCGGACCAATTCGCTGGGGTCGGCCAGGGCGTCCAGCAAACGGTCGAGGGCCCGGGGGCCGCCCAGCTTGCCCAGGGCGCGCAGGGCGCTGAGGCGCACGCCTTCGACGGGATCGGCCAACTGGCGGGCCACAGCCTCGCGGGCCTGGGTGACGGCCCACTCTGGCGCCCCGGGATCGGCCAAGGCTTCGACCACCTGGGCCGCCTGGAGCCGCACGGCGTCGTCGGGATCGTCCAGGTAGCGGGCCAGGTTGCGGACCATCCGCGCGTCGCCGATGGCGGCCAGGGCGCGCAAGCCGACGGCCCGGCGCTCGGGGTGGTCCCCGTCGTCGAGCAACTGGTGGAGGGAGCGCACGGCGTCGGACAGGTAGAAAAAGTCGCCGGAGCGGACCAGCAGGCGGATGGCCGGCAGTCGCGCCTCCGGGTCGGGGTCGTCGAGCAGGGGCAGGGCCAGGGGCCAGAGTTCGGGATTGTTGGCCCCCATCTGTCGCTCCAGGATGGCCAGGGCGGCCCGGCGCACGCGGGAGTCGCCCGCCGCTAAGGACCGGCGGCTGAGGGCCAGGACCGACTCGCCCAGGGTCCCGGTTTCGAGCAACATCTCCAGGATGCCGGCCTGGACCAAGGGGCTGGCCTCCTGGGCCACCTGGACGAGTTGCGCTTCGGCCTCGCGGCCGCCTACCTCGGCCACGATCTGGCTGAGAAAGAGGATCGAGTCCTCGTCCTGGCTGGCCCGGAGCCGGTCCAGGAGACGCCGGAAGGTAGCCGGATCGGGCGGGCCAAGCCCCTCGGAACCGGCCAGCCGGTAGGCGCTAAAGTCTTCGGCCTGGAGCATGGCCACGAGGGCCTGGGTATACTGGCGCCGGACCAAGACGGCGGCGATCACCTGGACGATGGCCACCGCTCCGCCGATGGCCATCACCCACCAGGGCAGGGTACCCGCCTGGCGCACGGGCAGCAGCGCCAGGCCAATGGTCACGGTAGCCAGGGGCAGGAGCAGCCCCTTGATAAAGGCCCGGGCCCGGCCCTTGACCGGCAGGGGCACGGCGTTGTAGAGCATGTTGTCCACCGGCACCTGCACCGAGGACCGGAACGTGTCGCGCGTGAACTGGCCGGTCATGGCCGTGGACAGGTTGGGCCACAGGCTCAGGGCCGCGTAGATGAGCAGGCTGCCGATGGGATAAAAGAGGTTGACCTGGGCCACCCCCAGCCACGAGACAAGGCGCGAGACGATGAACATCTGCACCGGCAGGGCGACGAGGTTGAGCAGCGTCTCCAGCAGCCCGTAAAAGCCGACCAGGTCCTCGGCAGTGTCGTAGGCCTGGGTGAAAATCTGCTGGGCCTGGTAATCCATCAGCACCAGGAGGGCGGTCATGGCCGCGGCGCCGACGGCCAGCAGTTTGAGAAAGCCCGAGCCGGAGACGAAGCGAAAGCCCTCGCGCAGGTTCTCCCAATAGGCCGCCAGCGACGATTTTTCCCCGGGCCGAAGGCGCGATGGCGTTTCCGGGCGGTCGGCGGCCAGCCAGCGGGGTGTGCTCAGCGAGAGCCAGACGCCCAGGCCCAGCACGGCGACCCAGGCCAGGACCAGGTTCTGGGCCGGGAGAAAGGCGGCGAGGAGGGCGACCAGCGAGCCGGCGGCGATGCCCGCCACCCGGGACGTGGTGCCCAAGACGGGAAAGAGGCGCTTGGCCGACCGGATGTCGAGGTAGTCGTTGAAAAAGGTCCAGGCGTGGACGGCAAAGAGGGCGCGCAGCACCCGCTCGGCGAGGTAAAAGAAGGCAAAGACGACGAGGACGAAGGGGATGACGACGACCTGTTCGTGGACGAAGAGGAGACCCCAGCTGGCCAGGAGAAAGGCGCCCACGCCGCCGAAAATCGCGGCCAGCAGGCGGGCGTTGTCGACCCGGTCGACGACGGCGGTATAGACGACGGCGACGGGCAGGGTCAGCAGGGCGTCAAAGATGAACATCAGCGGCAGCCACTCGATGCCGACGCGCTTGAGAAAGAGGCCGCGGCCGATGGCGCCACCCCACACCAGGCTGGTGGCGATGGTGATGCCCACGACGTAGAGGACGGCCAGCTTGCGCCCCTCGCCGGGTTGGATGTTCAGCAGCCTACGGATCAACGCCTTCATGATTGCCTATGCCAACGGACGGCTCCGGCCTATTCCCCCTCCTCCGGCTCTTTCCCCGCAGGGGGGGGCTCATCGGGCAGGGTGAAGTGTTCGATGGTCTGATTTACCTCCTGGGTCATGTGGACCAGGTCCTCCATGACGGCGACCGTCTCTCGGCTGCTGGCGGCGACGGCTTTGGCGCCGGTGGCCAGCGATTGCAGGTCGGCCAGCAAATGCTCGGTGGCCGAGCGCTGCTGCCGGGTGCCGAAGGAGATCTGTTCGGCGGCCTGGGTGGTCTGCTGGGCGCTGTGGTGGATCTCGGCCAGCAGGTCGGTCATCGTATTGCCCAGCGCCAGGCCGGCGTCGATCTCTTTGCTCTCGCGTTCCGAAGCGATGATGAGCTCATTGGTCGTCGTCTGGATGCGCCGGACTTTGTCGCGGATATTTTCGGTGGACTCGGCGACGTCGCCCGCCAGGTTGCGCACCTCGCCGGCGACGACGGCGAAGCGGCGCCCGACGGCGCCCGTCGCCGAGGCCTCGATGGAGGCGTTGAAAGCGATGATCCGTGTCTGGGCGGCAATGTCCTCGATGAGGTCCATGACCTGGCCGATCTCGCGGGCCAGGCTACCCAGCTCGCGGACCTTGGCTACAGCGTCCTCGTTGCTGTCGGCGATCCGCTCCAGGTGCTGGGCCGCGTCGTCCATCGCCGCAACGCCCTTTTCCGAGTTGGCCTGGGTCTCGTTGGCGGCGCCGACGACCTGTTGGGCCGTATCGGCGATGTGGGCGGCCGAAGAGGCCAGTTCCTGGACGGCCGAGCTGGCGTCCGAGATGGCCTCGGCCTGTTCGTCGGCGTGGGCCGCGTGCTGGCGGTGGGTCACGGTGACCTGCTCCGTGGCCGCGCTCAGCCGCGAGCTCAGGCCCTGGACGCGATAGATCAGCGAACTCAGACTGCCCGTCATCTGGCGGAAGGTATTGGCCAATTGGCCCAGCTCGCCCAGATTGCTGGTGGGCGGCTCGGTCGTCAGGTCGCCGGCGGCGATCTCGGCGGCCGCGCCGGTCAGTTGCCGGATCGGACGGGTGAAGCGCCGGCCCAGTTGGTAAGCGTCGACGACCGCCAGCGCCGCGACAATGCCCATGAGGATGAGGAGTTGGCGGTACATGCGATCCCAGATGCCGTCCAATTCGGTTTCCACCTGTTCGGCCTTCCGGGAGAACTCGTCCAGGTAAGTCGTGGAGGCAACGCGCAAGGAGGTATCGCCCACCGGGACGACGCTCATGTATTTGCGCCGCACCGGCGAGTTGGGATCGCCGGGATCGATGGGCCAGTCATAATAACCCGTCGTTGCCGTCCCGTCGAGGGAGTCTTTGATGATCTGCAAAAAGTCGGGAAAGTCGCTCACCACGACACGCAGGTCTTGGCCGATGATGCTGGCCGAGGGATGAAAGTGGGTCACGGCGTTGGCATCGTAGACGGCCGTGTAACCTTCCTGCTCCTGGCCGTAGGTTTGGACGGCGATCTTGCCCAGTTCGGCGTTGGCTTTCAGTTGGGCGGCGTCCTCCAGGTCCAGTTCGGGGTGGCCGGCCAGATAGAGTTCGATCTGGCGGGCCACGGCCATGGCCCTCTGGTGGATCATCTCTTGACCCACCGCAGTCAGTGCTGCCTCACTCTGCTCCGTCGCGGCATCGCTGGCCCTCCGCAACGTGTAGAGGCTCCAGCCCCCGGTGATGAGCAGCGGAAGCATGGCCGCCACGAGAAGGGCAATGGTTATCCGCGTACTGATCTTCACGAGCATTCCTCCTGGGCCGGGCGAAAAACCCGGCCTACCGTTATGACAGGTCTACCGATGACTGAGACGCAAGGTCCCCTTGCGCCGGGGCAAGGTCTACCAAGAGCAGCAAACCGCCAGCATGCCGGCCGACGCCCCAGATCGGCGTGGCGCCTAGCACCCGCCGGATCAAGTCCGGCATGGCAAATATCTCGTCCACGGGCAAGGCCACAATGTCCCGGGGGGTGTCCACCAGGAAACCGCGCAGTGCACCGCCGCAGCGGCTGACGAACACGCGCGAGGGAGCGGACGATGGTGGCCCGAGGCCGATCCAGGCACTAAAGTTCTGCACCGGAATGTCTTGGCCCTCGTACTGCCAGGTCCCCTCGCCGTCCCCGCCTTCCACCAGGACCTCGACGTCGTCCACGTTCACGCCGAAGGGCTGGCCCTGCACCTCAAAGACGAGAAAGTGCAGCATCGCGTCCACGGTGGCTCCTATCGGGCCAAAGTCTTGGTCAGCGAGCTGAGGTTGCCCGCCGAATCGGCCAGTTGCCGGCTGAGGGTCGCGATCTCTTTGACGGCCGTCCGCTGCTGCGCCACGGCGGTGGTCACGGCCTGGAGGTCGACGGCGTTCTGCTGGGAGACCTGCTTGAGGGCGGTCACCGAGCCGGAGAGCAGGTCGGCGCTCGATTCCTGGCCCTGGCTGGTCTCTGAGGTGACGTGGACCAGATTGACCGTGCGATTGACCATCTCGGCGATTTCGGCCATGGCGTCGAGGACCTGGCGGGTGCCGAACTGCACTTCCTCGCCGAGATAGTCGATCTCGCGGGCCAGGCTGATGGCCCGTTCCGCCACGCGGCGAACCTCGTCGGCGACGACGGAAAAGCGTTTGCCCTCTGCACCGGCCTGGATGGCCTCGATGTTGGCGTTGAACGCCAGCAAGTTGGTCTGGTCGGCCACCTGGCGCACGGCGGCGACCAACTCGCCGATGGCGGCCGAGCGCCGGCCGAGGGATTGCACGGCTTCGGTGGCCCGTTCTACGGCGTGCTGGGCCTGTTCGGAAGCGGTGCCCGTAGGGCCTGCGGTGGCGGCCAGGTCGTGAGCGCTGCCCACGATCTGATCGGTGACGTGGCCGAGGGTCTCGACCTGATCCAGGTGGGTGACCGCCCGGTTCGTGATCTCTTGGGCGGCAACCGTGATCTCTGCAGAGCCGGCGTCCATCTGCTGGGCCAGGGCCGCCAGATCCTGGGCCAGGGCGGTCAGTTCTCTGGCCGTGCGGTCGTTGGCCTCGCCGATCCGTTGCCAGTTCGCCATTTGGGCGTTCAGGGCCTGGACGAGCTCTTGGTTCTCCAAGAGCGCCTGCCGCTCGGCGCCGAGGGCTGCCTGGCGACGAATACGCTCCTGGCGCACGACGAACCAGCCGATGACGACGATGACGTACATGACCAGCCAGCGCTCGATCAGGACTTTGGCGGCCACGGCATTGCCGCTCACGCCCGGAGTCAAGAACCAGGAGAGGGCCGAATAGACCAACCCGACGAGGGTAGCGTAAATCAGGTCCAACCGGAGGGAAAAGGCCAGGGAAAAGCCGAGGAGGGAGGGGTAGTAAAAGACGAAAAAGTGGCTGTCGTAGAGCCCGGTGAGGAAGATGCCGACTGTAATCAGGGTGTCCTGGACCACCGAGAGGGCCAGCGTGACCGGCCTGCCAAAGGAATGGCCCTGACGAAGCCGATATTGGATATAGGCCGTCATCAGCAAGGCGAGCAGCACCACGACGTTGATAGGCCAGATGAGGGACTTTTCCTCGGTAAAACCCAAGTTGTTGAACAGCAAGAGAATGGTAATCAAGGGCCAGCGGATATAGTTGATGATCCGCTCGCCGAAGGCAAAATCGTCCAATTGCGCGGCATTCGGTTCAGACTGCATCGTTTCCTCGAATCAAAGCCGAAGGCTCAAGGTTCTGTGAGAGAATGGGTCCCCAAGATGGGGATCGCGCAACGCGTCAGAGCTCACACTTGGCCGGTTTCTAGTGCCCGGCGAAAGACCTCGGACAGGTTCAGAAGTATGAGGGTCTCATCGAGGTATTGGGCCTCCCCTTCGATATAGACCCCTTTTCCACCTTCCAGGGGCGTGGGAGGGGAATGAATGGCATGGAGGGGGACCTCGACGATGTCCACAACCTGGTCCACGAGCAGACCTGAGCGCAGGCTATCCTGTTGAGCGATGAGCAGGCGGCTTTCGGCTGTGACCTTGGCCCGATCCAGGCCGAGCACGGCTTTCAGATCGAGCACCGATTCGATCTCGCCGCGAACGTTGACGACGCCCAAGATCCAGGGTGGGGTGCCGGGGATGTAGGTGATTTCGTCCAGAGTCACGATAGACTCGACGTCGGCGGCGTGCAGGCCGTAGAAGCTCTTCGCTACCGGGTTGGGGGAGGTGCCAGCGGGGGGCTGATCCCAAAGGGCAAAGACGACGATGAGGGTTTTCTCCGCTTCGACGTCAACGACTTGCTTTTCCCTCCGCCGCTCGGCCGCCAGATCGAGAATCTGCTTGGTTGATTTCTCCTTGTCCTCCTCGACCACCGACTACCTCCTGAACTCCTTCGTCCTTTTCCGGATAAGAGAAAGCGGCTCTCGTGGCCGACGAGAACCGCCCTTTGAGCCGGCCCGCGCCTCCATTATAGCGTACTTTTCTCGGAGAAGCAATAGGCGTTTGGGCCTAACCCACTATCGAAGGCCGGAGAGAGCACCCGACACCCTCCCGGCCG
>CAYLZO010000021.1:0-35021 GCA_964387775.1 uncultured Anaerolineaceae bacterium
TTTGCTTAACATATCATTACCATTTTGAGGCCAACTTTTTTATGCAGAACTCTCAAGCAGATGAACTATGTGGTCCAATTCAACGAGTCCAATCCGTGTTTTTCTGCAGATCCGCGATTCTGAAGCACCTGGCAGAAAAAGTGTCCGGTAGTGAAGCCAGGGATCGTTTTGAACTTGTCGGAAATCGCTGCTGCCATTATAATCTGACCAAGTACAACCTTGGAGAAGGAACCATGAAGGTTGCTAAACGATTGATCGTCGTGGTGTTGAGCTTGGGAGTGGCGCTGGCCGCTTGGATGGTACTGCCTGGTGGCCTGGTGCTGGCCCAAGAATCCGCCAATGAGCAATGCCTGGCCTGTCACGGTCAGCCCGGCATGCAGACCACGTTGCCCTCCGGCGAGGTGCTCTATCTCACCGTGAACCCGGAGGTGTACAACGCCTCGGTCCACGGCCAGGCGGACATGCTCTGCGTCCACTGCCACGCCGATACCGCCGAGTACCCGCACCCGCCGCTAGCGGTCGAGACCCGGCGCGAGTTTACCCTGTCACTCTACCGCTCGTCGTGCATCCTGTGCCACCAGGACAAGTACGACGCCACCCTGGACAGCGTCCACCAGGTGGCCCTGGCCGGCGGCGACACCCGGGCGGCGGTCTGCACCGACTGTCACGGCACCCACAACATCGGGCCGCCCGACGAGCCACGCAGCCGCTCCTCACAGATGTGCGAGCTTTGCCATTCTGAGATCTTTGAGCTGTACAAAAACAGTGTCCACGGTGCGGCCCTGATCGGCGAGGGCAACCCCGACGTGCCCTCCTGCACCGATTGCCATCACGTCCACCGCATCGAGGGGCCGCAGACCGGGCCGTTTCACCTCTTTTCGCCCCAGATCTGCGCCGATTGCCACGCCGATCCGGAGATCATGGGCCGCTATGGCATCAGCACCGAGGTCTTTGACACCTACGTCTCGGACTTTCACGGGACCACAGTGGTGCTGTTCCAGGCCGTCGCCCCCGACCAGGAGACCAACAAGCCGGTGTGCGTCGATTGCCACGGCGTCCACGACATGAAAGAGGTGGACGATCCGGAGAGCGCCGTGATAAAAGAGAACCTGCTGGCTACGTGCCAGAGGTGCCACCCCGACGCCACGGCCAACTTTCCCACGTCCTGGATCAGCCACTACCGGCCCGACCCCCAGCACGCGCCGCTGGTCTACTACATCGAGTTGTTCTACGAGATCTTTATCCCGACCCTCATCATCGGCATGGTACTATTCGTGGCCAGCGATGCGCGCAAACGCTTTGTAGAACGCAGAAAGAAGGAGCGGCGACATGTCTGAAACCCGCAAGTACAAACGCTTCTCCCTTTCCTATCGCCTCGAGCACTGGGTGCTCACCGTCAGCTTTGCCCTGCTGGCCGTCACTGGCCTGGTCCAGATCTATGTGGACGTGGGCCTGTCTCAATGGATCGTGGGCGTGCTGGGCGGCATCGAGGTCGTCCGCTACCTCCACCGCGTCGCGGCCGCCGTGTTGATGCTGGAGACGATCTATCACCTCGGGCACCTGGGGTACCGGCTTTTCGTCCTGCGCAAGTCGCCGAGCATGTTGCCCAGTATCGAGGACGTGCGCAACGCCATCCAATCGGTACGCTACAACCTGGGCCTGAGCAAGGAGCAGCCACAGCAGGGATTTTACACCTTTGAGGAAAAGCTGGAGTATTGGGCCGTAGTATGGGGCACCATCGTCATGGGCGTCAGCGGCTTTATGCTCTGGAATCCCATCGCCACCACCCAGGTGCTGCCCGGCGTCGCCGTCCCGGCGGCCAAGGTGGCCCACGGCCTGGAAGGCACGCTGGCCGTGCTGGCCATCATCGTCTGGCACATTTACCACGTCCACCTGCGGCATTTCAACAAGAGCATCTTTACCGGCTACTTGACCGAAGAGGAAATGGAAGACGAACACCCCAAGACTCTGGCCGAAATCAATTCCGGCAAAAAGCCACCCGAGGTTCCTCCAGACGTCGTGGCCAGGCGGCGCCGGATCTTTCTCCCGGTGTATGGGGTCCTGGCCATCATCATGTTGATTGGGGTTTATCTCTTTGTCGCCTACGAAGAAACAGCCATTGCCACCGTCCCGCCACCAGAAGACGTCGTCGTCTTTGCGCCGCTGACCCCGACGCCCATCCCGACCATCCCGCCCCCGCCGCCGACCAGCACGCCGATGCTGGTGTCAGGAGAGGATCAGCCCACTTCCTGGCAAGACGGCATCGCCGACCTGATAAATCAGAAATGTGCAGGTTGCCACGGCAGCACCACGGCGCTGGGCGGGCTGGACCTGAGCAGCTACGAGGCGGCGCTGGCCGGTGGCGTCAGCGGCCCGGCCGTCGTGCCCGGCGAGTCCCACACCAGCTCGCTGGTCAGCCGCATGGCCAGCGGCGACCATCCGGGCCAGTTCAGCCCGGAAGAGCTGGACCTGATCATCCACTGGATCGAGATCGGCGCGCCGGAAGAGTAGGCGCAACCCGGTTGACGCACCCGGCAATCCGGGGTATAATGCGCCGGTGGCAAGGTTCCAGAAGCGCAACGTTACACCATGGAGGTGTCCATGACGGAAGAGGTAAACGAGTCCACGACTGAGGAAACCAACGAAAAGAAAAAGAGGGTCAGGTTCCGCAAAATCCCTGCCCGGCAGGTCCTGCTGATCGGGGGCGCCTTTATCCTCGGCTTTATCATCCTGGGCGTGATCGCCATCCAGGTCTGGGAGTATTCCAACAGCGTGCCCTTCTGCGCCAACTTTTGCCACGACGTGCACCCCGAAGAGATCACGGCGTTTGAGGACTCGTACCACGCCAGCATCAAGTGTGTAGAGTGCCACATGGGCCGCGTGGGCACAATTCAGAACATATTTCTCAAAGCCAGCCACTTTCGCCACCTGCCCGAGGTGCTCTTTGACGCCTATGACCGCCCCCTCGAATCGGAGACGATGCGCCCGGCCAACGAATCGTGCGAACTGTGCCACTGGCCGCCGGCCTTTCACGGCGACCGCGTGCGCGAGATCGTCCGCTACCTGCCCGACGAGGAGAACACCCGGGCACGCACCTACCTGATGCTCAAGACCGGCGGCGGCGAGCGGGAGACTGGCCTGGGCTATGGCATCCACTGGCACATCGCCAACCAGGTCGAATTCATCATCAACGGTGAGAACAAGGAAGAGATACTCTGGGTGCGCACCACCCTGCCCGATGGCCGGACCGTCGAGTACAACGACGTGACCAATCCCCTGTCGGCGGAAGAGATTGCCCAGGCCGAGAAACACGTGATGGAATGCGTGGATTGCCACAACCGCGTCGGCCATCCCTTCCCCTCGCCCGGCGAGTTGATCCACCAGGCCATGGACGACGGTCGCTTGAGCACCGATCTGCCCTTTGCCAAGAAATACATGGTCGAACTGCTCACCGCCGACCACACGGACCAGCAAGAGGCGCTGGCCGCCGTCGCCACCACGCGCGAGGACTATGTGGCGACCTATCCCGAGGCTGCTGATGCCTACCCGCAGGAGATCGATCAGGCCGAGAATCTGGCCGAGGAATTCATCGAACGGCTGATTTTTGAAGAGCCTGGCGTGACCTGGCGGAGCTTCCCTGACCACAACAAACACAAGGACTTTGCCGGCTGCTTCCGCTGCCACAACGGCAAACACCTGGCCGACGATGGGACGTCGATCCGCCTGCACTGCAACATCTGCCACAGCATTCCCGAGACGGTCGGCGGTGACGCCCGCCCGCCGGCTGTGCCCCTGGCCTACATCCAGGAGCCGGCCTCGCACCTGGAGACCAACTTTATGGCCGACCACCGCTTCCAGGCCGACGAGAACTGCGCCGTCTGCCACGGCGAGATCGAGTTTGGCGCCGACGATTCCAGCTTTTGCGCCAACGAGGCCTGCCACGGCCGCGCCTGGCCGGAGGTGGAGCTGAACGCCGCCTTCCCCCACCCCTTCGAGCTGCAGGGCAAACACGCCAAAGTGTGGTGCCACGACTGTCACAATGGCGTGCGCATGCCATCGTTCGAGTGCGCCAACTGCCACGAGCCGCCACCGGCCCACTTTGAGGGCACGTGCGATGACTGCCACACGCCGGCGGGCTTTGAGCAGGCCGACATGGGCGACTTTGAGCACCCCTTCCCGCTGGAGAACGCACACGCCGCCCCCTCTTGCGCCGACTGCCACGTCGAGGGCCGGGAGCTGACCGGGGCGTGCAGCGACTGCCACCAGCCGCCACCCGACCACTATGGCCCCAACTGCGAGGAGTGCCACACGCCGGCCAGCTTCTCAGAGGCCAGCCTGCCGGCCGAGATGCACCCGGTGGAACTGGTGGGCCGGCATCAACAGGCCGCCTGCGAGGGCTGCCACGCCGAAGGTCTGGTGCTCGATCCCTTCGTGTGCAGCAACTGCCACGAAGCGCCGGAAAACCACCTGCCGGGCGAGTGCGACATCTGCCACACGCCCGAAGGCTTTGTCGAATCGGCTTCCTTCTTTGTCAGCCTGGCACCCCAGATCACGCACGAAATCGAGGGCCGGGAGGATTGCTTCCAGTGCCACGATCCGGAGGGCGAGATCCAACCGGCGCCATCGAACCACGTTGATTACGTCAACGAGCAGTGCCAGCTCTGCCACAAGCCTGAGCAGTAGCCCGAAGCCAGGCCGAGCGCCTGCACACCCAAAGAGCCCGGGGTTGACCAACCCCGGGCTCTTTTGCTTCAATCCGCCAACCAGGCTCAGACATAGTCCTCGATGCGGTGCCGGGCGGCGTAGGCCGCCGCCTCGGCCCGGGAAGAGACGTTCAGCTTGCCCAGGATAATGCTGACATAGTTGCGCACTGTTTTTTCGCTGAGGTGCACCTGCTCTGCAATTTCGCGGTTGGTGTTGCCCTCGACGATGGCGGCCAGGATCTCCATCTCCCGGGCGTTCAAGTCGGCAAAGGCGTGGGCCCGCTCGTGTTTTCGCATTTCGCGCATCTTGGCAAAGACGTGGCCCGTCACCGAAGGATCGAGCAGATTCTCGCCCTGGCCGATGCGCTCCAGGGCGCGGATAAGGTCGTCCGATCCGATCTGCTTGAGCACGTAGCCATCGGCGCCGGCGGCGATGGCGTCAAAGATCACCTCGTCGTCGGGAAAGGAGGTCAAGACGATGATCTTGGTCTCGGGGCGCTGGGCCTTGATCTGGCGGCAAGCCTCCAGGCCGTTGCCGCCGGGCAGGCGGACGTCGAGCACGACCACGTCGGGGGCCAGGCGTTCGGCCTGGACGATGGCCTCGCGGACCGTCCCTGCCTCGCCGACGACCTCCATCCCCGGCTGGCGCTCGATGAGGGCGCGCACGCCCAGGCGCACCACTTCGTGGTCGTCCACCAGTAGAATTCTCAAACGCTTATCTCCTGCTCGCTTGGGTCTATGACGACCTTGGAACCGTTCTCACAAGGGATCGTCAGCACAACTTTGAATCCACGTCCCGGCTGGCTATCCAAGACGAGCTGAGCGCTCATCACTTTGGCGCGGGCTCGCATGTTGGCGATCCCCTGTCCCAGGCGATGCCCGTCCCGCGCCGTGTACAAGTCCGCCCCTTGGCCATCGTCGGCAATTGTCAGGCTGGTAAACTCACCCCCATACTCGAGGGTGACGGCGACGCACCTGGCTTGGGCGTGCTGCACCACGTTGCTCAGCGCTTCGCGGATGATCTGGGTTATCTGGGCCACGTCGTCGCTTTCGAGCCAACAGCAGCGCTGGCCCACGACCTCCAGATCGACCTCCAGCAGCGTATCGAGCCTCAAATCCCGGACGAGTTCCTCCAGCACGGATTCCAATTCGCGGCTCTGCTCTGCCGAGCGCAGATCAAAGATGTAGCGGCGGATGTCCTCGATGGTCCGGTTGAGGGCGTCCATCACCCGGCCGATGCGCCGTTGGGCCTGGGCCGGATTTTCGACGACGAGGTGGCGGGCGTCCTCCAGGTTCAAACCGGCGGCATAGATGTTCTGAATGATGCCGTCGTGCAGTTCCCGGCCGATGCGCTCCCGGTCGGCGACGAGCAGTTGGGTGCGCTCCATCTCTTCGATGCGGCGGTCGGTCTCGGCCTGAAAGACGTCCAGCGAGCGGACGATAAAAAAGGCCATGGCCAGGCCACAGATCGAGCGAAAAACGGGGGCCGGCACGTGCACGGTCTGGTCCAGCAGGCTATAGTTGAGCAGGTTGGCCGGGAAGGTCGGGGCCGTGGGCACGATCAAGCCCCCGACCAATCCATAGACGGCAAAGGCCAGAGCCGCCCCGGTCAAGTACAAGTGAATGCGGCGGAACCCCATCTCCCGTACCTGGCGCGCCTGGTAAAACAACCCCACGCTGGCCAACAGCGATCCTGGGAAGCTCAGGGCGTAGCGACTCCAGCCATCGCCGATGGCCCCCAGGACGTTGAGAGGATCCTGGACCAGGACGCCCCGCACAAAGACGGCCACGGCCCACAGAATGAGGACCCCCGCCGGCAGCAGGCGGAGCCAGCGGCGACGGGGCAACCGGGGCAGGACCAGTTCGATGCCAAACTGCAGGAGAAAAAAGAAGGACACCGCCAGGAGCAAGAGGTGGCCGACGATCATCAGGCGCACCACGAGATCGGCCAGATAAAGCGCTTGCAGCGGGACAAAGATATAACCCCACTCGTTGAGGCCGTGGGCGATGCCAAAGGCTGCCAGCCAGGGCAGGGGCCGGGCCAACTCCAACTCACTTTGGCGTCGCCATTGGAGGCCCGTCACCAGGCCAGTGATGAAAAAGACCTGGCCGTAGACAAAGTATAGGATTACCCAGTTAACTTCAAGTACTTGGGTCAAGTTCATGACAAGAGCCCTTCCACAGTCCTCATTATAACATCAAGCAGTCCAGCTTACAATTGGGACTTCCGGAATGTCCCGAAAAAGGGGGGACAGGTGTCACGTGAAAACTGAGTGCCTTTGTGGTATCCTAGAGGGGTGAACCTGCGTCTCGGACGCGGGACCCTTGCCTTTTTCCAAGATATTGTACTAGAAAGAGCCAAGGAAGCCAGAGGGGAGGTAGTCTTGAGGTTCACAGAGCCAAGATTGCAGTTTGGGGATTGGTATCTATTTAGAGTTAGAAATGATGAGGAGATCACACGATGAAGTTGAAAACGTATCTGGTTGTGGTGACGGGCTTGTTGCTCCTGGGTCTACTGTTGGTCGGTTGTGGAGCAACCCCGGAACCCTGCCCAGATTGTCCGACGGCAGAGCCGTGCCCCGAGTGCCCGGAGTGTCCCGAGCCGGTCGAGTGCCCCGAGGTCGAATGCCCCGACGTTCCGGCGGGCATCACCGAGGTGCCCTTTGCCGAGATGTGGGCCGAGTCGCCTCACGCCGACGAGGAGGCCGAAGCCTTCCGCCACTGGGACGAGGACGATCCCCAAGAGATCCCGCCCAGTTGCGCTGCCTGCCACAGCAGCCCCGGCTACCAGGACTACCTGGGCGCCGATGGCAGCGAGATGTGGGTCGTGGACCAGGCCGCGCCCGTCGGCACGGTCGTCGACTGCGCCGCCTGCCACAACGAGGCGACAGCCATGTTGGACACGATCCCCTTCCCGTCGGGCGTTACGATCACCATCGAAGGTCCGGAGGCTCGCTGTGCCGTCTGTCACCAGGGCCGGGCTTCGACCGCGTCGGTGGACAATGCCATCGCCGAGGCCGGCCTGGAGGACATGGACACCACCAGCGAGGAGTTGGGCTTTACCAACATCCACTATTTTGCCGCGGCAGCCACCATGTACGGCACCCTGGCCGACGGTGGCTACCAGTACGAGGGCAAAGCCTACGACGCCAAGTTCGACCACGTCCAGGAGTTTAACGCCTGCGTGGAGTGCCACAGCCCCCACACCCTGGAGCTTCAGCTCGATTCCTGCGCCGAGTGTCACACCGACGTTGGCAGCGTGGAAGACATCCGGGACGTCCGCATGGCGGGCTCGTTGGTGGACTATGACGGGGATGGCAACACCGAAGAGGGCATCTACTACGAGATCGAGACGATGCAGGAAAAGCTCTATGCCACCATGCAAGCCTACGCCAGCGAGGTGGCCGAGACCCCCATCGTCTACGATACGCAAAGCTATCCCTACTTTTTCGTCGATACTAACGAGAATGGCGAGGCTGACGAGGATGAGGCCAACTATGGCAACCGGTACGCGAGCTGGACCGGTCGCCTGGCCAAGGCCGCCTACAACTACCAGACCTCCCTCAAGGACCCCGGCGCCTACGCCCACGGCGGCAAATACATCATCCAGCTCCTCTATGACTCCATTGAGGACCTGAACGCGACGCTGGCCAGCCCCATCGACATGACGGGCATGCACCGCATCGACCACGGCCACTTTGCCGGGTCGGAGGAAGCCTTCCGCCACTGGGACGAGGATGGCGCGGTGAGCGCCTCGTGCGCCACCTGCCACAGCGCCGCCGGCCTGCCCTTCCTGCTGGAGCACGGCGTGCAGATCGAACAGCCCATCGCCAATGGCTTCGAATGCGCCACATGCCACGACAGTCAGCCCGAATTCACCCTCTACGAGGTCACCGAGGTCGAGTTCCCCAGTGGCGCCACGGTCGCCTTTGAGGCGACGGCCAACAACCTCTGCCTGGAGTGCCACCAGGGCCGCGAATCGACGGCCAGCGTCGACCGCCGCATCGGCGACGCGGAGGAGGATACTGTCGTGGAGGGCCTGGGCTTTGCCAACGTCCACTACTTTGCCGCCGGCGCAACTCTGTTCGGCGGCGAGGCGATGGGCGGCTACCAGTACGAGGGCATGGAGTACGTCGGGCGCAACGAGCACGTGTCCGGCTACGACACCTGTTCCGGGTGCCACAACGCCCACGCGCTGGAGGTCAAGGTCGACGAGTGCAGCGCCTGCCACGGCGACTTTGAGGACGTGGCCGACATCCGCATCGACGACACCGACTATGACGGGGACGGGGATACCAGCGAAGGCATCGCCGGCGAGATCGAGACCCTGACCGAGGCGCTCTACGGGGCCATCCAGGCCTACGCAGCCGACACCGAGGGGACGGACGCCATCGTCTACGACTCGCATAGCTACCCCTACTTTTTTGTCGATACCAACGGCGACGGCGAGGCTACGCCCGACGAGGTCAACTTTGGCAATCGCTACGGCACCTGGACGCCGGCGCTATTGCGGGCAGCCTACAACTACCAGTACGCGCAAAAAGATCCCGGCGGCTTTGCCCACAACCCCCAATACGTCATCCAGCTGCTCTACGACGCCATCGAGCACGTCGGCGGCGACGTCGGCGGCATGACGCGCCCGTAGCGGTGTCTGGCGCGACGCACAGATAACGGGTCAAGTGAGGGGCAGGTCATTCGTTTGGCCCGCCCCCCTTTGCATCCAGGGCAATCGCATTTGTCATTGCGAGGAGCGTCAGCGACGAAGCAATCCCCTTGAAACAAGCAGAGATTGCTTCGCTTTGCTCGCAATGACAGGCGTTAGAGGTCCAAACGCGATTGCCCTGCCTTTGCATTCCAATGGAGGGATTCACTACCGGACACTTTTTCTGCCATGTGCTTCAGAATCACGGATTTACAGAAAAACGCGGATTGGACTCGTTGAATTGGGGCACAAAACTCGTCTGCTTTGAAAAATCCGCGCATTTCTGTCGATCCGCGGCTATTCCTCCCGGCAACTATAAAAGTGTCCGGTAGCAAATGGAGGGAAAGGATGAACGAGTCGGTCAATGAGACAGAGCATGAAGGGCTGGACTGTCCCTTCAGTCGCCGCGGCCTCCTAAAGTATATCCTCTTGGCCTTCTCTGCCGTGGCCACGGCGGGCGGTGTGCTGACCCCCATCATCGCCTACCTGTGGCCACCCCGGCGGGGTGCCGCCGAAGCCGGAGAGCGTGTGGCCGTGGCCTCCACGGCCGACCTCCCTCCCGGCACAGGCCAGGTTTTTTCGGTCAACAACAAGCCCGTCATCGTCATCAACACCGAAGAGGGGCTCAAGGCGCTCTCTGCGGTATGCACTCACCTCGGCTGCATCGTCTTTTGGAACGAGCAGCGGGATGTCATCGCCTGCCCTTGCCACGAAGCCTATTTCAGCGTCAATGGAGCCGTCATCTCTGGCCCGCCGCCGTCGCCGCTCGCTCCGTTCCGCGTCCAGGTGGAAGAGGATCAGATTTACGTGGAAGGAGGAGAAAGCTGATGTCGGCACGAACGGAACGCAGTCGCTGGGAACAGGTGGGAGACTGGCTCGACGAACGGTTCGACGTCCGCGTGCCACTCCAGGCATTTCTCAAGAAACCGGTGCCCAGGCACGCCATCAAGTGGTACTTTTGTCTGGGGGGCCTCACCTTCACGCTGTTTATCATCCAGGGCGTGACCGGCATCCTGCTCTCCCTCTACTACAAGCCGACGCCCCAGGAAGCCTACGACAGCATCCTCTTTATCATGAACGAGGTCCGCTTTGGCTGGCTCATCCGCAGCATCCACTCCTGGTCGGCCTCGCTCATGATCGCCACCTGCGTGGCCCACATGCTGCGCGTCTATATCACCGGCTCGTACAAAAAGCCGCGCGAGCTGAACTGGGTCGCCGGGGTCGTGCTCCTGTTGCTGACCCTGGCCTTTGGCTTCACCGGCTACCTGCTGCCCTGGGACCAGAAGGCGCTCTGGGGCTCGACCGTCGGCAGCGAGATCCTGGGCGTGGTGCCCTGGATCGGCGACGAGTTGCTGGCCCTCCTGCGTGGCGGCCCGGACATCACCGGCCTGACCCTGACCCGTTTCTACGGCGGCCACATGCTGGTGTTGCCCGTGGCGATGTTTGTCTTTCTGGCCGTGCACTTGATCATCATCCGCCGCCAGGGCATTTCCGGCCCGCTGTAGGCCGGCGTCGAGGAGGATCGCACCGTGGAGGAGAAAAAAGAGAGGTCTCAAGCGGAGGAAGAGTATCCCATCCGCTACAAACACCCGGAGTACCCGGAAGAGGACACCATCCCCTTCTTTCCCAACTATATCATCCTGGAGGTCATCACCAGCTATATCTTGCTGGCGGCGCTCATCGTCCTCGTCTCCCTCCTGCCCACCGGCCTGGAAGAGCAGGCCGATCCCTTCAACACGCCGCAGCACATCAAGCCCGAGTGGTACTTTCTCTGGATCTACCAGTTCGTCAAGGTCCCGCCCCTCCTCGTCGGCTCGGGCCTCCTGGCCGAAATGCTGGGCATCGCCATTCCGGCCGTCGGCATCGTGCTGCTGACCATCCTCCCCTTCCTGGACCGCAAGCCGGAGCGCCATCCCCGCAACCGCAAGTTGGCCATGGCCATCACCGGCTTGATCCTGATCGTCTTTGTCGCCCTGTCCATCTGGGGCTGGTACAGTTAGGGAGGGTGTGCTATGCGTAATCTACGAATTGCTTTCGCTCTCGTGTTGCTGACCGCCCTGCTGCTGGTGGCGGCGGCCTCGACCTACGGCCTGCCCCAACTTCAGATCCCTTCCGTGCCCCACCCCATCGAGGGCCGGGAGGATTGTCTGGCGTGTCACGACCTGGATCAGGTGGCGCCCTTTCCCGAGGATCACGAAGGCCGGCCCGTCGAAACGTGCACCGGCTGCCACGAGCCCGGCGAGGTCAGAGACCTGCCGCCGGTGCCCCATCCCCTGGAGGATCGGGACGACTGTCTTGAATGCCACGACCTGGGCCAGATAGTGCCCTTTCCCGAGGATCACGAGGGCCGGGCCAACGAGACCTGTCTGGCCTGTCACGTGGCCGCCGAGGCCGAGGCGCCCGAGCCGACGCCCAGCCCGACGGCGACCCTGCCACCCTCGGTCCAGGCTGTGCCCACCCCCATCCAGGAGCCCGAGCTCTTTGGGGAGAATATGTGCATCGCCTGCCACGAGGACCTGGGCGGCAAACACGCTGACATTACGGCCGACTGGGCCGAGAGCGTCCACGCGGCGGAGGGCGTCGGCTGCGTGAGCTGCCACGGCGGCGATCCGACCGAGCCGACCGTCGAGGAATCGATGTCACCCGAGGCCGGCTACCTGGGGCCGCTGCCCAAAGACCAGATTCCGGGCCTGTGCGGATCGTGTCACACCCGCGTGGACCTGATGCGCCCCTACGATCTGCCCACCGACCAGCTCGACCAATACTGGCAGAGCCAGCACGGCCAGGCCCTCCTGGAGGGCGATACCAAGGTGGCGACCTGCTTCGACTGCCACGACGGGCACCGCGTCCTGGAGATCGGCGACCCGGCCTCGGAGGTCTATCCCCTGAACGAGCCCGAGATGTGCGCCCGGTGCCACAGCGACGAGACCTTCATGGCCGAATACGACATCCCCACCAACCAATTCGAGCTCTACCGCGACAGCGTCCACGGCCTGGCCTTGCTCCAGCGCCAGGAGCTTCGCGCGCCGAGTTGCTCGACCTGCCACGGCACCCATGGCGCCGCGCCGCCCGGCTTTGAAGAGGTAGCCAACGTCTGTGGCCGGTGTCACTCGGCCACAGAAGACTATTACCTGCAAGGCGCGCACCGCAGGGGGATGATGGTCGAAGCCGCGCCCCGCTGCGTGACCTGCCACGGACGCTACGACGTGCCCCCCGCCACCCGCGACCTTTTCCTGGGCACGGACGAGCGCCACTGCGGCAGTTGCCATCCGCCCGGCAGTGACACGGCCGGCGAGGTGCAGGCCATGTACGAGGCCCTCACCCAGGCCGACGAGGCGTTTGAGAGGGCCGAGGCCCTGATCGCCGAGGCCGTCGAGATGCGCCTGATCATGGCCGAGGAGGAAGAGCTGTTGGCGCAGGCGCGGACGCCCCTCATCGAATCGCGGGCTTTGCAGCACAATGTCCGCCTGGAAGAGGTCGAAACCAAGGCCGAAGAATCGCTGGAGGCGAGCCAGCAGGTGCAGAGCGCGGCGAGGGAAAAGCTAGAAGAACTCGACACCCGCCGGCTGGCCATGGTCATCGTCCTGGCCGTCATCCTGGTCACCGTCGTCGCCCTGGTGCTCATCAAGCGTGAACTGGACCGAGAGCTGGAGGCTCGGCGCGCCCAGCAGCAGAGCGGTTCCTCTTGAGGCTTTGACGGAACCCAGGCCGATCTGAGAATTCCGCAGGTCCGTTGTTTATCGCCCCCGGGCGTATTCCGCCAGGTTGCGCCAGAAGGGCAGGTTCTGCGGGTCGCCGTAGCCGCTGGTGAGGATGGCCACGTCGGCCAGGACCAGCACCTGCCCGGCGCCGTCGTCCAGCAGGGCGACGACCGCCGTCCCCCCCGCCTCGACCAGCACCTGGGGGGCGTCTGGGTCCAGCAGAACAAAGGGCACGCCGTTCCCCGCGCTTAGCTCCAGGCTGCGCAGGCCATCCAGCAGGGGACTCTCCCCCACAGGCTGCCCCTGCCCGGCAGACACGGTGCCCTCCTGATAGGCCACGCCGAACCTTCTGGCCAACGCGTTGGCGTCGGCCCAATCCTCGTTGAGATCGAGCCCCCGGTTGCCGTACTTGAGGCGGTGGGCGCTGTTGGTCAGCACCAGCAGGCCGCCTTCGGCGGCGTAGGTTTCCAGCGCGGCTGCCTCCTCATCGGTCCACGCCTCGTCGTAAGCGGCCGGGCCGGCGCCGAGGCCGGGATAGTCCATCACCGGCAGGGCGACGACCAGGTCGGCGCCCTCTAGGTCCTCGGACGTTACCGGCTGGCCGTGGGGCACCAGGTCCACGTCAAAGCCCTCCATCGCCAGGGCCATGCCCAGCTGACGAAAGCCGACGGGCGTCATGTGGACCGCCTCGGTGTGGCTGGCCACAAAGACGGCCCGGCGGTCGGAGCGGGGCGTGACGCGCACGGCGGCGAGGTCCGCTGGCGGTTCCAGGGCTGCGGTCAGCACCACCTGGGCCATCTGGGCCAGCATCCCGTCCATCTCCCGGACCAGCGCGACCGTGTCGTAGGGATCGTGGATGTGGGTGGCATAGTGGACGCTGCCCGAGAACTCTGCTTCGTAGATCAGGTCGGCGTGGGGCACGTCAAAGCCGCCAAAGCTGCTGTCGTCCGAGTAGACAAAGGGCACGTCCTGGGGCTGAACCTCGATGCCCCGCTTCTCGACAGCATCGGCCAGGAACTCGGGCCAGGCCAGGCGGGGGTCGCCCAGCCGGGCGTAGGACCAGCTCACCAGCCGCAGCTCGGCGCGGAGCCCCTCGAGGGGGTGGCCCAGCATGTCGGTCTGGAGCATGGTCCGTGTCCGGTCGAGCAATTCCTGGTGCGTGGCCACAAAGTGGGACGAGCCGTAAAGCCCCAATTCCTCGCTGCCGAACCAGCACAGATAGAGGTCCGTCGGCGGCGGCACCTGCGCTTCGTCCAATACGCGGGCGATCTCTAGCAGGATGGCCGAGCCGCTGCCGTCGTCCAGGGCGCCGGGCGCGTTGGAGCTGTCCACGTGAGCGCCGAGAATGATGGCCTGGGCCGGATCGCTCTCCAACTCTGCGCCGGACGTGGCCGAAGGGATGCGGGCGATCAGGTTGCCCGATTCAGCCGGGGAAAAGACGTCGGCGTCCCAGGTCAGGTGCGCTTGCTCGACGTGGGCCAGATCCTCCCAGCCCTCGATGCCGGCCGGGGCCAGGTCCTCCAACCGGACGTAGAGGGTGGGCGGCAGGGGCGCGCTCTCGACAAAGGTCAGGGCGCTGGCGTCGCCCACAAAGGTGCCGTGGCTTTTGCCCGGCGTGTTCGAAAATTCGGTGACGAGGACCAACCCCGCCGGCCGGGTTTCCAGCACGTCGGCGGCGAGCCCCACGGCCCGCTCGGTGCCGACCAGGACGCGGTCGATGGCGGCATAGTCCAGGAATACGACCTGGCCCTCGACCTCGGTCCGCGTCAAGTCGCGAACCTCGTCGGCCGAGCGGACCACGAGGACCGGCCCCTGGACGGTCACGGGGTTTCGGACCTCGTCGTTCAGCGCCCCGTCCGAGTCAAAGCGGAGGGCCAACTCGGCGTCGTCGCGGGGGCCGCGCAGGCCGTCGGCGGGCACCTCGACCTCCTGGCCGCCCACGGTCAGGCGCAGGCGAGTCTCCCACAGGTCCATCCCCATAAAGACGTGGAAAACCTGGCGCTCCAGTTCGAGCCCAATTTCCCGGAGGTAGTCGAGCTCGTCCAGCCGCCCGGCCAGGTAGTCGAGGGCCTCGGCCTCGCCCTCAGAGGCCGAGTTGCGCCAGCCGGAGTAGGGCTGGATGTTGGCCAGAGCCTCGATGGTCGCCAGCATCTGCTCCGGAGAAAGGAGGTCGAAGGGGTTGGCCGGTGCCTCGATGGGGGCAAGTTCCGCCGTGGGCGTGGACGTAGGCGCCTGGGTGGGCCTCTCCCAGGTCGCACGAGCTGTGGCCGTCGGCGCCGGGGTTGCTTCCTCGGCGGCCGTAGGCTGGTGGGCGGGAGTGGGAGATGGCGCCCCAGGGGAGGCCGGAGCCGGCGGGGTCATGCAGCTCGCCAGCGCGAGGAGCACGAGCAAGATAAGGATAGGTGGCGATTTCGATTTCATGGGTAGATTGTACCTCCACCTCTTAAACTTGGCAAGGCGCCGTCCTGTTCAGTTTCGTGGGCGCCCGTCCGACGAGGGGTCTAGGGGTGGACCAATTTGTGGTGAAGACACAAAATTACCCCGCTCCCGAGTAGCTGCGGGAGCGGGGCGGGATGGGGTGATGGTTGTTGGCTCTAGTTCGTTACGAAGGGCAAAAAGATGTGATGGTTGGCGGGTTGGGGCGAGCGGCCGGGCACGACCTTGATGGTGGTGGTACCCTGGTAGGTGGGCAAGGCCTGAAAATCGATACTTTCGAGCCAGTAATCGTAGCTTTGGCCGGAAACAACCGAGGCATCCAGGAACTGGTAGCCCGCACTGCCGGGCCCCTGCTCTACTTTGCTGGGGACCAGGTCGGCATTCACCTTCACAAAGGTGCCGGTGTCGTGCGGGGCGCGATAGAGGTTAAAGCCCTTGACGTACTGCTCCACTTCCGTTTCCCACCTGACGACGACTTGATCGTTCTCCATAGTGGCGGCAAAGGAGGCTATTTTGCATTCTGAGGGAAAGACGCCAGCTATCGAGTTGGGCTCTTGTGCGGCTGGGGTCGAATCGGCCTGTACCAGCCCGGGCACGACCAAGAGCAAAACGATCCAGACGAACAACAGGATACGGCGATGCCAGACTACTGATTCAATGTGAGCTTTCATGCGTTCCTTCCTGTGTCATGTCGCGACTATGAACAGATTTGCGGCTGATTTTGCACCACTTTGATTCTATCTTTATGGGGTTACAGCGAATTTTGATTTTGGTTAGAGTTTGGTAACAGTCTGTTTATGTCGTGGCGGCCTGGCAGTTGGCATTGGCGTCGGTGTGGCCATCGGCGCGCTCACGGACAACAGGGCCGTGGGTGTGGTGATAGGCGTCGCCTTGGGCATTGCCCTTGGGCTGGCGTGGGATCGGCTGCGAGAGCGGGCGTAGGGTAGCCCCTGCCCACAATCTTTCGCTGATTGTCTGATCGTCCCTACCTGTTTCTCTCTCATAGCCGGGGATTGCTTCGCCGCAAACGACGCGGCTCGCAATGACAGAACCAGGGCAGGACTTGTGCCCTTGTGTACTTGGCCGGAGGAGGTTTCCTTTGTCACGCGTCATCACTCGCAAGCGAATAGCTTGGGTTCTTGGCCTGGTAGCCGGGCTCGTCTTGCTCACGCTGGCCATCTGGGTCGCCGTCGCCGGACCCGTGACCGTGTTCCGGATCATCCGCTACGGCGATACGAACATCGACGATTTCAGCCACTATCCCGGCCGGCGGCTAGAGCCCAGCGACGCGCCGTTTGCGCCCGCCTGTCCTGCCCGTCCTGAGCCGGGTCGAAGGAAGCCAGGTCGAAGGAAAGCAATCCCCATCTGTGCCAAAGTGAGATTGCTTCCCCTGGATGCAGGGACTGCGCGCTCGCTAGCGCTCGCTCGCAATCCGTAGGACTATCCGTCTGTGACAGGTGACTGTTTCTTTGAGCGGTGGCCGCGGCCGCCCGTCGGTCTCCCAGTACATCACCCTGTCGTGCATCTCCAACCGCATCGGCGGCGACCTGATCAGCACCGCCCTGTGGACCGGCATCCGCCTGAAGGATCTGCTCGAAGAGGTGGGCCTGCAACCCGAGGCCCGGTCCCTCTACATCGAGGCCGAGGACGGCTTTTACGAGACGGTGATCATGGAAGACATGATGGACGAGCGCACGCTGCTGGTCTACGAGAGGAATGGCCAGCCGCTGCCCCAGGAACACGGCTTCCCGCTGCGCATCTACATCCCCAACCGCTACGGCATGAAGCAGCCCAAGTGGATCGTGCGCATCGAGGCCGTAGCCGACGGCCCCTGGCAGGAAGCCGAGTTGCGCATCCCGCCCCTCAGCCCGCTGACGTGGGTGCAGTGGCGCTTCGGGGGGACGTTCCCGGCCGGGGACCACATCACACCGGCCTGATCCGCTCGCTCCTGGCCATCGAGGACTTTGACCTGGCCGGCGTGGCCAGCGACGGTAAGGAGGGCGGCTTTCTCTGTCGTCACGTGCGACCCGCGGACACTGTCCCACCAAAACCTTCTGCTTCGACAATTCTTTTTCCATCCTCTTTTGATTTCTCGACCATCTGTGCTAAAATAGGTGTATGGCAAACCATGCACTCGTAGCTCTGAAAGAAAAACTGGATGCCCTGCCGACCAAGCCGGGCGTCTATTTGATGAAGGACGCCGGCGGCAACATCCTGTACGTGGGCAAGGCCGTGAATCTGCGCGCCCGCGTGCGGTCCTACTTTCACGCCTCGGCCGGTCATAGCCCCAAGATCGAGCGGCTGGTAGCCGGCATCGCCGGCATCGACTTTATCGTCACTGCCTCCGAGCTGGAAGCCCTGATCCTGGAGAGCAACCTCATCAAGCGCCACAAGCCGCGCTACAACGTGCGGCTCAAGGACGACAAGCGCTATCCCTACATCAAGGTCACCTGGCAGGAGGATTACCCCAAGGTCCAGATCGTGCGGCGCATGCGCCACGACGGCGCCCGCTATTTTGGCCCTTTTACGGCCGCCTGGGCCGTGCAGCAGACCCTCCAGACCCTGCGCCGCGTCTTTCCCTATCTCACTTGCAACCGGACCATCACCGGCGAGGACGAGCGGGCCTGCCTCTACCTCGACATCGGCCTCTGCCTGGGGCCCTGCATCGGCGCGGTGGACCAGGACGAATACCGGGCCATGATCGACGGCCTGTGCCGCTTCTTGGAGGGCAAGTCCACCGAGATCGTAACCGACCTGGAGGCCAAGATGCAGGCCGCGGCCGACGAGTGGCGGTTTGAGGAGGCCGCCGTCTATCGCGACCAGTTGGACGCCATCGAGCGGGTCATCGAGCGGCAAAAGATCGTCTCGCCGGCCATGGCCGATCAGGACGTGGTCGCCTTTGCCCGCGCCGACGGCGACGCTTGCGTCCAGGTCTTTTTCATCCGCAACGGGCGGCTCATCGGCCGCGAGTATTTCATCCTCGACGGCACGGCCGAGGAATCTGACGCCGAGATCATCAGCTCCTTCGTCAAGCAGTTCTACGGCGGGGCCGAATCCCAGGGTTACGACGGGGCGGCCTACGTGCCGCCCGAGATCCTGCTGCCCCACGAGGTGGACGAGGCGCTGATCATCCAGAGGTGGCTGCGCAGCCGCCGCGGCAAGAAAGTCGTGCTCAAGGTACCGCGCCGGGGCCAAAAGCGGGAGTTGGTCGAGATGGCCGCCGAGAACGCGGCCGAGACCCTGGCCCACCTCCGCGCCCAGTGGCTGGTGGACGAGGGCAAACAGGCCTCGGCCCTGGCCGAGTTGCAGGAGCACCTGAACCTGGAAACGCCGCCCAACCGCATCGAATGCTACGACGTCTCGACCACGCAGGGCACGGCCACCACGGGGGCCATGGTCGTGTTCGTCAAGGGCGTGCCCCGCAAGAGCGACTATCGCCGCTTCAAGATCCGCACCGTGGGGGGCAGTGACGACTATGCCGCCCTGGGCGAGATGCTGCGCCGTCGCTTCCGCCGGGCCACCGAGCCGCCGGCCGACCAGGGGCCCGGCGCCAAAAAGTTGGCCTGGGACCTGCTGCCCGACCTGCTGGTCGTGGACGGCGGCAAGGGCCAGCTCAACGTCGCCCTGGAGGTGCTGGACGAGTATGGATTGCGCGACCAGATCCCGACGGTGGGCCTGGCCAAGCAGGAGGAGGAGATTTTTCTGCCCGACCGGTCGGAGCCGGTGCGGCTGCCGCGCGCGTCCGAGGGCCTGTACCTGATGCAGCGCGTCCGCGACGAGGCCCACCGCTTTGCCGTGGACTATCACCGGCGGCTGCGGCGCAAGCGGACGGTGGTGTCGATCCTGGACGACGTGCCGGGCATTGGCCCCAAGCGGCGCTCGGCGCTGCTCAGGCATTTCGGCTCGATTGATGCCATCCGCCAGGCCACCATCGAGGAGCTGGCGGCCGTGCCGAGCATGACGCAAAAGGCGGCGGAGCAGCTCAAGGGGAGTCTGTAATGGTCGAGAGAACGTGGCATCAGTTGGTGGAAGATTTTGAGGGTCGGGAGGACATTATAGCCGTGTATCTCTTTGGCTCTCGGGCCCAGGGAGAAGGCGATCATTTGAGCGACGTGGACCTGGCAGTGTTGCTGCGAGAGGATCTACCGAAAGAGACGTTGTGGCGCCTGGAAGAGCGTCTTGCGGTGGAGATCAGCGAACGGCTGGAGAACAGGAACCTGGACTTTGTTGTGCTGAATCTCGCGCCCCTGGTCGCTCAGTTCGAGGTGATCTCGACGGGCCGATTACTCCTCAGCAACGACGAAGTGCGGCGGACCGATTATGAGGTCGCAGTCATGACAGAGTGGTGGGATTTCCAAAAATACGAGGAGCTATTCGACCGCTATCTGCTGGAGCGTATCAAGGAGGATTTCGGCGATGTTGAACGAGAGCAGTATCACGCGGCGCTTGGAGCGGTTGGATGAGTGCATCCGTCGCTTAAAGGAACAGCAGGGTACTTCGTTGACCGCCTACCGCGGCAACTGGGAGATCCAGGACATCGTGGAGCGGAACTTTCAGGTCGCTATCGAGTGCTGCACCGACATCGCCAGTCACATTCTGTCGAGTTACGAATTAAAGCGGCCAGCCGACCGCAAAGATATCTTTCAAGTCTTGGGTGACGCGGGTTACTTGGCACCGGACTATGCTGATACGATGGCTCAGATGGTGCAACTACGCAATCGCCTAGTTCATCTTTACTGGGATATCGACCCGGAGAAGATGCATCACTATCTGCATTGCGACATAGCCCACCTGGAGCGATTCCGAGCCTTTACTGCAGGTCTCTTGGACAAAGAGCGCCAGAAGAAACGCGCGGAATAGACTGAGCCTGGGCCAACCTGCCAAATTGGCCCCGCCTCGGTCTCTCATCGGCTCAAGGCGTCGGCGATCTTTTCAACCAACTCGACGAGGGCCTGGGCGATAGCCTCCAACCAATTGTCGGCTTCCTCCGCTGGCTCCGGCGTCGCTTCGGCGGGCGGCTCGTCTTGGGGCTCGGCAGTGTCCACCTCCACCGGCGGCTCGTCCTGCGGCTCGGCAGTGTCCACCTCCACCGGCGGGGCATCCCCCTCCCGCACCTCGTAGGCTGTGCCGTCGAGCACGACGATGACGTGATCGCCCAGGGCAAAGTACTTGCCCCACTCGGGATGGGCCGCGACGAGGGCAAAGTAGTCGTCGCTGCCAAAGCTCACCGGGACGGGCGTCATCTTGTCGGGGTCGTAGGTCGTGTCGATCCAGGTCTCGTTGTGCAGGATAAAGGTCTTGTCGCCCGCGTACTTGACCGGGCTGACCTCGTAGCCGTATTCGTCGGTCTCGGCGCCGCCCAGCCCCTGGGGCGCCGCAGCCGGCGCTTCCGCCTCCGTGAGGGCCTGCTCGTCGGCGCTCCGTTCGACGGCCTTTTCGCCCGATTCCGCCGCCGGCTCGGCCGTGGCCTGGACCTCCTCGACGATCTCGTTCCGGCCCTCCTCGCGCAGCGCCCGCTCCGTCTCTTCCACCAGGAACGAGGTGTAGGGCGTGATGATGCCATAGCGGATGGAGAGCTGGACGATCTCGTCCACCAGTTCGTCCGCCTCGCCGTGGAGCCGGATCTGCTGCAAGAGGTAGCCGATCTTGCGCGTGGCCCACAGCCGGGCGATGAAGCTTGTGGTGAGCCCTGCCGAACCAGCCTCCCCTTCTTCCTCGTGGAAGAGAACGTCGTCGAACTCGAAGGTCTGGAGCCGGTCGTTGACCTCTCCCTCCAGCGTGACCGTCGTCTCGCCGCCGTTGCGATAGCGGCCCACGACGACGAGCTGCGTCCCGGCAAAGAGGTCGGGCAGGGGGTAGGGGTAGAGGTCGAACACGTCCACGTCTCCGAAGTCGATCTCGAGGTCGACCAGCAGCGGCGTGCTGACCTTGGCGTAAAAAGCCGAGACCTTCTCGTCGATGGCCTCCTCGGGGCGGACGTAGCCACTGGCGCCCCGGTGGTTCTGGGCGATGGTGTCCAGCAGCGTCGTGTTCACGTCGTAGCCCACGCCAAAGGGAAAGATGCGGGCGTTCTCGGGCGCGGCGTCGCCCACGTTGTCGATGATGCGGTCCACGTGTAGCTCGCCCACGGTCGGCAGGCCGTCGGTCAAAAAGATGAGGATGGTCGGACGCTCTCCCTCGGCCATCGCCAGCGCCTCCAGCAGGGCGCGGTTGATGTCGGTCGAGCCGCTGGCCACCAGCCGGTCCACGAAATCGCGGGCCTCGCCCCGCTCGTCGGCCCGCACCAGGTCGCGGGCGTAGGCCCGGGTGCTGGTGCTGAAAGCGATGACGTTGAACCGATCCTCGTCGTGGAGGTTATCGAGCACGAAATTGAGCGCCTCCTTGGCCTGCTCGATCTTTTCGCCGCGCATCGAGCCTGACACGTCGAGCACCAGGATCACGTCCTTGGCGATGACCTGCCGGGTGTCGATCTCGCCTCCTTCGGCTTCGCTCAGGACGGGCTTGGGCGCGGCCAGCAGTAGGAAAAAGCCGTCGCTGCTACCCTCGGGCTTGTAGCTCAGCAAGTTGAGGCCCACGTCCTCGGGCGAGACGGTGTAATAGAGCACAAAGTCGCGGTCGGGCTTGACGTCGTACTCCTCGTAGCCGACGGTGGCGTTGTGGTCGCCGCGCCGCTCGATGTCCACCCGGTGGCTGGGGCTGTAGATGGCCTTGAGCGCCTCGTTGCTGCGCACCGTGACGTTGACGACGACCTCTTCCAGGGGCCGGGGCGAGAACTTTTCGGTGTTCAGCGGGTAGACGTACTCGACCAGGCCATTGTCCACCTGGAGCACCTCGCTGTATTCGAGTTCGATGCGCCGCTCGCCGCCCGGCGGGATGGGGTAGATGCTGGCCTGGAAGGCGTCGCGGCCCACGTATTCGAGCAGGGCCGGGTCCTGCCGCCGCCGGACAATGTCCTCGTAGATGCGCCGGGCCTCGTCACGCTCCAGCACCTGGCCCTCCAGCTTTTCGCCGTCCACCCACATGGCGAACTCGCCGATGGCCGCCTCTTGAGGAAGCGGAAAGATGTAGGTGCCCTCGACCTCAAAGTCGGCCTCGTTGAGGAAGACCTGGTCCACGCGGGTCGTCGCCACCTGGTCCTCGATGGTGACAGTCACGCGGTGGTACTTGATGGTCAGGTAGGGCACGTCGATGATGGGGACGTCGGGCGGCGGCTCGGGCACGACGATCCCGTCGGCTCGGGCCGGGACCGGGGGGACGAGCACGAGGGTGCAAAGAATGATGCTGGCAAATAGAATGTGTAGTCGCCTGGCGTTCATGGCTGATCTCCTCCTTCAGATGCGTCTCGCGAATCAAGTCATCTAAAGGACGGCGACGCCGGGAAAAAAGTTCCCTCTCGCTGAGCCGGGCTTTGAAGGCGCGCGGAGGATGGGGAATCTCCCCATCCTCCGCGCGTCGCTCTTATCACGCTCCTGGGGGCAGGAGCCCGTCAATCCCTATCGGTAGGGCGGGTAAGAAACCCGCCCCAGGCAAGACCCAATTCCAATCCGGCCCTACCGAGTCCTTTCCAGGACGCGCAAGAGCTCGTCCACCTTGAAGGGCTTGTGGACGTAAGCATGGATGTCCAGCTCTGGATAGGGATCGCCGTTATTCTTGTCGCTCCTGCCGGTGAGCAGGATAAAGGGAACCCGCTGCCACGCCGGCTGCTGCAGGAGCCGGCGGCGCAGCTCCAAGCCATCCATGTGGGGCATGTACAGGTCGCTCACCACGACGTCCGGCTCGCAGGCGGAGAACACCTTCAGGGCCATGGAACCGTCGGCCGCGGTGTAGACCTGGTAGCCCGAGTCCTCCAGGAACAGGCTCAAACAGTCCAGCAGGTGCACTTCATCGTCCACGAGCAAAACGCGCCGTGGTCCTCTGTTTTCGTTTTGTTCTGGGTAGTCGTGTTTCATCGTCACCCGTGGCCGTTACCGTGGTCTCTATGGCCGTTTCCGTTGTGGCCGTGGCCATTTGGGCTGAGCCAGTCGTAAACGCGCGCGGCAAAGTCCTCCAGCCGCTGGGCCTTGATGGTTGTTACCAGGCTTTTCTCCTCCGAAGTCAGGGAGAAAGAATGTCCCAGGTAACCGGTTGCCAGGGCCTGGGCCGGATCGCGCAACAGGTCATCGCGGAACTGGCGATTGACCACCGCGGCGCACAGCAGTTCGTTCAATCCTTTGTGCCTCATAGGGTTCTCCTCTTGTGGCAGCCAGCTCGGAGCTACCGCGAGGGTATTTCTGAGATGCTGCCACGCTGGTGTAAACAGATAGGGTGGATCTCGAAAAAGACGCCACAATGCGTGCGATCTTGAGCCCCCCGGCACCAAGCGGGCACCCCAGTCCCCTGAGTACTCAGGGGACTGGGGTGAGGGGGAAAGCAGGAGACCTCCGTCGGTGAGATTGGTGAAAGCTAGGTTCCCACTCGAACCGGCTCGCTCGAAACAGGACTGGGTCCTTGCAACAGGACCACCACACCCACAGCAATGATCAAGTCCCCGAGGCTAAAGGCCGTCGGCCAGGGGAAGGGCGGGGGGGCGACCAGGACGTCAGATAGCGTCCAGAGGGCCGTCGCCTGCCGGGGCAAGATCACGTCTTTCGAACCGGCGTAATGCAGACCAATCTCCCACTGCCCCAGGGAACTGCCGGGATTGATCTGCACCAGGGTCTCGGGCGCGATGGGCATGAGCCCACCGTTGGCCAGGACCACCGCCAGGTTGCAGATGATTCCCAATCCCAGGATCAAGACACCTGCCAGCCGCCTGTTTTTCCAGACAAAGATCAACAAGGGTCCGTGTGACAGCAGAAAGAGCGCCTGTTGCACGAGCAACTGCTCCGTACTGCCTCCTGGGGCGCGGAGGAGCGGCCACTGCATGGCCAGGGCCAGCATCACCAACCAGGCAGACTGGAGGTGGACCCGGCCAATTTGGTCAAAGGTGCCGCTCCGGTGACGCGCAAAGCTCACAACGAATCCAAGGATGACGGCGAGGGCCAAGATCACGGGCAATGTCTCCTCGTCTTATCGGACAGGCTTGGTGCGCCCCAGGATTATCCTCCGCTCGGGTTTCCGCTGCCACTGCCCGGCGCACCCCCGGCTACGACCAGGGCGACCAGGGTCAGCATGACGTAGAATGCTTTCACGTTACGGGGGGTGCCGTATCGAGCCCAAAGATATCGAAACTTTTCCACGATGGTCCTCCTCCTTCTTGACTCTTCACTCATTCTGTCGCCCGACCACTCTAACACACCACACTCACCAGGCGAGTCACCAGAGGAGTCACCAAAAGACAACATAAAGTCTCAAAGAAGGAGCCGTCGTTCTCTCCAAACAAAAAAGCTGCCCAGATGGGCAGCTTGGCGTCGTCCCTACGGCGGAGTCATCTATTCGATGATCCGCAGGTAGAGGGCTTCGGTTTCGGGCATCGGGCTCAGCCCCAGTTCTTCACGCAGAATCTCGGCACAGGTCTGATATTGGCGGATAGCCGCCGCCCGGTCTCCCAGGTGCAAATAGCAGCGCATGAGCGCCCGGTGGACCGGCTCCCGGTAGGGATCTCGCTCCAGGACCTGGTGGTGCAGCTCGACGGCGGCCGAGAGCCGGTTTTGGGAAGTGTAGAGCTCGGCCAGCGCCTCCAGGCCGGCGAGATGGCGTTCCCTCAGCCGCTGCCGCTCCGGGGCGCACCAGTCGGCATAGATGCCCGCCAAATAGTCCCCCTGGACCAGATCGGCGGCCTCTTCCAGCCAGGCGATCCGTTGGGCCACGGGGGCCTGCTCCCGGCTCGCTCGATCCAGGAGCCGCTCAAAGGCCTCGACGTCGAACCAATAGTCGCTTTCACGATTGAAGCGGTAGGTCTCGTCTTTGTAGACGACACTCTCGCGGAAAAGGGCCCTCCTGAGGCGATACATGGTGGAGCGAAAAATGTTGGAGAGCCGGTGCGGCTCGTACTCGGGCCAGAATGCCTCGCCGATCTCCTCCTTGCGTTGACCCCGGGGATGCTGGAGCAGTAAGAAAAAGAGGTCGCGGCTCTGCAAGACCGGCCACTGGACCACCTCGCCGTCCATCTCGACCCAGGGCAGCCCCAGGGCGTGGATCTCGAGGCGGGGCAGCGGTTCGGGCTGGATGGTGGGCTCGCGCCGCGCGGCAACCTGGGCCTGGCGGCGCTCGATCCGGGCCAGCAGCCCGCTCACGCCCAGCCCCTCTTCCGCCGCGTGTCGCAGCAGGGGCCGGGCCTCGCCCCCTTCGACCACGAAAAAGTCGTCGAAGCCGAGCCGGCCGGCCAGCTCGAGGGCACGTTGCAGATCGGCCCGGGCGGATGCCTGGTCGCCGGCCAGAAAGGCCGACTGCGCCCGGTGGAAGGTGGCCCGCGCCACGTCCCGGCGAAAGCCGCCGGCATCGAGCAGATCGAGCGCCTGGTCGAGGTGGCGCCGCGCCGCCACCGGGTCGCCCTCCGTGTTGGCCAGGATGCCCAACGAGACGTGACACAGCCCCTTTTCGTAGGCTGAATCGTGAGCGTTGGCGAGGGCCAGGGCCTCTCGCAGCCGCTCGTCGGCTTTCCCTCGATCTCCTTGCAGCCGGAGGATGTTGCCCTGGGCATCCAGGGCGTAGGTGATGATCCACGCCTCGTCGGCGCGGCGGGCTACCTCCAGGGCCTGGTCGAAGGCTTGCTCGGCCCGCACGTATTCGCCCCGGGCCCGGTAGAGATCGCCCCGGCTGGCCCAGGTGACGGCCTCCACCCGCACAGAGCCCGATTGCCGGGCTTTGTCCAGCGCCTCGTCCAGGAGCCGCGCCGCCTCGGGATATTCGCCCCGCTGGTAGTGGACGACGCCCAGGTTGTTCAGGGTGTGGGCCCAGGGGCCGGGCGTGTCGAGCCGCTGCCAGCGTTGCAGGGCCGCGTGATAGTGGGCAATGGCCTGCTCCAGTTCGCCGCCGAGCTCGTAGCTCCAGCCCAGGTCCTGGTGGACCATGGCCTCGTCGTAGGGGCTCCCCACCTGCTCGTAGAGGCGGAGCGCTCCCTCCAGGGCCTCCCGCCCCTCGGCCAGGTGCCCCAGCTTCAGCTGGCAGAGCCCGACGTTCTTGAAGGCCAGGCCCTGGATGAACCGCCGCCGGGTAGAATCCTCGCCGACAAGTCCCAATGCCCGCCGGCCGGCCCGCAGCCCCTCGGCATAGCGCCCCTGGTAGCGCAAGACGTAGCCCCGCAGGGCCAGGACGCGGGCCACCTCCGCCTCGTCGCCGGCGGCGGCCAGGGATTGCTCGGCCCGCTCGTAGGCGTCGAGGGCCGAGGCCAGGTCCCCCCGATCGGCATAGATCTTGGCCCGGTGCACCAGAAACTGGGGATGGGCCGCCCGGATCGACTCGGGCAGCGCGTCGATCCAGCGGGACAGCGTGTCCCAGCGGCCGCCGTCGTACATCGGCACGGCCACCTGCTCGACGAGGTCCGCGACGGCGGGATAGTCTTCCAGCTCCAGGTAGCGGCTCACGGCCCGATCCCACTCGCCTCGTGCCGCGTAAGCCCCGGCCGCCCGACGGGTGAGCCTGGTGTACCGGGCCGTGTCCTCGCGGCACAGGCGGGCCCGCAAAAAGTCGCGGAACAGGTCGTGGTAGCGGAGCCGGTTGTCCTCCTCGAACTCGACGACAAAGAGGTTCCGGGACCGCACCTCATCCATCAGGGCCGCCGCTTGGCCCAGCTCCAGCACGGCGGCGCAGAGGTCAGGGGCGAGCTCGTCCAGGACCGACGAGGCCAGGAGAAAGTCGCGGAGGGGCGTTGGCTGCCGGTCGAGCACCTGCTGGCTGAGATAGTCAAAGAGCCCGACGTCGATCCGGCCCCGGATGGGCACCCGCTCGCCGGCGCCGGGGGCCTGGGCCCAGTGGTGGGCCACGGTCAGCAAGAGGCCCGTGATCCAGCCGCCGGTCCGCTCCGCCAGCCTGCTCGCCTCGTCCGGCCGCAGCGCCAGGCCATAGTTCTGCCTGGCCAGGGCCTCGATCTCCTGGGGCGTGAAGCGCAGTTCCTCCAGGCTCAAGCCGATGGCCTGCCGCCGGGCGATCAACAGTGAGAGGTTGGGCAGGGCCGGCAGCCGCCGCGAGGCCACGACGAGGTGGCAGTTCTCGTCTACGTAGGTCAGGAAAAGGTCGAGAAATTCCTGGATGGGGTCCTGGTCTTCGACGGTATGGTGGTCGTCGAGCACGAGGCAAAAGTACTCGGGGATGGTCTCATAGATCTCTTGGACCAGCGTGGCGACCAGGGCGTAGAGGTTCTGGGCCGGGTCCTTGGTCTGTCGCAAAAAGGCGCGCGACTGCCGGCCAAAAGCCGGAAAGCGCCGGGCAATGGCCGCGACAAAGTGTTCGAGAAAGACGCGCAGGTCCTGGTCAAAGGGGTCCAGGGTCAGCCAACAGACCGGCATCTCAGCGTCGTGGGCGAACTCGATCAACATCGAGGTCTTGCCAAAGCCGGCCGGCGCCGAGATGAGGATCAGCTTCCGGTCCAGGTTGGCGTGGACAAAGTCCACCAGGCGCTGCCGCCGCAGCAGGTCGGCGTGGCGGCGGGGAACCCGGATCTTGGTCGCGATGAGCGGCGGACGCCCCTCGCCCCCGTTCAAGTCGGTCATGCGCTGTGCCCTTTCCGTCTTCCCATCCTAGCCAAAACGCATCGCGCCAAAGCCGCGGACGTCCACCGTCGTGGGTCTTCCCTCCACGATCCATTCGGCCAGCGCCTCGCCGGCAGCCGGAGCGTTCATGATGCCGTGGCCGCCCCAGCCGCAGTCGTTCCAAAAGCCTGCCAGCTGGGGGATCGGCCCCAGGATCGGGTCGTCGTCGGGGGTGATGGGCCGCAGCCCGGCCCAGGCCGTCTTGACCCCGGCCTCGGCCAGGGGCGGCGCCCGGTGGAGCGAGTGCTCGATGACCTCGTCCAGGAAGGCCCAATCGACCTGGGGGTCCTCCTCGTCGCATTCGGTGGCGCCCATGCCGACGAGCAGCCCCGGCCCCTCGCGGCGCAGGTACCAGGCCACGTCGGCGTCGTAGGTGAAGGGGATCGTCTCCGAGTAGGCCGCCACCGGCCCCGTCACAAAGATGTGGCGCTTGAGGTTAACGATGGGCAGAGCCAGGCCGGCCCAGGCGGCCACCTGGCGGGCGTTGAACCCGGCGGCGTTGACCACGCAGGGTGTGGCGATGGTCCCGGCCGTGGTCTGGACGCCGACGACGCGATCCCCCTCGGTCTGGAGGCCGGTGGCCCGCACCCCCTCGACGAATCGGGCGCCCCGGCGGCGCGCCCGCCCGGCGTAGGCCATCATGATGGCGTGGGGATCGATGCAGCCCTCCCGGGCGTTGTAGAGCCCGACCTCGACGTCGTCCAGGTTTAGGCCCGGCGTCAGCGCGCCGATGGCCTCGCGGTCCAGCAGCACGCTGCCCCCGCCCAGGCTCTGGAGCAGGGCCTGCCGCCAGCGGAGCTCCGGCGCCGTGCGCGGGCCGCCCAGCAGCAGGCAGCCGATGGGCTCATAGTCGGGACTGGCGCCCAGTTCCTCCTCGAAGCAGAGCACGGCCTCGAAGGACCGCAGGGTCAGGGGCAGGCAGGCCTCGCTCTGGAAGGCAAAGCCGATGACGGCCGCCGAGCGGCCCGACGAGCCGCTGCCCAGGGTGTTCATCTCGACCAGGAGCACGTCGCTGACGCCCTTCCGGGTCAGGTAGTAGGCCAGGCTCAGTCCCTGGATGCCGCCCCCGATGATGACGACGTCTGCCCTCTTTTGCACGCGCGAACCTCCCTTGGTTCCTTTTTGCCCTGCTGTACCCGGCGTATTGTAGCACAATCGCCGCCGATTGACCACTTTGTCCTGGGGCCGATGGATGGTATAATACGGCCAGTTGAGGAACAAAGGGGGGAGATGATGCTCGATTTTGGACGGGAATTCTGCGGCGACTTGGAAGTTGCGGAAGCACGCGAGTGGCTGGTCACCAACGGCATTGGCGGCTATGCTGCCGGGACCGTCGCCGGCGTGCTGACGCGGCGCTACCACGGCCTGCTGGTGGCCGCGCTCCAGCCGCCGGTGGGGCGCACCCTGCTGCTGACCAAGCTTGACGAGACGGCCAGCTACGGCGGGCAGGCCCATCCCCTCTTTGCCGACCGCTGGTCCGGGGGCGAGGTCGGGCCGCCCGGTTACTACCACCTGGAGCGTTTTCACCTGGAGGGCACCACGCCGGTCTGGACCTATGCCTGCGCCGACGCCCTGTTGGAAAAGCGGGTCTGGATGCAGCCCGGCGCGAATACGACCTACGTCCGCTACGACTTGCGCCGGGGCAGCGGACCGTTGCGCCTGACCCTCAAGGCCCTGGTCAACTACCGGGATCACCACGGCAACACCCACGCCGACTACCAACCCCCTCCGCTCACCGTCGAGAAGGTGTGGCACGGACTGGGCATCCGGGCCGGTGCCAACCAGCCCCGCCTCTTCCTGCGCAGCAGGGAGGCGGAAGCGCGGTTGCGACACGAGTGGTACCAGCACTACCTGCTCAGCTTGGAGGAGTACCGGGGCCAGGACCCGTTCGACGACAACCTCTACGTCGGTTTTTTCCGCGCAGAACTACACCCGGGCGAATCGCTGACCGTGGTGGCGAGTTTGGAGGCCGGTGCCAACCTGGATGGAGAACGTGCCTACGCCGAACGGCAGGCCCACGAGGAGAACCTGCTGCACAGAGCCCAGGGGGAGTTGGGTCAGACATCGACCGAGATCGAACGCCTGGTCCTGGCCGCCGACCAATTCGTCGTGCGCCGCAGCTGGCGCGGCGACGGCGATCCGGCCACCGGCTCGGAAGGAGAGCGGATCGACGGCCGGTCGATCATCGCCGGCTATCCCTGGTTTGCCGATTGGGGCCGGGATACGATGATCAGCCTGCCCGGCCTGACCCTCACCACCGGCCGCTCTGAAGTGGCAGCCCGCATCCTGCGCACCTTTGCCGAATACGTAAGTGAGGGTCTGTTGCCCAACCACTTTCCCAACGTCGGCGAGCAGCCCGAATACAACACCGCCGACGCCACCCTGTGGTATTTCGAGGCCATCCGCGCCTATCACGAACAGACCGGGGACGAGGAACTGGTCCGCGCCCTCTTTCCAGTCTTGCACGACATCGTCGAGTGGCACCGGCGGGGCACCCGCTACCAGATCGGCCTCGATCCCGACGACGGCTTGCTCCACGCCGGCGAGCCGGGCGTGCAGCTCACCTGGATGGACGCCAAGGTGGACGAGTGGGTGGTCACGCCCCGCATCGGCAAGCCGGTGGAGATCAATGCCCTGTGGTACAATGCGTTGCGGATTATGGCCAAATTCGCTCACATCGTGAGCGAATTGCCCACCCCCTACGACGAGCTGGCCGAGCAGGCTGCCGCCGGCTTTGCCCGCTTTTGGAACGAGGAGGCCGGCTACTGCTACGACGTGCTCGACGGCCCAGAGGGCGACGACTTGAGCCTGCGCCCCAACCAGATCTTTGCCGTGTCGCTGCCCCACAGCCCGCTGACCGAGGCCCAGCAACAGGCCGTGGTGGACACCTGCGCCCGCCACCTGCTCACCTCCCACGGGCTGCGCAGCCTCGCGGCGGACCATCCCGACTATGTCGGGCGCTATGGCGGCGGCCGCCGCGCGCGCGACGGCGCCTACCACCAGGGCACGGTCTGGGGCTGGCTGATCGGCCCCTTCGTGGCCGCCCACCTGCGCGTCTACCGAGATCCCACCCAGGCCCGGACGTTCCTCGCGCCCTTGCTGCGCCACCTGAACGGCCACGGCCTGGGCAGCCTCAGCGAGGTGTTTGACGGGGACGCGCCCTTTGCGCCGCGCGGCTGTTTCGCCCAGGCCTGGAGCGTGGCCGAGGTCTTGCGCGCCTGGCAAATGACCCAAATCTGAATGAGGGTTTCCCCCCACAAAGTTGCGTGAAACGAGGGGGCGTGGTATACTGACGTCGGTTGTGCGAAAAAGTGGTCGAGCCGGTGCCGGCGAGGAGGGCGGTCGCTTTGGAGGTCGAGGCCAAGTTTAGCATCCCGGACGAGCAGACGTTCCAGCGCTTGCTGGAAGTGGACTCCCTGGCCGATTTTCACCTGGGAGGAGGCCGGGTGGCCGACATCCGCGACCACTACCTGGACACCGCCGGCCGTGACATTCTGGCCCGGGGCTATGCCTGCCGGGTGCGCCGTGAGAACGGTCGTTTTTTTGCCACCCTCAAGGGATTGGGCGAAACCTCCGGTGCGGTGCACCGCCGGGTGGAGCACGAGGTCGAATTGCCCGAGCACCTCCCGCCCGAGGCATGGCCCCCCAGCCGGGCCCGCAAATTGGCCCTGACGCTGTCGGGTGGCCGTCCCCTCCAGTCCCTCTTCCTCATCGACCAGACGCGCTACCGGCGTCCCCTCCGCGCCGACGAGCGGACTCTGGCCGAGATCAACCTCGACCGCGTCCGTGTCCACCACGCCGGCGTTGCCCTCCTCTCCTTCCTCGAATTCGAGGCCGAGCTGCGCCCCGATGGCTCGGAAGCGGACCTGTCCCTGCTGGCCGCAGAGCTGCAAGCGGGGTGGGAGTTGCAGCCCGTCGATCAATCCAAGTTCGAGCGGGGGTTGAGCGCCGTGGGCGAAGGACCCGTCATCCGGCTCGACGCCCCCGGCATCGAGCCCGACGACCCCATGAGCGAGGCCGGGCGCAAGACCTTCCGCTTCCACTTCCGGCGGATGCTCCACAACGAGCCGGGCACGCGCCTGGGCGAGGACATCGAAGCCCTGCACGACATGCGCGTCGCCACGCGACGGATGCGGGCTGCCTTTCGCGTCTTTGGCGACTTTTACGAGCCGGAAGCGGTCGGCCCCTACCTCAAGGGGCTGAAACGCACCGGCCGGGCGCTGGGCGCCGTGCGCGACCTGGACGTCTTTCGCGAGAAGGTCCGGGCGTACCTGGAGACGCTGCCCGAATCGGAGCAGGACAGTCTGGACGAGCTGCTGGCCGCCCTGGAAACGCGCCGGGAGGCTGCCCGCCGGCGGATGCTCGCCTACCTGGACGGCAAAAAGTATCGCCGCTTTGTGAAACGCTTCGGCGAGTTCGTCGAGACCGAGGGTATGGGCGGCCGGCCCATCTCTATTGAGGACGACCGGCCCCGGCCCTACCGCGTGCGCCACGTGGCGCCGGTGGCCGTCTACGAGCGGCTGGCCGCCGTGCGCGCCTACGACGAGTGGGTGCGCATCGCCGACCCGCCGCTGGAGCGGCTCCACCGGCTGCGCATCGCCTGCAAGCGGCTGCGCTACACCCTGGAGTTCTTTCGCGAGGTGCTGGGTCCCGAGGCCAAGGCCGCCATCAAAGAGATCGTGGCCGTGCAGGATCACCTGGGGGCGTTGCAGGACGCCGTCGTCGCCAGTGATATCTTGCGTGATTTTCTGACCTACGGTACTTGGGGTAAGGAGACAAAGCAAGGTGCACCGGGGCCACCTGACTTTGCCCCCGGCGTGGAGGCTTACCTGGTGGCCAAGCAGGTCGAGATAGACGAATTGCTGGCCGAATTTCCCCGGGTCTGGCAGCAGTTGCGGAGCGCCGAGTTCAGCCGGAAGGTGGCGGGCGTGGTCGCCGTGCTGTGAGCAAGATGAGGACGAGGATGAGAAAGGAGTAAATACCCATGCTCGAAAAAGTGGACCTGAGTCTAAAGCTGCCCAAAGAGGAGTACAAACGTCTGAAACCGCGCCTCCAGCGGCGGCTCTACGACCTGCAAAAGGCCTGCTGGGACGCCGGGCTGCCCAGCATCATCATCTTTGAGGGCTGGGACGCCGCCGGCAAGGGCACAGCCATCAACCTGCTCACGTCGCGGCTCGACCCGCGCGGCTTCAAGCTGCATCCCATCCAGGCGCCGCGCACCTACGAGACGCACCTGCCCTGGCTGTGGCGTTTCTGGCAGCGCATCCCCAACTATGGCGAGATGGCCATTTTCGACCGGAGCTGGTACGGCCGGGTGCTGGTCGAGCGGGTGGAGGAGCTGACGCCCGTCGGCGAGTGGCGCAAGGGCTACCGCGACATCGTCGATTTCGAGCGGACCCTGGCCGACGACGGCCACGTCATCGCCAAGTTTTTCCTGCACATCGACAGGAAGGAGCAAAAGCGCCGCTTCAAAAAGCTGGAAAAGGATCCCCTCAAGAGCTGGCACGTCCAGCCGGAGGACTGGGAGCATCACCGCAAGTACAAAGAGTACGTGGTGGCCATCGAAGAGATGTTGGAGCGGACCGACACCGAGTGGGGGCCGTGGACCATCGTCGAGGCCACCGACCGCCGCTGGGCGCGGATCAAGATCTTTCAGACGATCATCCGGCGGCTGGAGGAGGCGCTGGAGGAGCGGGGCTTTGAGCTGCCGGAGCCCGAACCCGAGCCGGAGCCTGAACCGGAAGCGGCGGTTGCCGAGGCGCCGGTGGGAGAGGAGGCGCTCGAACCGGAGCCAGAGGTCGAGGTCGAGCCCGAGCCCGAGATGGCCGGGACGTAGGAGGGGGCGATGCTGAACACGATTGACCTGAACAAAACGCTGACCAAAGAGGAGTACATCCGCGACCTGGTCCGCTACCAGTTGCAGTTGCGGACGCTGGCCTACCAATTGTACGTGCAGAGACGCCCCCTGGTCATCGTCTACGAGGGCTGGGACGCGGGCGGCAAGGGTGGCAATATCAAGCGGGTCACCGAAAAGCTGGACCCCCGGGGCTACGAGGTCTTTTCCATCGCCGCACCCAAGGGTGAGGACAAGACGCACCACTACCTATGGCGTTTTTGGCGCCGGCTCAAGCCCCCTGACGAGAAGCAGATCCTCATCTTTGACCGGAGCTGGTACGGCCGGGTGATGGTCGAGCGGCTGGAGGGCTTTTGCACCGAGGAAGAATGGAAGCGCGCCTACCGCGAGATCAACGAGTTCGAGCGGCAGTTGGTGGACTTTGGCACGATCCTGGTCAAGTTCTGGATCCACATCAGCAAGGAGGAGCAACTGAACCGCTTTGAGGGCCGCCAGGAGACGCCCTACAAGGCCTGGAAGCTGACCGACGAGGATTGGCGCAACCGGGAAAAGTGGGACCAGTACGAAGAGGCCGTCAACGACATGCTGCTCAAGACGAGCACCCTCACCGCGCCGTGGACCATCGTCGAGGGCAACTGCAAGTGGTACGCTCGCGTCAAGGCCCTGCGGACCCTGGTGGACGCTTTGACCCACGAGTTGAACTACGTCCCGCCCGACCCGGTGGCCAAAGCAGGGAAAGACGAAAAAGAGAACAAGAAAAAGAAGGACAAAAAGAAAAAAGGGAAGTCTAAAAAGGCCAAGGGCAAGAAAGAGAAGAAGAAGAAGGGGAAGAAGAAAAAGAAGGGAAAGTAGCCTTCAGGTCTAGGCCCCCGGCAGCGTATCGTGCCGGGGGCTTAAGCTTCTTAGCAGGGACTCTGCAGTCTTTTGTAACCAATCAACAGGCTAGATACTGTATCT
>CAYLZO010000022.1:0-34752 GCA_964387775.1 uncultured Anaerolineaceae bacterium
AAGGCCACCAACCAGTCGTGGGCGTGGATCAGATCAAAGGGGCCATCCCGCTGCCACAACTGCCGGACGTATTCCTCCAGCCGCAGGTTGGTCTGCCAGGCCGCCGTGTAGACGTCGCCCTCCACGGCAGGGGGCTCGACGCGGTGCACGGTCGCCCGGCCCACCCGCCCCAACGGCTCGCCGCCGGCCCAGTTGGGCGTCACCAGGTGGAGGTCCACGTCGCGCAGGTTGCCCAGGGGCGGCAGGAGCTCGGCCGTGTGCCGGCCCAGCCCGCCAACCACGTGGGGTGGATATTCCCAGGCGAGCATCAAAACGCGCACGCTGGCCCCTACCCCTCGGAAGTCAGACCGAGCGCGGCGGCGACGGCGGCGCGGTAAGGGTCCTGCCCGGCCGAGCTCGCCTCCTCAATGGCGTCCAGCAGACGATTCGTCGCCGCGTAGGCCCAGGCAGCGGCCGGCCCCGGCGGGGCGCCCCCCGACAACTGCTGATAAGCAGCCACAAACGCCTCGTCCAGGGCCGCTTCCTCGGGCTCGGGCCGGGCGGCACTGTGATAGCCGGCCGACCAATCGGTCTCGGGCGCGAGAAAGGGCAACCCCAGCCGCCGGTGCTCAGGCGCGGCTGCCCGCGCCGTCTCGGCCGACCAGCCGCCCAGCGCCCCCAGCACGCCGGGATCGACGGCCAACTCGCGGGCCTGCCAGGCCGCCTCCCCGGCCTCGTTAAAGTCGTTCAGAGCCACCAACTCTACAAAGTAGCGGTCGCCCACGCCGCCGGCCTCGTTCCGCTGGCGCACGGCCAGGCGCACGGCGTGGAGCGCCTCGTAGCCCAGGTCGCGATAGAGCCCTTCGAAGGGGGCCGACAGCCCGATCTTGACCGTCGGCTTGACACTGCCGGGGAAGGAGCAGGCAGCGAGCAGCAAGCAGCAAGTGACCAGCAGCAAGTAACGGCGTACAGTCCTTGCTCCTTGTGCCTTGTGCCCTGTGCCTTGCATCATTACGGCGTGTACTGTTCCTGGTTCTGCAAGTGCTCTTCCAGGGTCGAAGCAAAGACGTGAGACCCGTCGCCAACGGCGTGGAAGTAGAGATAGTCGGTGTCGGCCGGGTTGAGCACGGCCAGGATCGAGGCCAGGCCGGGGCTGCAAATAGGCGTCGGCGGCAGGCCCTGCACCTGGAAGGTGTTGTAGGGCGAATCCACCGTCTGCCCCTCGCCGGGCAGCATCGGGTTCCACCAGGAATCGGTCTCGGGATCGTAGCCCTTGGCGTACTGGATGGTGGGGTCGGCGCTGAGGCGCAACGCCGTCTCTTCGACGTAGGCCGGGTCGAGCCGGTTAAAATAGACGCTGGCGATGATGGGCCGCTCCTCGGCCACGACGGCCTCCCGCTCGACGATGGAGGCCAGGGTCACGACGTCGTAGGCCGTCATGGGCCGGTAGCTGCCCGTGCCCAGGTCGAAAATCGTCCGGCCGGCCAGGCGCCCCTCGATCTCGGAAGCTACCCGGGCGTCAAAGGTGGACAGCATCAACTCCAGCACCTCGGCCGGCCCCATCTCGGGGGAAAGTTCGTAGGTATCGGGAAAGAGAAAGCCTTCCAGCGGGGCACCGGGCGGCCGGCGGGCCAGCCAGGGATGGTCGTATTGGCCCGTGCGCACCAGGGCCATGAAATCGTCGCTGCGCATCAAGTCCTGCTGCTCCAGCAGCCAGGCCACCTGCTCGGCGCGCCAGCCCTCCGGAATGGTGACCACCACGCCGTCGCCGCCGCCGTGTTGCAGCGCCTCGGCGATCTCGTGCATGGTCATGTTGGCCCGCAGGGTGTAAGTGCCGGCCTGCAAACTGGCATCGAGGCCGTGGTAGGTCATGAAGCGGCGAAAGACCTCCCCGTCGACGACCAGCCCCTGCTCCTCCAGGCGCGCCGCCACCTGGGCCGCCGTCTCGCCCGGCTCGACCACGAAGGTGAGCAGGGTCGGATCGTCGCCCGCTGGCTGGTTCAACTCGGCCTGGTGCATCGAAAGGTAGAGGCTCAGGAAGAAGGAATTGGGCGAATCGAAGGAAAGGTCCAGTTCGGGACCGCTCCCGGTCTGCGTGCGCGCTTCCATGGCGCTGACCATCATCCGCGCCCCAAAGAGCACCGTCAGGGTCAGCGCGCCCACCGTGCCGACCAGCAGCGCCACGCGGGAAAGACCCCGCAGCCAGTCGGGGATGAGACGCCGGAGCCACCGGATCTGGGCCAGGACCACCACGACCAGGGCCGCGACCCAGGCCACGGCCAGGACCTGCAGCCCGAGCATCAACGTGTTCAAAGGAATCTCTATATCTGCCACGAAACCTGCACACCCCTTTGTTTATCCAAATAGTCCTGCAAAATCACTGCCGCCGCGACGGCGTCTATCCGCTCGCGGCGCTTCCGGGCTTTGCGCCCGGCGGCGATCATGGCCGCCTGGGCTCGCTGTGTCGAGCCGTATTCGTCCCACAGGATCACGGCCAACCCCAGCCCCTCCGCCGGCAGCGCCTCGGCCAGGGCCTCGGCGTACCGCTCGACGCGCTGGGCCTGGGGGCCGGCGCTGCCATCGGCGTTCAGCGGGTGGCCGACCACCACGCCCTCCACCCCCCGCTCGCGGGCCAGATTGGCGATCCGGCGAAAATCCTGGGCCCTGGACCGGCGCCGCAAAACGGTCAGGGGCGTGGCGATCAGGCCGGTCGCGTCCGAAACGGCCACGCCCACCCGCCGATCGCCCACGTCCAGGGCCAGCAGCCGACCCGGCAGGTCCGCCTCGGCGTTTGACCTCGTTTGCATGGAGAACTATTCCAGCACGACGACCTGGATTCGGAACGGCAGCCACGGCACCCGATCCAGCCACTCCCAGCGCTCGATCCAGTCGGGCTCGACGGCCACGGCCGGCGGCGCGTCGAGGGAGAGCAAGCTGTCCAGCGCCGCCTCCGCCTCCTCCTGCGTCAGCCCGGCCACGATGGAGCGAACGGTGCCCCGGTCGATCTCGACGACGAGCGGCGCCGAGGCCGTCACGGCCAAGAGGACGTTCCGGCCCTCCATCTCGACGTCCTCACGCAGCTCGAAGGTAATCTCTTCCGATTGCAGCTCGTAGGTCGCCGGAATGCGCTCTTTGAGGGCCCGGTAGGCCAGCAACTGGGCGTTGGCCCGGTCCACGGCGGTACCGCTGGCAAAGATGCGCATAGTGAGGTGCAGGACGTCGGCTTCGGCGTCGAGGAACTGGTCATAGTCCTCGGCCAGGATCTCGACAAACATCGATTCAGGTGGCAGGAGTTCACCCTCGTTCAATTGGGCCTGCAACTCGACGTAGGCCCGCTGCTGGAGTTGCTGCAACATCTGAGCCTTCAGTCGATCCATATCCCCCCGGGTGACGACGCCCACCTGCTTGACGCCGCCGCCCTGGGTCGGCTGCTCGTTGGTGACGCGGACCTTGCCCCGCAGCCCGGCCGTCTCGACCTCGTTGATGGTCGCCGCCGCGACGTTGCCCACCGGCCCCAGCTGGAGCGCCTCGATCTGGGCCTTGGCCGTCGCCCCGATGTTGGCCGCCAGCGTCGCCGTCGTCACCGTCTTGAAGCGGACGGTCGTCCCCGTGGTCGTGCGGACGATGGCGCCCGGCAGAATCTCGTGGGGGTTCGACGTCTGATTGATAAACGTGATGGTGCCCGTCGCCGGCGCATCGGGCGCGTCCCGCTTGCCCTCGGTGGCAATCTCGCCCACCTGCTCGATCTCGGTTTCGACGACGTGGGCCGGGATGGTCAGATCCTCCAGGCTGGCCCGCTCCTCGTTGGGATCGGCCTTGAGCTGCAACTCGACCTCGACCACCTCGCGGTAAGGCACCAGGGTCACGGTCGCCTGGGGCACCAACAACGCGGCCATGCCCGCTACCAGGGCAAAGAGGGCCAGAAAAAGCAGCACGCCCAGAATGCGACCGGTCCAGACGATGAGCCGGTCGCCATAGCCCACGTCGCCCCGGCCATGGCGCAGGCCCTGCACCCGGGCCGAGGCCGCTTGCTGCGCCGCCGAGCGGCGGGGCACCCCCAGCCGCCAGCGCCGCCGCCGGCCCTGCCGCACCGAGCGCAGGACCGGGATGCCCTCCTCCTTGGCCAACTGGCGGGTCCTGCTATCGCGGCTCACCAGCCCCACGTCGAGGGCCAGGTTGGCCGCGTAGCGCCGCAAGACGCGCAGGTTTAGCGGCTCGTGAAAGGTCTGCGAGCGCTTGGGCACCACCAGCAGCACCCGTTTGGCCTGCGCCCCTTCGAGGAGGTCACGGATGGCGGGCAGGTCGTCTTCGACTTCGAGATAAATAATCTGTTGCATATTCCCCACTCGACCTTATGCAGGTGCCAGACACCTCAACCTGCACAAAGTCTACGATCCACAGATTTCGTCCAGGATCCGCGCCGAGCGCCCGGCCGGCTCTTTCTGTCGAGCCGCCCAGGCCGCCAGCGCCAGGGCGCTCACGTCGCCGGCGCTTCGCCCCGCGTCGGTGCGATTGACCACGCCCGGCACGTCGGTGGGCTCAAAGCGTTCCACTTGCGGATAGCGCTCAAAGCGCAGCTTGCGGCTCCAGGCCAGCGCCCGGGCTGTTTCCGTCACTTCGGACAGGACACTCCCGCCGCCCAACAGGTAGAGCTGTTGCGGCAGTGGTTCATCCTCGTTCAGCGTAGCCAGGGCCGTCTCGGTTTCTTGCAACCAATCCTCCAGAACCGGTGCCAGAACGCCCAGGATCTCGGGCTTGGCCTCGTCGCTCAAGCGGCCCGCACCGTACGCGATTTTCAGCCGCTCCGCGCGGTCGGGCGAGATCCGCCACTTGCGCAAGAGGGCGCGGGTCAGGTCGATCCCGCCCCTCGGCAGCGAGGCCAGGGCCACGGGATGCCCATTCCGGCACCAGGTCAGGTCCGTCGTCGCGCCGCCCACGTCTATCAGCAGCCCCTGCGGCTTCGGAAAGCCAGCCGCCAGCGCCAGGGGTGCGGCCGCCAGCGTCAGCGCCGAGAACTCGAGGTCCTCGGCCACGCAACGCCAGGTCTCGATGGTCTCCGGCTCGGCCAGGGCGGCAAAGACAGTGCCCCCTATCTCCCGGCCGCGAAAGCCGACGGGGTCGGTGACGCCGTTTTCGTCCACGGTGAGAGCCACCGGGGCCGCGTCCACCAGCAGCCAGCCGGGCGGGCCATTGCCACCGTCATTCAGGTCGGCTCCCAGCAGCCGATTGACCGTCAACCGCAGCGCCCGGCCGAGCAGCGCCTCCAGTTCTCGCTCGTCGATGGGCTGCTCGGGCCGCGAGCGCCGCTGGCTGACCGGCCAGGCCCCGCCCCGTAGCTTTGACGCGGGCAGCCCCATCAGCATCTGGTCGGGCAGCAACCAGCGCCCGGCCCGCGCCTGGGCCATCTCCTCGGCCTGGCGAAGGGCGTCCTCAAAGACGTCGGTCAGGTGCGCGGCGCTCCTAACGCCGGGCCGCTGGTGCCAGCCCCAGACCGTGGCCTGGCCCCGACGGACTTCTACGACCAGGACACGCAGGGTCACGTTGCCGGGGTCCACGACGGTGAAGCAGGCCGGCGATCCTTCCGACCGCCGCCGCTCACTGCCCCTTCGACGCCACAAAGCCGCTACTCCTCCGCCAAAGCCTCGCCCACGATCCTCGGCACCAGGTCCAGCGCCTCGTCCAGCCGATCCGGATCGCGGCCGCCGGCCTGGGCCAGTGTGGGCCGTCCGCCGCCGCCGCCGCCGACGGCGCGGGCCACCTTTTTGACCAGATCCCCGGCCCGCAAGCCCCGCTCTACCAGGTCGGGCGTGACGGCGGCCACGAAATTGGGCTTGCCGTTGATGACGGCCCCCAGCACGACGGCGACCGAGCCCAGCTTGTTGCGGAACCAGTCGCTCATCTCGCGCAGCGTGTCCATGTCGGCGGCCTGCACCGAGGCGGCGAGCACCTGGGCGCCCGCCACCTCCTGCACTTCCTGCAACAAGCCCTCAAACTCCAGGCGGGCCAGGTCCCGGCGCAGTTCCGTAATCTCTTTGTCGCGGTCGTGGAGCTCGCCCATGAGGCGCAGGACGGCGCGGTCCACCGTCTCGGGCTGGACGCCCAGGTGGGTAGCCGCTGCGTCGAGCACGCCGAGCCGCTGCTGCACCAACTGCTGGGCCATCCGGCCGGTCACGGCCTCGATGCGCCGCACGCCGGCCCCCACGCTGCCCTCAGACACGATGCGAAAGAGGCCGATCTCGCCCGTCTGGCGCACGTGGGTGCCGCCACACAGCTCCTGGCTGAAGGGGTCTTCGACCATCCCGATCTTGATGACGCGCACCTCGTCGCCGTACTTTTCGCCAAAGAGGGCCATCGCCCCCCGCGAGAGCGCCTCCTGATAGCTGGTCTGTTCCGCCTCCAGCGGGTAGTTGGCCAGGATGGCGTCGTTGACCGATTGCTCGACGGCGTCCAGTTCGTCCTGGGTCAGCATCGCGCCGTGGGTAAAGTCGAAGCGCAGCCGGTCGGGGGCCACCAGCGAGCCCGCCTGCTGGACGTGCTCGCCCAGGATGTAGCGCAGCTCGCTGTGGAGCAGGTGCGTGGCCGTGTGATTGCGAGCGATGTCCATCCGCCGGGCGGCGTCCACCACGGCCCAAACCGGGTCGTCCACCGCCGGACGTCCCGCCTCAATCCGGCCCCCGTGGACGACGAGGCCCGGCACCGGCTCCCGCATGTCGCGGACCTCGACCTCCCAACGCGGCTCCAGCTCGTCGTCCTCGTAGCGGGCCAGCACGCCTGTGTCCGAGATCTGGCCGCCGCTCTCGACGTAAAAGGGCGTCGCCGCCACCACGACCTCGACCTCGTCGCCCGGCTGTGCCCGCTTGATCCGCTCCCCGTCCTTCAGAATCGCCAGCACCGTGGTCTCCAACTCGACCATCTGCTGGGCCAGTTGCTCGACGCCGTCGGGACCGAGGCGGCCCTGGTTTTTCAAGTCCTCCAGGAGGTGCGCGTAACGCTCCAGGTCCTCGCCCTCGGCGACGACGAACTGCTGGGCCGCCCGGGCGCGGGCCCGCTGCTCCTCCAGCGCTGCCTGGAATCCCGCCTCGTCCACGGCAAAGCCGTGCTCGGCCGCCACGTCGCGGGTGAGGTCCAGGGGGAAGCCAAAGGTATCGTAGAGGCGGAAGGCATCGTCGCCGGGAATGACCGTCTCGCCCTCTTTATCCAGCGTCTCGACGATCTCGTCCAGGATGGTCAGCCCTGTGTCCAGCGTCCGCTGGAAGCGCTCCTCCTCCTGGCGGATGACGTTGAGGATGAACTCCCGCCGGCGCCTCAAATCCTCGTAGTGATCGCCAAACATGTCGATGACGACCTGGGCAATCTCACCCAGGAAGGGGCCGGTGAACCCCAGCTTGCGGCCAAAGCGGGCCGCTCGCCGCAGGATCATGCGCAGCACATAGTTGCGGCCCTCGTTGCCCGGAATCACGCCGTCGCCCACGAGGAAGGTGATGGCCCGGCCATGATCGGCGACGACGCGATAGGACACGATGTTGGCCTGCCGGTCCTCGTCGCTGTGGCCCAGCAGCTCCTGGACACAGCGCAAGATGGGCATAAAGAGGTCGGTCTCATAGTTCGCCACGACGCCCTGGGCGATGGTGGTCACCCGGTCGAGGCCCAGGCCGGTATCGATGTGCTTGGCCGGCAGCTCCTCCAACTCGCCGGCGGCGTCTCGGTCGTATTGGATGAACACCAGGTTCCAGATCTCCAGGTAGCGGGCGCAGTCGCCGTTGACGGCGCAGACGTGGCCCGGCACGTCCTGCTTGTCGCAGTATTCCGGCCCCCGGTCGTAGTGGACCTCGGAGCAGGGGCCGCAGGGACCGGTCGTCCCCATCGCCCAAAAGTTGTCCGCCCGGCCAAAGGCCAGGATGTGGTCGTGGGCGATGTCCGTCTCGGTCTGCCAGAACCCGCGCGCTTCCTCGTCGGTGGGCAGGTCGCCCTCGTCGTCCTCAAAAATCGTGGCGTAGAGGCGCTCGGGCTCCATCTCCCACCATTCGGTCACCAATTCCCAGGCCCAGCCGATGACCTCCTCTTTGTAATAGTCGCCGAACGACCAGTTGCCCATCATCTCAAAAAAGGTGTGGTGATAGGGCGACGGTCCCACTTCTTCCAGGTCGTTCAGGTGCCCGGAGACGCGCATGCACTTCTGGGCGTCGGCGATTCGCGGGTGTGGCGGCTCCTCCAGGCCCAAAAAGTAGTTTTTGAACTGGTTCATGCCGGCGTTGGTCAGCAGCAGCGTCGGATCGCCCACCGGGATCAGAGGGGCGCTGGGCACGATCAAGTGGTCCTTGCTTTCGAAAAAGTCAAGGAAGCTCTGGCGTACTTGGGCTCCGGTCATTCGTTTCATATTTGTTCTACCCCGTTCGTGATGCGTCCTTCGACAGGCTCAGGATGCGTATTGCGTAAAACGTGATGCGTAAAACGCATTGCGTATTGGGCGGCATAAAGGTAGATTCTGGATTACGCGGTGCGCAATACGAAATACGGTTCAAGCGGCCATTTTAGCCCAAGACGGAACAGATGTCAAACCCACCGAAAGGCGGGCTTTCGAAGCAAATCGATCCGGTGGGTCAACACACGCTCAGAGCGTAGGGATGGCATCCGGCCTTTGTCTTCTGCTTCGAATACCCAAGGCTTTCGTTCGGAGGGAACCGCTTTGTTGGTTTGTCGATTCCTGGGCCTTCGAGTATAATCTCTTTTGTAATACGAGGTCTCGTCTCACATCTCGAAAAAGGTGCGCGTCGCGAGGAGGAGAGGGCCATGAGCAGACGCCTCATCGTCAACGCCGACGACTATGGACGGTCGCCGGGGGTTTCACGCGGCATCCTGGAGGCCCATCGCCGGGGCATCGTCACCAGCACGACGGTGATGGTCAACCAGCTGGGCGTGCAGGAGCAACTAAAGGAAGCGCTCGCCGAGCCGGAGCTGGGCGTCGGCCTGCACCTGACCTTCACCGCCTGGCGGCCCGTGCTGCCCCCCGACACGATACCCGGCCTGGTGGACGACGCCGGGCACTTTTTCGACCAGCACACGGTCTGGGCCAAGGCCGAGGAGATGCCGCTGCACAGCCTCCAGGCCGAGCTCACCGCCCAGATCGGCCGCTTCGCCGCCTGGGCCGGCCGCCTGCCCGACCACCTCGACTGCCACCACTTTGTCCACCTCTATCCGCCCTTCTTCCAGGTCTATGCCGATCTGGCAGGCCAGTTTGGCTTGCCGCTGCGCATCCCCTTCCCGCCAAAGACGGATTTTGCCCAGGCCATCGAGACCCTCTCCTTCCTGGAAGAGTTCCCCAGGGACCTGGTGCGGGGCATGATCACCACCAACAGCCAACTCGTCCGCGCCCGCCGCCTGGCCCACCCCGATCACTTTGTCGCCACGTTTTTCGGCCGCGAGACGCTGACGCTGTTTTTTTTGCTCCACCTGCTCGACACGTTGCCGGAGGGTGTCACCGAGCTCATGTGCCACCCCGGCTACGCCGACGAGGCATTGGCCGAAAGCACCTACCGCGCCGAGCGCGAGATCGAGCTGGCATTGCTCACCGATCCCAAAGTCCGGGAGCGCGTGGAGGAGCGGGGCATCGAGCTGATTACCTTTGGCGCGTTGCGATGAAAAGCTGGTGGCGGCGGCTCGTCGGCCTGGGCTTCCGGCTGCTCTACAACGAACTGGCCTGGACCTACGACGCCGTCAGTTGGCTCGCCTCGCTGGGCCGCTGGCGCCGCTGGCAGCAGAGCGCCCTGGGTTTCTTGCCACCCACGGGCCGGGTGCTGGAAATCGCCTCGGGGCCCGGCCACCTGCTGGCCGACCTGGCCCGGGCCGGATACGGGGCCGTCGGCCTCGATCCATCGCCGGCCATGCTGCGCCAGGCCCGCCGGCGGCTGGCCGCCCAGGGACTCGAAGCCGAACTCTGCCAGGGGCGCGCCGACTCGCTGCCCCTGGCGCCAGCGAGTCTCGACGCCGTCGTCACCACCTTTCCCACCTCCTTCGTCTACGAGACCGCCTGGATGGGCCAGGCCGCCCGGGGGCTCAGGCCAGGGGGGCGGCTGGTCGTCGTCGAGATGGCTTCCTTCCAGGGCCGCAAACCCCTGGAGCGCGGCCTCGAAGGGCTCTATCGCGTCACCGGCCAGCGCGGCCCAGCCCCCGACCTCGCCGCCTTGCTCAACGCGGCCGGGCTGACCACCCGCCAGCAGCGAGTCGAAGTGGCCGACACCACGGTCTTTCTCGTCGTCGCCGACAAACCCCCGGGCCTGGGCTGAGTTACGTCCGGTCTCCCGCAGAGAGAGGGAGGAATCCCCAGAACCTCTGTTCGCCCGCCCCCGCCAGTTGACGAAAACCGCCATTCGCGGTATACTGGCGGCGATCAACAAGCAGGTGATGATGCGGGCAAAACCCCCGAATCATCACTTATCGTTTCATAAGGAGACCAAACATGCAAGAGATCACCGTTGCCGTCGTGCAGATGCATCCCCAACTGGGCAAGGTCGAGGACAACCTCATCGCCATGGGCAAGTTCGTGGACCGGATCTGCAGCGAGCAAAAGACCGACCTCATCGTCTTTCCCGAACTGGCGACGACGGGCTACGAACTGGGCTTGCGCTTCACCGACGTCGCCGAGCGGGTGCCCGGCCACCAGGTCAACCTCCTGGCCCAGCGGGCGGCCGATTACAGCACGCACATCGTCTTTGGCCTGGTGACCAAGGAAAAGGTGGAGAGCGTCATCTACAACGCCGCCATAGTCGTCGGCCCCGATGGCGAGCTACTGGGCGAGTATCGCAAGCTCCACCTGCCAGGCGAGGAGCGACTCGCTTTCCGGCCGGGCTACCGCATCCGGCCCGTGGAGACCACCTTTGGCCAGATCGGCGTGATCCTCGGCTGGGACCTGGCCTTCCCCGAGACCACGCGCAGCCTCGCCCTCGACGGGGCGGACATTTTGTGCGTCTGCGCCAACTGGGGCCACTCGCCGGCCCACGACCGGGCCACCTACGTCCAGGAGTGGCGGACCTACGTCCAGGCTCGCGCCCTGGAAAACGCGACGTACATCGTCGCCAGCAACCGCATCGGCGAGGAGTACAGCTACCAGTTCTTTGGCGACAGCATGGTCGTCGGCCCCCGCGGCGAGATCCACGCCGCCATCGACGAAGAGATCGAGGCCTACGCCGTGACCACCGTGGACCTCGACGCCGTGCGCGAGACCCGGGAGGAGTCGCAGCTCATCCAGTGCCGCGTGCCGGCGGCCTACCGCTCGGTCGTGCGCAAGTATTGAGTTGACAGGCTTGTGATCTGGGAGACGCTGGGCAGCCGCTACCTGTGGCAGAGCCCGTGGTACAATCTACGCCAGGACCGGCTCCGCGCCCGGGACGGCCACGAATTCACCTACACCGTCGTCGAGCATCCCGGCGCCGTGTGGGTTGTGCCGGTCACGACCGACGGCCGGGTGGTGTTGATCCGCAACTACCGCCATCCGGTGACCGATTGGTGCTACGAGGTGCCTGCCGGCGGCCTCTCGGCTGGCCTGAAGCCCGAAGAGGTCGCCCGCCGCGAGCTGGCCGAAGAGATCGGCGGCCGGGCGGCCCGGTTGCGCTACGTGGGCCGCTTTTACACCTCCAACGGCATCTCTGACGAAGTGGCTTACGTCTACCTCGCGACAGGGGTCCAGTTGGGCGAGACGCAGCGAGAGCCAACCGAGCGGATCGAAGTCGAGATCGTGTCCGTCGGCGAGGCGCTGCGCATGGCCCGCGAGGGCGAGATCACGGACGGGCCGAGCGCCCTGGCGCTGCTCTGGTGCGAGCACCTGCTAGGCGACTTGGGCAACTAGGAAACCTGTCATTGCGAGTGGCGCACAGCGGTCGCCCGCCGCTCATTATGAAAGAAACAGTCCCCAGCTTCCCCCTTACGTCAAAGCAGCTATCTTGACCGGCGTCACCTTACGATAGACCTCGGCCGGCTGCCTGCGATCCCCATCGACCGCCAGCAGCGCCTCGACGGAGATGCCGAACAGCCGCTCGTTCTCCCGCAGGTAGGGCTCGACGAGCGCCCAGTCGGCGTCGGTCAGGGGCACGAAGCGACCGCCGTTGAGTTGCTCGTCGCTCAGCAGCCGCCCCGGGTCCCGCACGTAGATCGCCCCGCCCGACGCCAGCGAAAAGAGATTGCCGCCGGGATAGGGCGACGGCTGGGGCATCATTTGCCCGTGGGCGTCGAACTCGACGCCGTTGAGCACCACAAACCCGCCCCCGTGCAGCGGGTCGCCGGCCATGAACGACTCGGCCAGGTAATCGAGGCAGGTGCCATTGATGACCACCCGCGGGCTGCCGGCGGCGTTGATCAGCGGCCGCCCGGCGGCGTTGCCCAGCACGTAGGCCTCGCCCCCCTTGGCGCCGTACAGGAACGTCTGGCCCACGTCGCCGTGGATCACCAGCTTGCCCGCTTTCAGTATCTGGCCCACCTGGTCCTGGGCGCTGTCGTGGACGTGGACCTCGGCGCCCTGCAAGCCGGAGCCGAGATAGTCGCCGCTGGCGCCATAGACGTCGATGCGCACGCCCTCGCTGCCCGGTCCCAACCCGCAGCCGCAAAAGCGCCCGCCGCGCCAGTTGTAGGCCACGAACCGCCGCCAGCCCAACGCTGCCGCTCGCACGAGGAGCCGCGCCGCCGCGTCGTCGCCCTCGGGCGGAAAGCCGGCGGCGTCGAGCACCAGCGCCTCCTCGCCGGCCGCCGGCCCGCGCAGCGCCGAGCGGCTCGCCCACGCCACGCGCCGGCGGGCATGCGCGCCGGGCGCATCCAGGGCCGGCACTGCGTCAAAAATCCTGGCCAGCGCCCGGTCCGCCAGGGCCAGCACCGAGGCCCGGCGCTTGGCCCCGGGGTCGTATCGCCGGTCGCGCAGCCGGGTGAGCAGGCCGACGGCAAAGTCCCACGCCTCGTCGCCCGATGCCGCCAGCTCAACCATCCGCTCGCCGAACCAGGCCAGCGCGCCGTACTCCCAGCCCGGCAGCTCGCGGAGCAGCCCCCGCCAGGCGCCCTCGATCCCCTCTGGCCCGGCGACCACCCACTCACCCGCCGCGCCTACGGCCCACGTCAGCTCGGGCGCGACCCACAGCGCCGTGCTGGGGTTGTTGTGCACCTGGTCGGCGGGCGTCGTCACCCGAGCCCCGAACTTGTCCGTCACCACCAGCTCTCGCTGCCCGCCGCCCGAATCGCGCACCGTGAACACGAACGCCCCGCCGTCGGTATGGCTGCCGCCCCGCGCGTTCCAGTAGCGGTCGGCCACGGGGCAGATGCGCTCGTCCTCGGCGGCCAGGCTGGCCAGCGCGGCGTCGATGGCCTGCTTCTCCGAGGCGACCAGGCCCACCTGGACCTTGCCCTCGTGCAGGGCAAAGACCTGGGGGCGCAGCATCGACGTGTCGGTGATGCCCAGCAGTTGCCACTCCCCTTCGACTCCGCTCACCGGAACGGCAGCGGTACTCTGCAGGACAGGGGCCGCGTCCGGCCGGCTGCGGGCGATGATGAAAAACCACGGCCCATCGGGCGAGGCGTGCAGGTGGGTGGCCTGCACCGCCTTGTAGAGCCCCTGCTTGTGGGGCGCCAGCAGGTCAAAGTCGCGCTCGGTGGTCGGCGCCAGGGCCTCGATGGTCACTTCCAGCGGATAGCCATAGACGCGGTCCAGCAGGTCAAAGAGTTGGACGCTGACCTCGGTGTCGGTCAGGAACAGCGGCGCGATGTTGCGCTGGCGCAGGTAGGTCGCCACGGCGTGATAGTTGGCAAAGTCGCCGTTGTGGACCAGCGCCTCGTTCAGCCCGATGAAGGGATGCGCCCCGCCCGGGTGCCAGACGCGGCCCTTGGTCGGGTAGCGCTGGTGGGCGATCCAGACGTGGGCGACCAGGTCCTCCAGGCAGTAGTAGGCCATCGCCTGCTCGGCATAGCCCACGATCTTGAAGACCAACAAATCGCGCCCGTGGGACAACACAAAGGCCCGCTGCTCGCCCAGGCTGGCGTAGAACTGCTGGTTGAGGCGGAAGGTGTTGCGATAAACGAACTCGTCGGCGACCTGGCGCGGGTCCAGGCGATCCAGGCCGTTGCGGGCGGCAAAGCGGGCCAGCACCTTCGGCCGGGGGCGGACGAAATAGCGGACTACGTCGGGCGGGCGGACCTCCAGGCCCGGCACGGCGCGATGGTCGTCCAGGGTGGGGATGGGGTAGCCCTCGACGACGTCGTAGTAGGGCAGGATGGCCTCGCGCTCCACCTCAGCGCGGGCGCCGGGGTCGAGGTAGGCCACCTGGAGCAGCGTCGCCCCGCGCAGCGTCTCGGCCGAGACGCCCATCTGGGCCGGCGACAGACCCGTCGCGGCGATGCCGCCGCCCTTGCCGTTGCCCCGATTGTGCATCTGGCGCGCCGGGGCGACCAGGTGCCGCCCGGCGACCGGGATCGACGCCGCCAGTCCGACGACGCCGCAGCCCCCCTCCTCCGCCGCCTTGCGCGCCGGGAGCGGCAGGCCGGCGACCAGATCTCTTCGTGAGATGATGATTTGCTCTGCAATAGTGTTCATAGGGTGGCTCCTTCACGTGTTGCGTGTTGCGTGATGCGTGATTCCCCCGAGGCTGTCACGCAACACGCATCACGAATCACGCCAGATAGACCAACAGATCCGTCCGCCCCCGCAATTCCCCGGCGCTGCCCAGCCCCAGCCGGGCCAGGATGTCGGCCAGTTGGACTCGCCACGAGGCGTAGAGGTTGGCGATGCGCTGGCCGGCCTCCAGGGGATCGATCTGGCGGGCCAGCTCGCGGTCGGTGGTGGCGATGCCAAAGGGGCAGCCTTTCTCCCGCTCGCAGGTGCCCAGGCGCACGCAGCCCAGGGCGACCAGGTCGGCCGTGCCGATGACGCAGCCGTCGGCGCCCAGGGCGATGGCCTTGGCCACGTCGTAGGCCGTGCGCACCCCGCCCGAGGCCACCAGCACCACCTCGTCGCGGATGCCCTCGGCCTCCAGGAAGCGGTGGACCTTGGGGATGGCGTATTCCAGCGGCATGGCGATGTTTTTCTTGGCGATCTCGGGCGCGGCCCCGGTGCCGCCGTAGGCGCCGTCCAGGTGGACAATGTGCGCCCCGGCGTAGTAGCTGCCCACGGCCACCATGTCCACGTCGGTCGGCGTCGAGACCTTGACCGAGATCAGCGCCCGGGGATTGACCGTTTTCACCCAATCCACGTGTTTTTTGTGGTCCTCCACCGAGTAGACGCTGTGGAAGGGAAAGGGCGAAAAGAGGCTGGTGCCCTGCACCGCCTCGCGCATCTCGGCTACGTCGGGCGTATTCTTGCTGCCCAGCAGGTGGCCGCCCAGCCCCGGCTTGGCCCCCTGGGCGTATTTAAACTCGACGATGCGCGCCCGCTGGATCGTATCCTCCCGCACGCCGAACAACCCGGTGGCGATCTGGGTGATGATGTGGTCGGCGTAGGGCAGCAGGTCGTCGGGGTAGCCGCCCTCGCCGGTGCAGGTGAACGAGTCCCACTCCCGCGCCGCCCAGGCCCGGGCGACCATGGTCTGCAGGCTGACCGAGCCGAAGGACATCCCGGCGCCGTACCAGGGGTGGGGGATCTGGATGCGGGGGCGGGTGGGGTCGCGGCGGTTGAGGTCGAGGGCCAGGTCGGGTATCGGGGAATCGGGTATCGGGGAACGAGCTTTGTGCCTTGTGCCTTGCGCCTTGTGCCTTTCGAACTTGAAGCGGATGCGGTCAAAGCCGCCGCCGGAGCGGCCGATGCGGTACTCGAGGTCCAATTCGGGCGGTCTGCCCGTGCGGGCCTGCTCGGCGGTGGCCAGGATGAGGGCCGTCGGCCAGCGCAGGTCGCCCTCCAACTCGCCGTCGCCGGGCTGCAGGGGCTTTGTCGCGGCAAGATCGGTTTTGACGCGGCCGAACAGCGCCTGGAAGGACGCCTCCTCCTTGGCCTGAAAGATCGTGCGGCCCAGCTCGCCCCGCAGGCGGCGCACCTCGCGCATGCCCATCGCCCCCAGCACCTCCAGCAACTGGTCGCGCCAGGCGGCCATCAGGTTGACGAGGCGCTGCGTGCCCCAGTCGGCGTCGGTCTCGACGTCCTCGACGGGGCAGGGGCGGCGCACGTCGGCCCACAGGGCGCAGCCCAGGGCCACCTGCAACACCAGGTCCACGGCCACGGCGTCGGCGCCGCAGACCAGGGCCTTGGGCACGTGCTCGGCGGCGGCGATGCCCCCGCTGGCGACGAGCGTCACCTGATCGCGTTGATTCGCCGCGACCAGCCGCTCGTGGACCTCGCGCAGCGCGTCGGCCAGGAAGCGTGGCTCGGCACCGTCAAACTCATAGCCCACCTCGTCGGCCACCAGGTGGATGACACCCAGCCCCGACGCGGCCAGGCACTCGGCCCGCTCGGCGGCGCCCGGCCCCAGGGGCAGCCGCACGGCGAGCACGGCGTCCGGGTGGCCGGCCCGCAGCCGGTCGGCCAGGTCCAGGGCGGCCCGCGGCCGGCGCGGGTCCTCCATTTCAACCTCGACGAAGCGGGCGGCGCGCACCCAGGGCGCGGCCGGATCGTCGCCGGGGACCAGCAGCGGGGCCACGGTCCCGGCGTGCTCGGCCAGGGCCCCGGTCCAGTCCCCGGCGCGGACCAGGGCCAGCGTGCCCAACTGCGCCGCCGCCCGGACCATGGCCCGCAGCGCGCCGTCGCCGGGCAGGGGCATCAGCAGCGGGTCAAACAGCACCGGGAGGGGCAATTCGAGGCGTGGCGCCAGTTCGGTCAGCAGGCGGCCCCTGGCGTCGAATTGCAACGCAGCCGGCCGCCGCCCCAGGACGACGCTCGTGGAGATGGTCTCGCGGCCGTGGATGCCGTCGCGCGTCGGCCGCACGATCTCGGACATGTCGAGCCAGATGGCGTCGAACCCCGGCCCGGCAAAGGCCCCGCCATAGCCCGCGCCCGAGATGGGAATGCGGCCTGTCTCGGCCTGGTACCAGGTCTGGGTGATGACCTCCGGCGTCCAGTGGGGGTCGCCGCCGCGCCGCCCTTGCTCAAAGGGCGCGTGGCCGTATTTCACGTAATCGTCCCCCTCGGCCAGGCGGAACTTGGCCGGGTAGGGGAACGCGGCGGGTGCCGGCCGGGTGTGTATGTGATAGCGACTGCTCATCTCTTGACTCCTGTGACGTGTTGCGTGATGCGTATTGCGTGTACGCCTGGGCACTACGGAATACGAAATACGCAATACGAAAAAAGCCCCTGGCACAGAACCGGATCGGTTCCTGTCCAAGGGCTTCGCGGCCCGAATGTTCGATTGTCTGGCTCAGTTTATATCATGGATCGGCCGAAATGTCAAATGGGGTCAAGCCCGCTGGAGGATCTCCTCAGCAACCTGGCGCATGGGCAGGCGCCGCCGGCGGGCGCGGTGCTGGATCTCCAAAAAGGCTTCGCGCTCGGTGAAGCCGTCGCGCTCCATGAGAAGCGCCTTGGCCCGGCCCACGACCTGGCGCGTCGCCAGGGCCTCCTCCCGGTTGGCGGCCTCTCGCCGCAGGGCCAACCACTCGGCAAAGCGGGCGGCGGCCAGTTCGAGGGTCGGGGCCAGGTCGGCTTCACGCACCGGCTTGACCAGGTAGGCCTGGACGGTCTCGGTGGCGGCGGCGCGCTGCACCAGCTCGCGCTCGCTGTAGGCGGTGAGCATGACGACCGGCAGCGGGCACCGCTCGGCGATGGCCTGGGCCACGGCCAGGCCATCCATATCGGGCATTTTTATGTCGAGCAAAGCCAGGTCAGGCCGGATCTCGCAGGCCAGGCGCAGGGCCATCACGCCATCGGGAGCGGCGGCCACCACGTCGTAGCCGGCGTCGCGGAGCATGGTCCGCAGGCCCAGGCGGGTCAGGGCTTCGTCGTCGGCGATGAGAATGCGCACAGTTCCTCCTGGTTGGGCAACCCTTCAACTTGCTCAGGATGATAATTGGCAGTTTGCCTTACAACGGAATGGTGAGGCGGGCGGTGGTGCCGCCGTTGCCCGCCAGCGACCACGTGCCCTGCAGGTCCTCGCAGACCAGCGTTTCGACCAGTTCCAGGCCCAGTTGGCGGCGGGAGGTCTCGGCCAGGCCCACGCCGTCGTCCCGCACCTCGACGACCAGAGACCGGGCCGTCTGGCGCAGCGAGACCACGACCTGGCCCTGTTCCCGCCCCACAAAGGCGTGCTCCAGGGCGTTCTGCACCAACTCGTTCACGGCCAGGGCCAGCGAGGTGGCAGCTTGCGAGGGCAGGGCCACTTCGTCCCCTTCTACGGTGACCTCCATCCCCAGGTCGGGCCGGCGCATGTTGTGGCCCACGGCCCGGCTCACTCGGGTCAGCACGTCCTTAACGTCCACCAGGCGAAAGCCCCGCTGGGAGAGTACCTCGTGCACGGCGGCGATGCTCAGGATGCGGTTGACGCTGTCGTGCAGCACCTCGCGGGCCGGGATCTCGCGCTCGCCGCTCAGTTGCAGGCGGAGCAGCATGGCCACGTTCTGCAAGTTGTTCTTGATACGGTGGTGCATCTCGCGGACGACGGCGGCGTTGCTCACCAGGCGGGCATTTTCAATGGCCAGCGCCGTCTGGTTGGCCAATGTGGAAAAGAGGGATACCTCGTCGCCGGTGAAACGATGGGGCTCGGCCGTGTAGCAGTTGAACACGCCGATGACCCGCTCGCGGACGGTGAGGGGCACGCAGAGCAGCGAGCAGAGCCCCTCCTGGGAGGCGACGTCGGCGTAGCGGTAGCCGGGCTTGGTGGTCACGTCGAGCACCGTGGCCGGCCGGCCGCTCTGGGCCACGCGGCCGACGATGCCCTGGCCAACGTGGAGCGGGGGCTTGTCGCGGTAGGCGGGGCTGAGATGCTGCGTTGCCCGCAGCACCAGCTCGCCCGTCGCCTCGTCGAGGAGCATGAGCGAGCAGAGCCGGGCCTTCATGACGCGGGCCGCCATCTCGACGACGACCTCCAGCATCTCGTCCAGGTAGCGGGGCGAGGTCACCGTCTCGCTGACCTCGGCCAGGGCCGAGAGCTCGGCGATCTGGCGCTGCATCTGGTCGTAGAGCAGGGCCTTTTCCAGCGCCCCGGCGGCCAGGTCCCCGATGAGGCCCAACAGCTCCACCTCGTCGGCCGAAAACTCGTGCGAGGTCCGCGTCTGGACGTTCATGGCCCCGATGATGCGCCCCTGGTTGACCAGGGGCACGGCCGACAGCGACTGAAAGCGGGTCTCTTCGGTCTCGGGCAGATACTTGAAACGGGGATCCCGGCCGGCGTCCGAGATGGCCACCGGCTCACCGTGCTCGGCGGCCCAACCCGTCAGCCCCTCCCCCAGCCCCAGGCGCGCCCGGCCGATGGCCTCCGCGGCCAGGCCGGTGGTCGCCTTGAGCACCAGGCTCTGGCCGTCTCCCTCCAGCAAATAGATCGAGCAGGAGTCCATGCCCATGACCTCGGCCGAGCGGCGCGTGATCAGGTCGAGGGTCGCCTCCAGCTCCCAGGCAGCATTGATGGCTCGCCCGATCTCGCGCAGGGCGGCCAGTTGGGCCGTTTTCTGTTCGAGTTGGTGCGCCAGGTTCTGCATCTCGATTTCGCTCCGGGAACTCCCAGCAGGGCTTTCCTTGCTCGACCGTCCCCTCCCTTGGAATGGCAGTGATTGATTGCCATCCTACCACAACTTGCTCCGACAGACAAACCGAAAGCCGTAATGTCCCACTTTTTCTGCATCCGCTTGACTTCTCGCCCGTCAGAAGGTAAAATAAGGGTAACCGGTTCACGGCTACAGTCTCTGCACCCAAAGAGGAGCCTGCCTGTATCGCGGTGGATCGTTGCAAGGGTTTGCTCATTGACAATGGTAGACGCAGATATGGAAGGATGAGAAATGTCTAGCGAGTTTCAGACGGTTACCTGTCAGCGATGTGGTTCTGGCTTTGTGCTCACTCCCACCTACCTCGACCTTTTGGCGAGAAGGGGTGCCAAGGTTGTGGTACCTGTGTTGTGTCCCACCTGCTTCTTGGCCGGGGGGCCTATGCCCAAAGAGCAGGGCGAAGTCAAATGGTTCAGTTCGCGCAAGAATTATGGTTTCATCATCGCCGACAACGGCGAGGAGGTTTTCGTCCATCAGCATCAAATCCTGGGCGGGAATGGACCGCTCAAGGGAGGACAACCGGTTCGATTCCATTTGCACTATCCCATCAAGGGGCCGGAGGCTTTGAACGTAGAGGTAATCGAGGGCTAGCTCTCTGATCTCGATAGTGCAAAACAGACGTCGCTGGGATGGCGCCCTGAAGCGACCGGCCGCGCAGGCGGGCCGCTCTACTTCGGCTCACTCCATCCGAGCGGCGCTTGTGCAACTCCTCCATCCCCACCAAAGCCGGATTTTCAGGCGGCTTGACAGTTCAGAACATCTGTGCTATCATGGTGAGCAGAGCAGCGCTCAGGAGACACGACCATGCCTACAACTCATTATGATACCGAGGACATCCAAGTCCTCGATTACCCGGAGAATATCCAGCGCCGGCCCGGCATGTACGTCGGCGGCACGGGGCTCGACGCCCTGCACCACCTGGCCTACGAGCTGATCGACAACGCTGTAGACGAGGCGTTGGCCGGCGCCTGCCAACGGATCGGCGTCGAGTTGCACCCCGACGGCTCGATGACGGTGACAGACGACGGGCGTGGCATCCCCACCGGCATGCACGCCGAGAAGGGCAAGCCGACCCTGGAGCTGGTCTTTACCGAGCTGCACGCCGGTGGCAAATTTAAGGAGGGCAGCTACTCGACCAGCGGCGGCTTGCATGGCGTGGGCATCAAGGCCACCAACGCCCTGTCGGAGTGGCTGGAGGTGCGCGTCAAGCGGAACGGCGTGGTCTATTTCCAGCGCCACGAGGACGGCCTGCCCGCCCACTCGGTCCAGATCCTCGACCCGGCCCAGGGCGACGTCATCGCCGAGGTGGGCGCCAAGGACGAGCAAAAAGCGATCAAGGCTCACGCCGACAAAAAGCTGGGCACCGGCACCGAGATCAAGTTCAAGCCCAGCGGCCGCTTCATGGACATCACCGACTTTGATTTCGACGCCCTGACGCGCCGCCTGCAAGTCACCGCCTTCCTCCTGCCCGGCGTCACCGTAGAGCTGATCGACGCCCGCAAAAAGAAGAAGCGGGAAAAGACCTTTCGCTACGACGGCGGCCTGGTCGAGTACGTCAACTGGCTCAACGACAGCCGCAAGGCCCTCCACCGCCGGCCCCTGGAGGTCGAGGGCAGCCAGAACGGCGTGGCCGTGGACGTCGTCTTCCAGTGGCACACCAGCGTAGACGACAGCGAGATCGTCAGTTTCGTCAATACCATCCCCACGCCCGACGGCGGCAAACACGTGGCCGGCTTCAAGAGCGCCATCACCAAGGCCATCAACCAGTTCGCCTCGGAGAAAAAGCTGTCCAAGGGCAAGGGCGACGCCAGCATCCGGGGCAGCGACACGCTGGCCGGGCTGACGGCCGTGCTGAAAATCTCGATGCACGACCCCCATTTTACCAGCCAGACCAAGACCCAGCTCGCCAGCGACCACGTGCAGGGCATCGTCTACAGCATCGTCTATGAGGGCCTGCTGGAGCAACTGCGCAAGAACGTCTCGCTGGGGCGGACCATCGTCAAACAGGCCCAGGCGGCGGCCCAGGCCCGGGTGGCAGCCAGCAAGGCCCGCTCGCTCGTCATCCGCCGCAGCGTGCTCGACGCCGCCGATTCGGGCCTGCCGGGCAAGCTGGCCGACGTGAGCAAGGGCACGACCATCGACCAGACCGTGCTCTACATCGTCGAGGGCGACAGCGCCGGCGGCTCGTGCAAGATGGCCCGCGACCGGCGCTTTCACGCCATCCTGCCCCTGCGCGGCAAGCCGCTGAACGTCGAGGGCAAAAAGGTGACCCGTCTGCTGAACAACAACGAGATCAAGGCCATCATCGCCGCCATCGGTGGCGGCATCGGGCGCGATTTCCGCGCCGACGATATGCGCTACGGCGGCGTGGCCATCCTGGTCGACGCCGACGTGGACGGCGACCACATCCGCACCCTGCTCTACACGCTATTTTGGCGCTACATGCGGCCCATGGTCGAGACGGGCAAGCTATACGTGGCCGTGGCACCCCTCTACCTGCTGCGCAAGGGGCGCCAGGCCCGCTACGCCTACTCGGACCGCGAGCGGGACGTCATCCTGGAAGAGTGGGGGCGCAACGGGACCTCCATCCAGCGCTACAAGGGGCTGGGCGAGATGAACCCCGAGCAGTTGCGCGAGACGGTGTTCAGCGTCGGCGACTATGGCCCCTGGAACGAAAGCCTGCGCCGCGTCACCGTCGAGGACGTGCACCACGCCAACCAACTCGTCAGCACGTTGATGGGCCGCTCGGCGCGCAACCGCCGCGCCTGGCTGCTGGAGCGCTGGCGCCAGGAGGAACACGCCGCCAACGGCGACAAAGACGACGAGGACGAGGAAGGATAGTCACCGTGACAAACTTGCTCGATCACGCGTGCGAGGTGGCGTCTGAGGTGACTATCGCCACTTTCGGCTCATCGAACGAGGCTACCCTGCGGCACCAGGTGGAAGGAATCCTGGAACGGCACTGCCGGACACTGGGGATCGCCTGGACGCCTTTCCAGTTGGAGCGCGCCCTGGCAGATGGGGACCGCGTGCGGTTCGCCGACGTTGCACATGGGGCGGTGATCATCGAATACGAATTCCCAGGCAATTTTGGCGGCCGCGAAGGAGCAAAGCTGGCCGAAGCACAGGGACAGGCCGGCGACTATGCGCGACTGATGCACCAGGAAGAAGGCCGTGCCCTTTCCGAGTACGTGCTCGTAGCCTGGGACGGCAATCACGTCAGCTTTGGGCGTTTCGAGGACGATGCTCCTCGATGGGAGCCCCTGTCCCCCTTCAAGGCCAAAGCCGCGCAACGATTGCTTCTGTATCTTGAGGAAGACGGTATCCCCCTGGTCCACCCCCAATTGTTGTCCCAACTGGTCGGCCCAGAATCGGTGATTGGGACCCAACTCATCCCCCGGTTTTTCCAAGCAGTGCACGCAACCCAGAATCTCGCGTCTGGACAAACGAGCAAGACCAAATTGCTGTTCGCCGAGTGGCAGAGACTATTTGGCCAGGTGGTAGGTGTCCAGTCCGAGCACTTGAAAGCATTGTTGGCACGCCAGGGGGAACAACATGGCCAGCCTTATGACGAGAACCCCGCAGCCTATCTCTTTGCCCTGAACACCTACATTGCATTGGTAGCCAAGCTGGTCGCAGCGATGTCGCTTCCCCACGCATCCCAGGATTTGACCAGCCCGGCCAGCACCGTAGCAGCCAAAATCCAGACGCTTGAATTGGGGCGGCTTTTCGTCGATGCGGGCATCTCGAACATGCTCATCGGCGACTTTTTTTCGTGGTATCGGGATGACTCACACTGGCCCACTTTTGAGCCGATCATCGGCACCCTCATCGCCCGTCTGAGCAACGTCAGTTTCGATGTAACGCGCAAGGACCCCGATACGACGAGAGACATGTTCAAAGGGATGTACCAGACCTTCGTGCCCAAGGCGCTGCGGCACGCCTTGGGAGAATACTACACCCCTGATTGGCTCGCGGCGCACGCCTTGGACCGGATCGGCTGGGCCCAAGAAGACGAGCTACTCGATCCAACCTGCGGCTCGGGGACCTTTATCCTGGAAGCTGTGCGTCGCAGACTAACGGCTGATGGAGACGGCTTCCAAGATGCCGGCGAATTGCTTTCTGGGTTGTTCGGTATCGACCTGAATCCCCTTGCCGTGCTGGCAGCTCGCGCATCGCTCGTAGTGTTTCTTTCTCCCTACCTGGATCCCAGGAACCCGGTTCGCCTTCCGATTTTTCTGGCAGATGCCATCAACACGGCCTCCGCCGACGGATCTGTCTACCGACACACGCTGCTGACCGAAGAAGGCCCGAAATCGTTTGCCATTCCGACCACGTTGGTCAAGAACGAACAGTTTTATGACGTTATGCTCAGAATCCGAGCACTCGTCGAGGCAGACTATGCGCCAGAGGACGTGGTCCGCATCATTCGCACCGAATTCGATCTGGACCTATCGCCCCAGGAGCACGAGGCCCTGCTAGGAACCGTCACAATCCTCGTGGACCTCTACCGTGTGGGTTGGGACAGCATTTGGGCGGCGATTCTGGCCGACCGCTTTGCGGCAGCGGTGATACCGCCCGTGCGATTCATCGCCGGCAATCCGCCCTGGGTGAAATGGAGCCACCTGCCACCCGAATACGCCGAGTTTATCAAAGACAGGTGTCTGCAACTCGGCGTGTTCAGCCAAGACCGTTGGGTTGGCGGTATCGAATCGGACATCTCGACCGTCATTACCTACGAAGCCCTCAACAAGTGGTTGGCACCCCAGGGCAAGATGGCGTTTTTCATCACCGGTACGGTTTTCGCCAACGAATCCAGCCAGGGATTCCGCCAGTTTCACCTCCAACACCGCTGTCTGCGAGCGCGCGTCATCGCCGTGGAGGATTTCGATGCTGTGGCCCCGTTCGAGGGCATCAGCAACTTTCCCACGTTGCTCCTGCTAGAGCGAGACGGAGTGACCGACTACCCGGTGCCCTATCGAGTATGGACACCGGCCACGGTTGACGCCGGTCCAGCACGCACCTTTGCGAGCGGAGAGGATTTCCGTAGCAGCGCCGATTGTCTAGAACTTTTGGCCGCGCCGATCCCTGGAACGGAGGCTGGCCCCTGGCTCAAGGGTACAAGACGGGAGCACGACATCTGGCAGAAGCTCTTTGGCCCGGAAGAGCCGCACTACCGAGCCCGCAAAGGCGTCACCACAGACCGCAACGGCATCTTTTTCGTCCGAGTTCTTGAAGTGTCCCCCGACGGTCAGCTCTGCAAGATCCAGAACAATCCGAGCATAGGCCGCAGCCCGGGGATTCCTCAGGTTACGGCCTACGTCGAAACAGAGCACGTTTTCCCATTGCTGCGCGGACGCGGCGTCGGCGCATTCACGGCCGTTCCCGATCCCGAATTCCGCGTTCTTCTCCCCCAAAGAGAAATGCACGGCGATCCTCAACTCCCGGAAACCGCCCGACACGCCCATGCTTTTCTGCGCCAATTCGAGGACGAGCTACGACGACGGTCCAGCTACAAGCGCTACCAAAAAGGCAAACCATATTGGTCTCTGTGGACGACCGGGCCTTACACCTTCAGCCCCTTCAAGGTGGTCTGGAAAGAGATGTCTGGCAAGACGTTCTCCGCCGCCTACACGGGCACGTTCTCCGATCCACTCCTGGGTGACAGGCTCGTCATTCCCGATCACAAGGTATATTTTGTGCCCCTTGATACCAAAGACGAAGCTGCCTACTTGACGGCGTTCCTGAATTCAACCGTAGTCTCGGGCGCCATCTCGGCCTACGCCGCGCAGTTGAGCCTGGGGACCAGCGTCGTCGAATATTTGAACATCCCACCTTTCACACCTTCCAATCCCCGACACCGGCAGCTAGCCCACCTGGCCCAACAGATCAGCCAAAGGGGCGGAGCGCCCACAGAGGCTGAAGCCGGCGAGATGGATCGGGTGGTGGCCGAGATGTTTGACCTGGCCTGACTGAACGCACAACAGGAGCAAGATTGATGAAAGTAACAACGCTTCAAGGTGAAACATGCTAACCGATACGATCCCGCTCGAAACCATCGCCCTGACCACCGACCTGGAGCAGGCCTATTTTGACTACGCCGTCGAGACCATCACCGACCGGGCGCTACCCCGCGTCGAGGACGGCCTCAAGCCGGTGCAGCGGCGCATCCTGTATTCGATGCACGACATGGGCCTGCGCCACGACCGGCCGCACAAAAAGTCGGCCCGCGTCGTGGGTGAATGTTTCGTGGCTGGCACGCTGGTCACCACAGAGCAGGGGCTCAAGCCCATCGAGAACGTGGAAGCCGGCGACCGGGTGCGAACCCAATCGGGCTGGCGGCCGGTCACCGAACTGTACGAAATGCCCGAACGCCAGCTTCTGCGCGTGACGTTGGCAACCGGCGCGGCCAACGTCGTGACGCCCTCGCAGCAATTCAAGGTCTTGGCCCCCGACCTCACCTACATCTGGAAAGAGGCGCGGGATCTGACGTCCGACGACTATCTGGTCATTTCCTGCCAGTACCCCGAGCACCAAACGTACCAGACTATCGCCGGCCCAGATGGCCCGATTGTGCTGAACGAGAACCTGGCCTATCTGCTGGGGCTGTTCCTCTCCGACGGCTGGATCGAAAAAGAGTCCAACCGCCTGAACTTTTTCTCGACCAGCGTTCCCATCATCGAACGAATCACCGGCATCCTGGAGACAGAACTCGCCTATCAAGCAACCGTCGAGGAAAAAGCACCGGCCCATCCAGGGGGCAACGGCGGCTCTCCGGCCCGTACCGGCTACCAGGTCCGCATCAACAGCCGGGACCTGTGCGCGGCGCTGGCCGAACAACTGGGGCTGGTGGATTGCGAGGCGGCGACGAAACAAATCCCGGGGCAGATCCTGCACTCGCCCCGAAGCGTCGCCTGGGCGCTTCTCAGCGGTCTGTACGACGGCGACGGCAGCGTTCACAAAAACCGCAACACGGTCCACTACGCTTCGATCTCGCCAACCCTCGTCGACCAGTTGGCGACTCTCCTGCAGTCGTTGGGTATCATGAACTACCGGGGCATCGAGCCGCCAAAAAAGCACTGCTGGAACGGCCGCCTCGTCGAGTCCAACCATCCGGTGCACACCGTCGAGGTGCGCGGATGCTTTGCCCAGCACTTTGCCCAACGGGCGAGCCTGGCCTGCGCCAAGAAGGCGCAGCGGCTGAACCGAATTCTAGGAAGCCGGACCAAGAGGTCACAACTGGAGAGAATCCCCTACCTGGCCGAGCCCGTCTTTGCCGAGTTGAGTGACCGCCACCTAGGCAGCGGCTGGTACCAGGACACTGAGGGACAGAAATTCCGCATGGAGATCAAGTACCCCGGCGGGATCAAGATCCGCTACGCCCACGACCTGCACAAAATGCGCCTCTACCGCTCTCAACTCACCGAGCTGGGGCTGCTGCCCAAGCTGCGCCGGCTTGGCTCCCAACGCGCCGACTTTATGGACGAGATCATCACCAATGGACTCGCCTTTGTCCCGGTCGCCTCTGTGGAGCCGGCACCGGCGCAGAAGACCTACGACGTGCAGGTGGACGTCGATCACGAATTCGTCGCCCAGGGCATGATCGCTCACAACTGCATGGGCAAGTATCACCCCCACGGCGACCAGTCGGTGTACATGGCCATGGTCCGCATGGCCCAGGATTTCTCCATGCGCCAGCCCCTGGTCGATGGCCAGGGCAACTTTGGCAGCATCGACGGCGACAGTCCGGCGGCCATGCGCTACACCGAGGCCCGCCTGGCCGAGATCTCGCAGCACGTGCTCCGGGACATCGACATGGACACTGTCGATTTCGTGGACAATTTCGACGGCAGCCTGCAAGAGCCCGTCATCCTGCCGGCGGCGCTGCCCAACCTGCTGGTCAACGGCGCCACCGGCATCGCCGTGGGCATGGCCACCAACCTGCCGCCCCACAACCTGGGCGAGGTGTGCGACGCCATCGTCTACGTCGCCGAGAATTGGAAAAAGCGCGATGGCATCACCGTCGACGACCTGATGGCCATCATCCCCGGCCCCGACTTTCCCACCGGCGGCGTCATCTATCGCTACCGCGACGACCGCTCGGGCGACGAGCGGCTGGACACCATCCGCAACGCCTACGAGAGCGGCCGGGGACGGATCGTGACCCAGGCCCGGGTGGATATGGAGGACATTGGCGGGGGCAAGACCAACATCGTCGTCACCGAGTTGCCCTACGCGGTGCAAAAGTCCACCGTGCTGGAACGCATCGCCCGCGAGGTGCGCGAGGGCCGCATCGGCGGCGTGACCGACCTGCGCGACGAGTCGGACCACGAGGGCATGCGGGCCGTCATCGAGGTCAGCCGCATGGCCGACCCCCGCGAGGTGCTGGACGACGCGCTGACCCGCAGCCAGTTGCGCGAGACGTTCGGCGTCAACGCCCTGGCCCTGGTCGAGGAGAAGATCAACGGCGACGTCATCGTCCGACCTCAGCGCCTGTCCCTCAAGGACATGCTGCTCTATTTCGTCGACCACCGCCTCAACGTCATCGTCCGCCGCAGCCGCTACGAGCTGGAGAAAAAGCAGGCGCGGCTGCACATCGTCGAGGGATTGCTCAAGGCGCTGGACATGATCGACGAGGTCATCGATACCATCCGCCGCAGCCGCACCACCGAGACGGCCGAGAACAACCTCGTCCGCAAGTTTAAATTCACGCGCCTCCAGGCCCAGGCCATCCTATCGATGCAGTTGCGCCGCCTGGCCGGCCTGGAGCGCCGCAACCTGGCCGACGAAGAGAAGGAGCTGCGGGACCGGATCAAGTACCTCAAGGGCCTGCTCCGCTCGGAGAAGCGGCGCCTGGCCGTCGTCGTCCAAGAGACCAGGGCCATCAAGGAGAAATTTGCCACGCCGCGCAAGACGATCATCCTGACCGACGAAAAGCCGGGCGATACCATCGTCACCGAGTCCGAGCTGGCCCGGCCCGACGGCCCGCAGGTGCTGGTCGTCACCACCCAGGGCGTGCAGCGCAACGATTCGAAGGGCTTTGGCTACCGGGTCAAGGCCGGGGCGACGAGCCGCGCCGTCGAGGCCCACCGCCTGCATCTGCGCACCGAGCCTGACGACAACGTGGTGCTCGTCTCCAGCGCGGGGCGGGCCTGGTGGGGCACCGTGGGCCGCTTGCCCCGCTCGGCCAGCTTCCAGAAACTGAGGCTGGCCAAAGATGAAGAGGTCGTCGGCCTGGGCATCCTGTCGGACAAGAAAACGCTGATCATGGGCACCCGGGAGGGCCAGGTCAAACGCGCCACCGTCGAGGACGTCAAATCCACGGCCGAGGCGTCGTGGGCCACAGCCATCGGCCTGTCGAGCGCCGACGACCGGGTCCTCTTGGCCGGGATCGGCGACGACGAGGCCCACGTCATGTTCTTCACCAGCTCGCGGGCCATCCGCTTCCGCGCCGGCGACGTCAATCCCCAGGCGACGCCCACGGCCCGGGGCGTAACCGGCATCAAGCTACGCAAGGGCGATCAGATGCTGGCCGGGGCCGTGATCCCGGACCCCCAGGCCAAGATGGGTGTGGCCGTGGTCAGCCAGAAGGGCTGGGTCAAGCGCGTGCCGCTGGACGAGTTCTCGGTGCAGGGCCGGGGCGGCCAGGGCATCTTGCTCCTCAACCAGACCAAGGCCACCGGCCCGGTCATCGCGGCCAACGCGGGGCCGATGGACGGCGACGTGGACCTGATCGCTGCCGACGGCAAGCGCCAGCGCATTCCGGCCGGGGACGTGCCGGTCGAAAACCGGCCGAATCGCGGAGAAAAGCTGGTCGAGCTCGACGACGTGGCCGAGCTCTGGGTATTGTAGATTTCGGTTCGGAAAGCAAGGTGCAGCGCCCCGCTTGGCGGGGCGCTTTCCTTTTTTGCCAATGCCGCAAAGTCGAAAACTGGCCAGAGCCAGGGCTCAAGCGTTTGTACAGTGCTGCCACCTTGTGCTATAATGGCGAGCATCAACAGCCTGCAAACTGAACCAAGGGAGAGAGCATGGATCGCAAACGAGATCAACGAATCGCCGTCGTGACCGACAGCACGTCGGACCTGCCGCCAGAGTTGGTGGAGCAGTACGACATCCACGTCGTGCCCCAGATCTTGATCATGGGCGAAAAAACCTGGCGGGACAAGGTGGACATCGACTCGCAGACCTTCTACGAGCTGCTCCAGACGTCGCCCGATTTCCCGGCCAGCTCCCAGCCCAGCGTCCTCAGCTTCCAGGAACTGTTTGCCGAGCTCTCCCAGACGGCCGATGGCATCGTGGCCGTGCTGGTCTCCGACGAGCTGAGCGGAACCATCAACTCGGCCCAGATGGCCAAGCAGAACCTGCCTGACGTTCCCATCGAGATCGTCGACTCGCGGGCCGCCTCGATGCAGCTCGGGTTCATGGTCCTGGCCACGGCCAGGGCAGCCGCCGCCGGAAAGGACCTGCAAGCCGTGGCCGACACCGCCCGGGACCTGGTCGGCAGGACGTACGTCTACTTTGTGGTGGACACCCTGGAATACCTCCACCGGGGCGGGCGCATCGGCGCTGCGGCCAGGCTGTTTGGCTCCGCTCTCAATTTGAAGCCGCTGCTGACCATCTCGGACGGCATCGTCCAGCCCGTGGCCAAGATCCGCTCGCGCCGCAAGGCCCTCGACCGGCTGCGCAGCGTCCTCAAAGAGCAGATAGCAGACGAGGACCAGGTACACATGGCCGTGCTCCACGTCGCCGCGCCCGAGGAAGCGGCCAGACTCGGTCAAGAACTGAGGGCCGAATTCCAGCCGGTGGAGATGATCCACAGCGAGTGCGGCCCCGTCATCGGCACCCACGCCGGGCCGGGCACGGTTGGCATGGCCTTTTATGTCGAATAGAGATAATAGATTCGTCTTTCCCCCTCGCCCTGCTCGCGCTGGCGGCGAAAACCAAAGCTCGACAGGCCCAAACGTGAACCATTAACGGACCTAATGCGTTATGAAAATGAGGAGCATGTCCCATGCTCCCCATTCTTAAGGAGTTGTCCAAAAACAACTTCGTACTTTTGCAACTAGAAATCATCCTTCGACGGAGCTCAGGATGATTTCAGGCGATTTCTGCTCTCAGAGACCGCAAAAGTCTTCCTTCGACATGGCGGCCCGGAGGTCGCACATCAGGATGACTTTTGCCGGCTTCGGATGTGCGAAGTCAATGATGGACAAGCCCTAACCTGAACCGCTGCCACGAGGAGGTCGAAGCGTGACGAGATACCTGGTCCGCCAGGCTGTGTTGAGCTTGGTCAAGTTGTTCATCTTTTTGACCCTCATGTTCTTTTTCATCCAGATCATGATGCCCCACGATTTTGTGGCTCAGTTCTCCCTGGGCTGCGACGCCGCGTGCCGTGCGGCCATGCGCGCCCAACTCGGCCTCGACCGGCCCCTGAGCGAGCGTTACTTCCACTGGCTGGGCCAGATCGTGACCCTGGACCTGGGCAACTCTTTCCGTGGCGGCCCCATCCTCGACATCTTGATGCAGGTCGCACCGTCCACCATCCTCATCTTTGTCATCGGGACGGTGGTTGCCTTTATCATCGGCCAGTGGCTGGGCAAGATTACGGCGTGGTGGGGACGTGGCCCCCTATCACGGAGCATCACGCTGGTCGGCATCGTGCTCTTTACGTCCTTTCCCCCCTGGCTGGCCTGGCTGGTCTCCTACGTGATCACTCGGGGCTCCGAATTTGTGGTCATGGGCGAGATTGGCGGCCTCAGAGGAGTATCCTTGAGAGGGCTCCTGTCCAGAGAGCTTTGGGAGGGTTCCGAGCTAACACCCCAGGCCCTTATCACGCGCATGATCCTGAGCCTGTTGGTCTCCGCACTCTTTTTCGTCGTGCTCAACGCCTTGCTGAAGCGTTTGACGCGCCACAGCATCCCAGGCTCCCTTGTCCTGCTCCTCATCGGCCTCAGCACCGTCGGAAGTTGGTATGCCCTGGCCATGGAGCAACGAGTTTTTGACATCTGGTCGGTAGCCTGGCTCCCCTTGTTGACCTACATCCTGTTGTCCTTTGGCGAAACCCTGATCATCATGCAGTCCAGTATGACAGAGGTGCTGAAAGAAGAATACATCAACACCGCGCATGCGAAAGGTCTGCCGGCGTCTGTTGTGCGGGAAAAGCACGCTGCCCGCAATGCCATGCTGCCCGCACTCAGCCGGCTGGTGATCTCGCTGCCTTACCTGATCACGGGCGTGGTCATCATCGAGAGCTCCCTGCGCTGGCCCGGAATGGGCACGACGATGTGGAATGCCCTCTATTGGCAGGATATGCCCCTCGTGATGAACACCCTCCTCCTGGTCGGCGTATTATCCCTGGTCGCCCGCCTGGCCCTCGACGTCATCATCGCCTACCAAGACCCTCGAATCCGCTACGATCAACGAGAAGCCGCACGCTCGTGACCCGGAGGCTCATGTGAACTCGAATCCGTCTTCCAAGAACACTCTAGCAGAGGCCCTGAAACTGCTCAAAGTCAACGAAAACGCCCGGGCCACCGCCCTCCTGGCCCGGTTGCTGCGGCAGGAGCCGGACAACGAACAAGCCTGGCACATGCTCAGCTACGCCGTGACCGATCCCGAGAAGAAAATCTACGCGCTGCGTCAAGTGCTAAAGATAAATCCAGAGAACTGGGCTGCCCAGTCCTACCTGGCGCAGCTATCAGAGGCCCCGCCGCCATCGCCGCCGGAGCGGAGAAAGGTCACAGCCACACCGGCGCCTGCCCACTCAAAGCCGGCACCCCGTCCGGCCCCACCACGCGAAACGCCGGCACCTCGCCCCAAAGCCGAATGGCAAGCGCGGTCGCGGGAGGTCTGGCGCGCGGCAGCAGCAAAGTCGGCCCCGGCCAAGATCCTCCCCTTTCCCGGCACCGAGACCAGGTCGATCGTGACCCACACCCCTTGGCCGCGGCTCAAGATCCGAGCCCGGCTGACCTGGCGCCGGGCGAGGGACAGCTGGGCCGTGTTTTCCCAAAGCCGCCTGGCCGTCCTGGGGCTGGTCATCCTCATCGTCTTTGCCCTCATGGCCATCGCCCATCCCATCCTGATCAAGACCGTCTGGAACCGCGCCGTCTACGATCCCATCACCGGCTTTGACATGGAGACCTTCCCCCACCCTTCCCCGCCCAGCCCCCGGCACCTCTTGGGGACCGACACGCTGGGTCGCGACGTGCTCAGCCGGCTCCTGGCAGCCACCACGCCGACGTTCATCATCGGCTTGACCGCCGCCCTGGCCACGGCCCTCATCGGCACCATCCTCAGCGCGGTGGCCGCCTATTTCCGCGGCCCCACCGACGTGGCTATCACCAACCTGGCCGACGTGTTTCTCCTCTTTCCCGCACCGGTCATCATGGTCGTCATTGGCGCTCGCTTCCGCGATCTGGGACCCGTACCTCTGGGACTGATCTATGGGTTCGTCACAGGTGCGGGCGGCACCGCGCTCGTCATGCGCAGCCACGCCCTGCAGGTCGTGTCCAAGCCCTTCATGGAAGCAGCCCACATCGCCGGGGGCGGCGCTCTGCACATCATCACCAAGCACCTCCTGCCGGCTATGCTGCCCCTGGCCGCCTTGCAGATGATGATCGCCGTGACCGGCGCCGTCGTCGCCGACGGGTTCATCTCTTTCTTTGGCATCACCCGGACCGTGAGCAACTGGGGCACCATCATCTACGACGCCTTTGTGTACGGGGGGCTGGGTGGCAACACCGAAGCCGGCATGTGGCACCTGCTCCTGCCGGCAGCCATCTGTTTCTCGCTCTTTGCCCTGGGTTTCTACCTGGTCTCGAGAGGGCTCCACCGGGTCGCCGCGCCGACGATCCGCGAAGAGCGGCTATAGACTTCCCACCGCGGGGGTTTCCCATCTGGTTCCTCTTTTTGACAAGGCACCCCAGATGTGATAGGATTGCCACTGGATTCTTGTAAATCCATCTCACCAGAAAAGGAGACGAAAATGATGAAAACCCGCACGTGGATCACACCCCTCGTCTTGCTCACCATCCTGGCCTTGACGCTGGCCGCCTGTGGCGCCGAGCCCACGCCCACGTCACCACCGCCGACCGAAGCGGCCCAGGCAGCCACCGATACCCCGCTCCCCGAGCCGACCGACACGCCGGAGCCAACCGACACGCCGGAGCCAACCGACACCCCGGAGCCGACCGATACTCCCGAGCCAACCGAATCTGCTACAGAAGAGTCCCCGGAGGAACCTGCTGAGGGGCTCGATGTGGCATCCCTGGGAGAAGCCTCTGACCTCGATAGCTTCCGCTCCACCACGACGATCTCGTGGCAGGGGACGACTGCCGAGGGAGAAGAGGTCACCGGAACCTTTGCCATCGGCGCCGAATACGTTCGCGAGCCCCTGGCCCAGCACATCACCATTTCGGGCGACTTTCCCGGCCTCGAAGAGCTAGGGGTGGAGGAAGAGGGGGTTCTGGAGATGTACCTCGTCGAAGGCGTGATGTACATGAACCTCTTTGGCAGTTGGATGCAGGTGCCGGGTGAGCCCGACGAATTCGACATCGAAGACCTGTCCTTCGCCGTGACCGAAGAATTCCTCAACGCCCTGGAAGACGCCAACTACGAGGGTACCACCACCTACAATGGCGTCGAAACCCAGCACTACTCCTTTGACGATACCATGATCGATCCCACCGATCTGGAAGATATGGAGATCGACGAGGCGTCGGGCAACGTCTACATCGCCAAAGAGGGCAACTATGTCGTCCACCTGGACCTGACCATTTCCGGCACGGAGGTCGAAGTCCCGGCTGCCGAGGAGGGGATGGAGCTGGCCGAAGGAACGATGATGATCGAGGTAGACGTCACCGACGTCAACGAGCCGATCACCATCGAGGTGCCCGAGGAAGCACTGGACGCCGGTCAACCGCCGGAGGACATTCCCGTTCCCGAAGACGCCGAAGAAGTGGAATACATCGATTTCATGGGCTTCCTCAGCTTTACGTCTGCCAGCTCGGTGGAAGAGGTCGCCGAGTTCTACAGGGCCGAGATGCCCAACAACGGCTGGACGCTGGACAGCGACGACAGCATGGCCGGTTTCTCCGACCTCACCTACAGCAAGGAGGGCAAGACGGCCAA
>CAYLZO010000023.1:0-11268 GCA_964387775.1 uncultured Anaerolineaceae bacterium
CTGGACCGAGCAGCTCATGCCCGTCATCCCGCTGGTGCGCGTGCGCAACGCCGACGAGGGCATCGACCTGGCCAAGGCCGTCGAGCAGGGCATGGGCCACACGGCCGTGATGCACTCCAAGAACCTGGACGCCCTGAGCCGTATGTCGCGCGAGATCGATTGCAGCGTTTTCGTCAAGAACGGCCCCAGCCTGGCCGGCCTGGGCTTTGGCGGCGAGGGTTATACGTCGTTTTCTATCGCCAGTCCCACCGGCGAGGGGATGACCAGCGCCGTGGATTTCACCCGGGCGCGGCGCTGCACGCTGGTGGACGCGTTCCGTATCGTGTAGTTTGAAAATCAGGAGGTATCGAGATGAAGGGCATTCGTCGTGTTGGAGTTGTGATTGTGCTAAGCCTCGTGGTCGTGCTGGCCCTGGCCGGCTGTGGCGAGGGCACAACGGCCGAAGAGCACTTTAGGCAGGGGAACGAACACGCCACTGCCGGTGAATTTGAGCAGGCCATCGAGGCCTACAACGCGGCCCTGGAAAAGGACCCGGACCACGTGTCGGCGATGACCAACCTGGGCGTGGCCTATTACAACACCGGCCAACTGGAGGAGGCTATCGAGCAGTACCAGCGAGCCTTGGAGCTCGCGCCGGAGGACGCCGACATCCACTCCAACCTGGCCGCGGCCTACGTGCAGACCGGCCAGCTCGACGAGGCCCTGGCCGAATACCGGCGGGCCGTCGAGCTCAAGCCCGACCTGGCGGAAGCCTGGTTCGGCCTGGGCGTGGTCCATCTCCAGTTGGGGCAGAATGACGAGGCCATCGAGGCCTTTGAAAAGTTTATCGAATACGACCAGGGGAACGACCCCATCGCCAGCGACCAGGCCCAGCAGTATTTGCAGCAACTCAAGGGCCAGTAGCCGAATGTACGAACTGACGACCCTGGACAACGGCCTGCGGGTGCTCACGGTGCCGATGCCCCACGTCCAGTCGGTGAGCCTGGGCTTTTTCCTGGGCGTGGGCTCGCGCTACGAGACGGAGGCATTGGCCGGGGCCTCGCACTTTGTCGAGCACATGCTCTTCAAAGGCACCGCCCGGCGGCCCACCGCGCGCGACATCGCCGAGGCCATTGAGGGCCGGGGCGGTGTGTTCAATGCCAGCACGGGCCTGGAGTCCACGCTCTACTGGGCCAAGGTCGCCGCCGACCACCTGCCGGAGGCCCTCGACGTGCTGAGCGACATGCTGCTGGCGGCCACCTTTGAGCCGGTAGAGATGGAGAAGGAGCGGGCCGTCATCGTCGAGGAGATCACCTACAGCCTCGACCGGCCCGACAGCCTGGTGCAGAGCCTGGTCAACGAGTTGCAGTGGCCGCATCACGCCCTGGGCCGCGACGTGGCCGGAACCCGGGAGAGCGTGGCCGGCCTGAGCCGCGAAGCCCTGTTGGCCTACCTCGACGCCCACTATCGGCCCGGCCGCACCGTGCTGGGGCTGGCCGGCCACGTGACCCACGCCGAGGCCCTGGACCTGGCCGAGGCCCACCTGGGGACGTGGCCGGCGGACAATGGCTTGCGCCGGGGCGAAAAACTCGCCTCGTCCAGCGGCTACGAACCGGCGCCGCCCAACCACACCGGCCCGAACCTGCACGTCGAACCCCGGGACGTAGAACAAGCCCATCTCAACTTTAGCTTCACCGCCGTATCCCGCCAGGACCCCGATCGTTTTGTCCTGAGCCTGCTCAACGTGCTGCTGGGCGAGGGGATGCGCTCGCGCCTCTTCCAGGAGGTGCGGGAGCGGCTGGGGCTGGCCTACAGCGTCGATTCCTACGTGAGCACCTACGCCGATACGGGGGCGCTGGGCGTCTATGCCGGGGTGGCCGCCGACCGCGTCGAGGCGTCGATCCGCGCCATCCTGGGCGAGCTGGACCGCCTGCGACAGGAGCCGGTGCCCAAAGACGAGCTCGACAAAGCCCGGGAGTTTGTCAAGGGACGGCTGGCCCTGTCGCTGGAGGACTCGTTCACCGTGGCCGCCTGGTACGCCCGCCAGCAGATCCTAGGCCCGGAAGTCCTCGATCCCGAGGAGGTCATCGCCCGATTTGAGGCTATCGAACCGGGCGACGTGCAACGCCTGGCCCGAAAGATTTTCGACGAGGAGCGACTGAACCTGGCCATCGTCGGCCCGCTTGGCGCCAACGACGACCGCTTCCGCCGAGCCGTGCACCTGTGACCTATCAGTGGCTACACGTTGACTGATGGGGGCGGGTAGAACCCGGCCCCCATCGGTCAACACCTTACCACTAGCCGCAAGTTCTACTTAGTCTGGAGGAATCTAGTTTCGTGAGTGTAAAATTACTGATGAGCTGGGACATCCGTCCCGGCAAGGAAAAGACCTACTTTGATTTCGTCATGCAGACCTTTGCGCCGGGCCTGGTTAAACTGGGCCTGCAACCCACCGAGGCCTGGTACACGCTCTACGGCGACGCGCCGCAGATCCTGACCGGAGGGGTCACCGACGACGTGCAGACCATGCACGAGATCCTCGACAGTCCCGAATGGGAAGAGTTGCTGGACAGTCTCCTGGAATACGTGACCAACTTTCAGTACAAGGTCATTCCGGCCAGCGGCCGCTTTCAGATGTAGGCTTTCTTTGCCCTCCCTCACTATGGGAACGGCTCCCCTTCGCTGCCGTCGCTGGTAACGTCTTTTTCACCAGCTCAACCAGGTGCCCTGACCGGCCGCGCTGTTGAGCTGCCCTGATGTCGGCCCGGGGCAGAGAGGCGGTGGCAGCGGCGATGGCCCGGCCGACCACGTCCTCGAACCACCGCGAATGGGAAACGAGCGGCTGGCGTTCCGCCAGAGCGTACAACTCTACAGCGTGCGCCCCTGCTCCCTCTTTGGCCATGAGCAAGGCCAGGGCCGGCAGGCCCCACACCAGGGGCAGGGCCGCCAGACCCTCGACAGCATCCCGGAGCCCAGCCAAAAAGTCCGACTTTATCCCCGGGCCTAGATCTCGGTTCCGTGCCGCCAAGATCGAGGTCGCCAGCGCCCGGTGCCATTCCTCCCACTGGCCGATTCTGCGGTACACGGCCATGCTCTCGTCCAGATAGCCCCAGGCTTCTACAAATTCACCTTGGGCCAGGGCCGCTTCGCCCAGGACCAGGAGCGCGTAGCCCTTGCCCCGTTGGTAGCCAGTCTCCTGGGCAATGCCCAGCGCTTCCTGGGCGTGGCTTCGCCCGACCCGGTAGCGGCCCTGATGCACCTCGGCGTCGCCGAGCATGGCTACCTCCAGGCTGAAGCGGAGTCCGAGGTCGGTGTAGATGGCTAGGCATTCTTTCAGCAAGGCCGTAGCCTCAGCAAACTCCCCCGACAGGAGATGGGTCACGCCCAGGTGACGTACAGCGTCGGCGATGCCCCGCCGGTCGCCGATCTGCTGGCGAAGCAGGTGCCCCTCTCTCACCATTTGTTTTGCTTCAGCCAGCTGCCCCTGGTAAAGGGCCGTCACCCCCACGGCCATGAGCGAGTTGGCGATGCCGCGTTTGTCGCCCAGGGCCTGCCGCAGGGCCAGGCTGGCTTCGTGCCGGCGCCGGGCCTCGCGGTAATCGCCCAGGTTCCAGGCCACGCCGCCCAGCGCGGCCAGCGCGTTGGCCTGGCCCCACCGGTCGCCCAGGTCCTGATACAGCGCCAGGCAGCGTTCGTAGGCCCGTCGCGCCCCGTCGCGGTCGCGGCTGAGCAGCAGCCGGCCCCGGCCCCACCAGGCGTGGGCCTGCTCGGCGCGAGTGTCCAGTTCCGCCAGGCGGGCATCGTCCAACAGGGCCAGGCCCCGGTCGAGCAGCGGTTTCGCCTCCTGTGAGCCTTCCAGGTAGTGAACAAAGAGGCTCTGCCAGGTCAAGAGGTAGACCAGCAACCGCAAGCCGGCAGGCGATAGCGAGGCTTGCCCCGATAGAGACTCGGCTGCTTGGCGGCAAACTTCCTCCCCCTGGCGGTAGCGCACGCGCCATTCGAAATAGAGGCAGAGACCTTCGGCCGCGTCCGCCAGCCGTTCCACCTGCCCCCGTTCGACCAGCCAGGCCCAGGCAGCCCGGGCGTTCTGGATCTCGGCATCCATCTCGGCCAGGGCCTCTTCCTGTCGCTCGTCCTTGAGCGCCCGCGCCCAGCGGGTCAGTGCCCGGACATAGTGGGTGCCGTGTTGGTCCGATACCGCCTCGCGGGCCGCCGCGTCCCCGGTCAGGTAGCCGGCCGCGTACTGGCGCAAAAGCTCGTGCAGCCCGTAGCGCCCTGCCGGAGTGCGGTTTAGTAGCGACTTGTGCATCAAGCTCTTCAGGTCGCGCGGCGTAGCACCCGCGATCTCGGCAGCGGCCTGCCGGGTAAAGCTGCCCCGAAAGACCGACAGGCCCTGCAGGGCCGTGCGCTCTGATTCCGTCAGTAGGCGCCACGAGTGGTCGAACACGGTCCGCATCGAGCGCTGCCGCTCGGGCACGTCACGCCAGCCGGCCGCCAGCAGGTCCACACCCTCGTCCTGTTCCCCCGCCAGGCGGCGGGCGATCTCGGCCGGCGGCAGGCGTTCGACCCAGGCCGCCGCCAGCAGGATGGCCAGGGGCAGGCCCTCAACGATCCGGCAGATGCGCAGCACGTCGGCGGCGTTGGCGGCCGTCAGGTCAAAATCGGGCCGCCCCCGGACCGCGCCGTCGACGAAAAGCACCACAGCGTCGTAGGTCAAAAGGTCCTCGGGCGCGATCCCGCTCTCGGGCAGGGCCAGCCCCGCCACGGGAAAGAGGTACTCGGCCTGGAGGTTCAGCCTGGCCCGCGAGGTGGTCAGCACGCGGACGCCCGGCGCCGCCTGGAGCAGGTCCACGAGCCAGTCCACGACCTCGTCCCCGGCCGGCGCCGGGGGCAGCAGGTGCTCCACGTTGTCGAGCAGGAGCAGCAGGCGCCTGGGGCCGAGGTAGTCGATCACCTGTTTCTCCGGCGGCTGCTCCCGGCCCAGGGGGAAGGCCAGCGCTTCGGCCACGGCGACGGCCACGTCGGCCGCCGACTGGAGGGGGGCGAGTTCGATGAAATAGAGGCCATGCGGAAAGGCGTCCGCCTCGTCATGGAGGCGGCGGGCCGTCTCCAGGGCCAGGCGCGTCTTGCCACTTCCGCTGGGACCGACCAGGGTCAACAAGCGGCAGGCCGGGTCGCGCAGCCGGGCGGCGACGGCGGCCAGCTCGGCCCGGCGCCCGACAAAGGGCGTCAATGGGGCGGGCAGGTTGTGGGACGGTTGGGGGACGGGTGACTTGCCCGCGTCCCCCTGGCGGATGTGCCGGTAGAGGGCGGCCGTCTCGTCCTCGGGCTCGACGCCCAGGTCCCGGGCCAGGGTCTGGCACAGGGTCTCGTAGTGGGCCAGGGCGGCGTTGCGCTGGCCGGTGCGGGCCAGCAGGCGCAACACCCGGCGATGGCCCCGCTCGCCCCAGGGGTCGAGCGCCACCTGGCGCCGGGCGTAGACCAGCGCCCGCTGGTAGGCCCCACGGTTCTCGTGGTGGCAGGCCACCTGCTGCAAGGCGCGCTGCGCCTGGCGGGCCAGCCGCTCGCGGGTGAGGACCAGCCACTCTTCAAACGCCGCGCTGCCGGCCAGCGAAAAGCCTTCGAGGAAATCGCCGCCATAGACTTCAACAGCTCGTTCCCGGGAGGGGGGGCTCCGCGCCTCGACCAGGTCGCCAAAGATAGCGACATCGACCCAGGTATCGCCCTCGGGGTTGAGCTGGATCGTCTGGCGGGTGATGCATAGAAAGGGGGGATCGGCCTGGCGGTCGTCGATAGCCGTGCGCAGATTTGCCAGGGCGACGCGCAGGTTGGTGCGGGCGACGGACTCGGATCGCTCGGGCCAGAGCAGGCCGGCCAGCCGCTCCCGGCGTTGCGGGCGATCTCGTTCCACGGCGAGGTAGGCCAGCAGGGCGCGGACCTTGTCAGACTCAAAGCCCGTCACTGGCTCCCCGTCGAGCGTGACTTCTAGCGGCCCCAGCAACCGCATCGTCAGCCGGGCCATCCTTTGTCCTTTCCCTGCTATGACGTGATGCATACAACCGACGCGTGCATTATACCCCAACAACGGGCAAAACTCAACCCCTCCCAGCCTCTTTCGGGGAATCGCATGTCATTGCGAGCGAGCGGAGCGAGCGCCCGTCCTGAGCCGGGTCGAAGGAAAGCAATCCCACTTTCGTGCTCGCCGGGGATTGCTTCGCCGCCTGCGGCGGCTCGCAATGACGGGGTTGTCGTCCTTACGTTCTCCTTACGCTGGCCTGGTATTCTGTGCCCAGGTCAGACGAGGAGGGCAGCAATGGCAGGCGAGCACGAGGGCCCGGCCGGCGACCCGGAGTATCAGTCTTATCTGCTGCGCCTATGGCGAGCTACCCAAGACGGAGAAGTAACTTGGCGCGCCTCGCTGGAGAACCCCCACACCGGCGAGCGCAGCGGATTTGCCAATCTGGAGGCGCTTTTCGACGACTTGCGGGCCAGGACCGGCTCCTTGCAGGAAGGAGGTGAAGGCTGACGACCAGACAGCGACCGTGTTAGTGCCCTGTATTCTATGACTAGGAAAGGAAAAAAGTGAAATTCACAGTTACGTGGAACAAGACGCGCACGAGATCTGTGGGGCTCGGCCTGGCCCTGGCCCTGCTCGCCCTGGGCCTGGCTGTGATGGCCGGCACAGCAGCGGCCGACAGCCGGGGACCGACGCTCCAGGCCAACGCTGCGCAAAGGGCACAGCCCGCCGCACCGGAGGGCGACGGCGTGTGGACGCCCCTGGGCGGCCCCATCGGCGAGGGTGGGCAGGTGAACGCCCTGGCCGTGCACCCCACCATCTCGGGCACGGTCTATGCCGCCGTGGCCCCGCCCGGCGCCTACGACTCTGGCCCCTCGATCATCTACAAGACGACCAACGGGGCGGCCACCTGGACGCCGGTCTTTACCGCCGAACATCAGGTCTATTCGCTGGGCGTGACGGGCACGGTGGTTTACGCCGGGGCCTTTAACCCCGGCGGCGAGGGGGCCAACATCTATGCCAGCCACGACAGCGGCGCGACCTGGACCCCGGTCTTTACCTGGACCGACCGGGGTGTGTGGCTCGACGTCTCGGTCCACCCCACCGACACCGACGTGGCCACCGTGCCCGGCCTGCACGACGGCATCGCCTCGAACGGGACGGTGGTGAGCTTTGAGACCAGCCTGGGCACGATGGACGCTACAGCCCTGACCTTCCGGGGCGTGGCCACCGCCACCCTGACCACCGGCGGTGCAGGTGGACCGGCAGTTGTCACGGCCACGGTGGACGGCTTTGCCGACACCACGACCGTAGACTTTGGCGACTATCGCATCTACCTGCCCATCGTCGTCAAGAACGACTGACCCCATCAAGACCTGACAGGTTCTGCCACGTAGAACCTGTCAGGTCTGTTCCTCTCACAGAAGGAGGCTCGGATGAGCAAGCAGAGCAGAAGAATCGTGGCCCTGGCGGCATTGGCCGCACTCGTGGCCCTCGCTGGCGCGAGCGCCGCTGCCCTGGAGCTGGATAGGATCCCGGCTGCCGTCCCGCCCGACGACACCGCGAGGGGGGGCGGCTATCACCTGGCAGCGGTGGCCGCGCCTGGCCAGACGTACACCCTGACCTCCATCGACGCCCGGGCCGCACCGGACAAGAGCCAGGGGGGCGGCTACCGCCTGGTATCCTTTGCCCCGGAAGGGGTCCTGACCAACGTTTGTGTGCACCTGCCGATCGTGTTGAGGCAGTGGTGACATCGACCGAGCGTAAAAAGAAAGGAGTAGATCATGACCATCAATACCCGCGCGATTCGATTCGCTTTCCTCATTCTGGTAAGCTTGACCCTGGCGCTCACGGCCTCGTGGACGACAAAGCCGGCGACGGCCGGTCCCGCGACCCAGGCAGAGTCCCACACGGCCATCCCCTACCAGGGCCGCCTGACCGGCGACGACGGCCAGCCCGTGGCCGACGGGCGCTACGATTTCACCTTCACGCTGTACGAAGCCGAGGGTGGCGGCCAGCCGCTCTGGACCGAAAGACTGGATGGCGTGCGCGTCCAGGACGGCTACTTTGGCGTCCTGCTGGGCCAAACCACGCCGCTGGGCATGAACGTCGCCGCCGGCGAGCGATACCTGGCCGTGGCGGTGCGGGGTCCGGGCGACGATGGCCTGGTGGCCCTGGAGCCGCGCCAAAGACTGGTCAGCCCCCAGGCCAGCCTCCTGGCGCCCAATTGCGGTGCTACCGCCGACCACGATCACTGCGGCGATGCCTGGACGTTGTGCAATAACGGACTGTCCATCTATGGTGAGGATGCCGGCAGTTCTATCCTCTTTGTCGAGAATAGCAGTTCGACCGGTGGGAGCAAGGCGCTGTGGGCCTATGCAACCGGTTTCAGCGGTCAGAATTACGGCCTCTATGGCCAGACCAATAGCAGCACCAGCGGAGCCAGCGGTGTGTACGGTCTGACCCATTCGGGTCCGACCTACGGCGTCTACGGCCAGACCATGAGCAGCTCCGACTGGGCCAGGGGAGTGTACGGCTATGCTGCCGCATCGAGTGGCATGACCATCGGGGTCCAGGGTCGGATCGACAGCACGAGTGAGGACGCCAGGGCGGTATATGGCTGGGCCAGCGCATCCAGTGGCAAGACCCGCGGCGTCCTGGGCATCACCAGCAGCAGCACCGATTATGCCGCTGGCGTGCGCGGCGAGGCCCAGGGCAGTGGCGGCATCACCTATGGCGTCTATGGCAAAAGCAACGGCGACGAAGGCCGGGGCGTATATGGCTACGCCAGCGCCACCAGTGGTGCCCGCTATGGCGTCGCCGGTGCTGTGGAGGGATCGGGGTACGGGCTCGTGAGCTTTGACGATCTCTACGTCGGCGGCAGTTGCACTGGGTGCACAATGGTCTTTATCGGTCTTAATAGTGGGACAGAGACCTTGCGCGTCGGCGACGTGGTTGCAGCCAGTGGGGTTGGGGCCATCCTCCAGGGCCACACCTCCCCCGTCCTGGAAGCGCGCAGGGCGACCAGCGACGATCCGGCCGTGCTGGGGGTGGTCTATAGCCGGGGCGAATTCCATCCGGCTCACGGCGAACCAACGGAAGACTGGGGCGACAGCGTCCAACCCGTCGAAGGGGACGTGGCGCCGGGCGACTATCTCTTGGTCGTGACCAGCGGGCTGGCCCAGGTGCGGGTGGGGCCGGTGCTGACTGGCCTCGCCCCGGGCGAAGCGTTGACGGTGGCGGACGTCGCTGGCCGGGCGGCGCTGGCCGGGGCCGAGGCCGATCCAGACCTCGTCTTTGCCCGGGCCATGGAGGCACAGCCCGACGAGAACGGCCTGCTGTGGGCCATGATCAGCCTGCCCTAGCTTGGTGTACTCGGACAGAGGAGCACCCGCTCGCGTTGCTCTCCTGGCGCCCCGCGGCGGCGAGCGCGACGCACCAGATCTACCTGCCCATCGTGAAGGTAACATAACTATCGGCGCCGGAGATGGTTGCAACCATCTCTGGCGCCGAATGCCGGGTTTCCTCCTCGTTAGCTTGATCGAAGGAGAGAAAAATAAAAGGGGTGACACCGGGCGGCATCACCCCTATCCAACGGGCCAGAACGACACTACAACCGGCCGAAAGAGCCCCCCAACTCTGACGACCACGCCATTCTGTCCGTACGGACCAAGGTCAACTGGAGCCCGCAGGATCTGATGGGTGTCTGTCCCTTGGGTCCAGGTTCCTAGTACGCCCCCCATAATAACCGAAGTGGACACTTTTGTCAAGTGCCGGTTGGCGTGTCGGGCCAGGCAACAAAGTGTAGCCTTTTTGACTCCCGCAGAACGCCTTGCCCTTCCCGACCGGCTGGTGTATAATGGCAATAACCGTCCGGGGCTCGGGCCAGGGAGGTCTTTGGGATTGGAGCTTGACACAAGTTGGGTGAGGAGCCGGCAGGGGTGCGTTACTCGGTCGCGGATCTGAAAAGCAAACTCAGACAGCTCAAAAAGCTAGAGATCAAGCTGCGGTTCCGGGGCGGGCCGATCCCGGCCACGTGCAGCCTGATCTGGAACGACTTTTTCTCGACCAAAGACCTGGAGGACCCCTCCGTCCGATTTCCCCTCAGCGTTTTGCTCGACATGGATCGATCCCAGCGCAAGGAAGCCTTTGGCGAGTACTTTTACTGGGTCTACTACCAGCATTTTAGGGAGAATGGCCTTACGCCAGCCGGCCTGTACGATCCCCACCTTTTGTCGTTGCTGGGCCTGCCGGCCTATGCGGGCATCCGGGACATCAAGCGCCGCTTCCGAAAGCTGGCCAAAAAGTACCACCCCGACCACGGCGGCGATGCCGAGCAGTTTATCGCCATGATCGAGGTCTATGAGCGGCTCACGGACCGGCCATGAACGTCTGGCTCGTCGAACCCTATTACACCGGCTCCCATCAGGCCTGGGCCGATGGCTACCAGGTCCACAGCCGCCACGACGTCCAATTGCTGACCCTCCCCGGCCGCTTTTGGAAGTGGCGCATGCAGGGTGGCGCCCTGACCCTGGCCCGCAAGGCCGCCACCCTCGTCGAGTCCCCCGACCTGATCCTGGCCTCCGACATGCTCAACGTGCCCGTCTTTTTCTCCCTGTGTGGGGCAAATTGCCAATTTGCCCTACTGGCGCTCTACTTTCACGAGAATCAGCTCACCTACCCCCTTCAGCCCGGTGAGAAGCGAGACCTGCACTATGGCTTTATCAATTTCGTCAGCGCCCTGCGGGCCGACGCGGTGTTTTTCAACTCAGCCTATCACCTGGATGCCTGGTTCGACGAGCTGCCCCGCCTGCTCAAGCACTTTCCCGACTACAACGAGCTGTGGGCCGTGGACGCCCTACGCGAGAAATCCCGGGTGCTGCCCCTGGGCCTCGACCTGGGCCACCTGGACGCCCATCGCCCGGAAGAGGAGACGGCGGGGCGCCCGCTGCTGCTCTGGAATCACCGCTGGGAGTACGACAAGGACCCCGAGACCTTTTTCCGGGCCGTCTACACGCTGGCCGGGGAAGGGCTGGACTTTGGCCTGATCCTGCTCGGCGAGAGCTTTCGCAACCAGCCTGACGAATTCCTGGAGGCCCGGCAGCGCCTGGGCGACCGCATCGTCCACTTTGGCTACGCCGAGGACGTGGCGACCTACGCCCGCCTGCTGTGGCAGGCCGACGTCGTGGTCAGCACCGCCCTCCACGAGTTTTTCGGCGCCGCCGTCGTCGAAGCCTGTTACTGTGGCTGCTTGCCCATCCTGCCCAACCGCC
>CAYLZO010000023.1:11278-28248 GCA_964387775.1 uncultured Anaerolineaceae bacterium
CTGGCCTACCCGGAGTTGATCCCGGCCGAGCACCAGGACGCCTGCCTCTACGACGATTTCGACGGGCTGCTGGCCCGCTTGCGGCACGCCATCGGCCACGTGGGCGAGATGCGGGCCTTTTCTCTTCAGCCGCACATGGCCCGCTTTGCTTGGGCGCGGATGGCGCCCCGCTACGATACCCTGCTCGAACAGACTGGGAGACGTTCGTAGTCGGCGATTCATCGCCGGAAAAGCGCGCTCGCCAAAGGCGTGTCTGTGGCAAGGCGCGCCCGACAGCCCGGTGCCCTTTGACCCCTACATCCTCACCGTCATCGAAGCCAAGGGGACGGCCGACGTGTTCGTCGTCCTCGAAGCCCAGGCTGACCTGTCGCCTGCCCGGCATCTGACCACCAAGGAGGCCAAGGGCCGCTACGTCTTTGAGGCCCTGACCGGAGTGGCGGCCAACACCCAAGGGCCGATGGCAGCGAGGCGACCCAATACGCCTACGCTGACCCGGCGCTCGTCACCGGCGGGGTGGCGGTGGCATTCTGGCCGACCTTTGGCACGCCGCCGCCCACGGGGGGCGCCGGGGACGTGGAGGGCGAGGTGCTGGAGATGGGCGCCGGGCTCCCTGTCGAGAGAGCGACGGTCCGCGCCACAGCCTATACCGGCGGCCGGGAGTTCACGGCGACCCCCAATTCCCTAGGCGCTTACTCGATGACCCTCTGCGCCGACTGGTACACGATGACGGCCGAGGCGCCCGGCTACCACGTCGCCCCCCAGACCCGCGTGGCCGTTCTCGGCGGCACACTGACGACCCAGGACTTTCGGGCGGAGGTCGTCTATCCCGTCTATTTGCCCCTTGTCATAAAATCTGAAAGCTGAAAGCTGATGGCTGGCGGCTGAAGGCTGACCGCTTATGGCTGTGATGCCCACTCGGGGGCCTGGAGGTGGCCCAGGAGGCCGACGATCTCGCGGACCTCTCGGGCCGTGTGTGGCCGACGGGGCACGTGGCTCACGATGTGGCCGGGCACGTCACGGACTTTGAGCACGGGGAAGGGCTGCGAGGCTTCGACCTCGGGCGGGAGGTCGAGGCTGGTGGCCGGATGGCTAAAGACCACGGCGCCCTCGATCCACAGGCCGGTGCGGCGGCTCAGCGCCCGGTCGGTGGCGTTGATACAGCTCCGCAAATAGTCCACGTTACGCTTGAGCTGCTGGACCGGGTCGCGGATGGGCTCGTCGGGCTGGGGCCGGCCGCTGCGGCTGATTTTGGACTGGTACCATTGGCCGTTTTGACAAAAAATGCGCCCCCGGTGGTGCTTGGTCTCCAGGGCAAAGACGCCGTTGGGGCCGACGACCAGGTGATCCACGTCGTCGGCGCGGCCGGGTAGCTTCAGGTTGTTGATGAGATAGTAGCGGTCGTCCAGGCAGTCCAGCACCTTGATGAGGAGACGTTGGCCCCGCAGGCCCGACTTGAGTTGGCCCCGCAGCCGCTTGCGTTGTCGATAGACCCACAAGTAGTGGGCCAGGCCGGCTGCCGAGAGCAGGGTCAAGCCGCTCAGGGCGAGGGGCAGCCACCAGGCGCGGCGGGTGAGGAGGGCCACCAGGAAACCCAGCAGGGCGAGGGCGGCGAGAACGCCCGTGCTCCAGCCCAGGTAGCGGCGCTGGGGCGCAAAGCTGACGCGTTCGAGTTCTTGGGTTACGTGATCGGCAAAGTTGATGACTCGCAAGGGATCTGTGGACTCCTAGAGTAGTGGCCATTGGGGGCGCCAACGGGCGCGCTTGTAAAATAGGCGCTCGGTGTCCTCGGGGTGGTGGTGCAGCCACTCCAGGACGACCGGCCCGTGCTGGACGATCTGCTTGCACAGCCGGCGGAAGAGAAAGCCGCGCACGTGGGGTGCCTTGACGTGCCAGCGCCGGGCGGCCACGTTCCCATCGGCGACGACGGCGTGGAGGTTCGGCGCCTCGCGCACCAGGGGCAGGCTCTCCTGGTCGGTGAGGGCGATCTGCTGGACGGAATCGGGCACCTCCAGGGGCAGATCGAGCACCTGGAGGTAGCGGCCGCTCAGCAGGTAAAAGACCAAGTCGTACTGGCTTGACAGGGCGGCAACGCGCGCGGGGATTTCCAGCCGGGCGACCCAGCCGGCCAGCTCGGCTTCGTCGAACTCGTCAAAGGTGACGTCGTAGGGGATGATCCGGTCCTGGTCGTGCAGCAGGCCGTAGCCGCCGGACAGGATGGCCAGATCGAGGGTCTCCCGGCCCCACTGCTCCCACACGTCCCGGATGCCCTCGACGACGAAGCGGTAGTGGGTGCCGGTGTACATGTCGATGGCGGGGCAAGCGAACTCGGCCAGGCGTGCCTCGGCCTGGCGGCGGCGGGTGGAATCAGCCAGGTCAGCGGCACGGGCCGGCTCCGCAGCACCTGCGGTGAGCGTGTCCTGGTCAGGCACAGTCGAACCGTCACCGCGTTTCTTGGCCGAGCAGGGGGTGATTACGAGCGTGTGCATGGCCTAGGGCTCGCTGGCCAGAATGGCGTTGGTGTCGCGGGCAGCCTGGTCGAGGGCCGTCTGCGGGTCGGCGTAGCCGTGGGTGACGGACAGGATGGCAGTGTAGAGCACGTCGCGGACCTCAAAGGCGGCGGGCACGGCGGGCTCGGGGCGGGCGTGGGGCAGGATGCCCGCGACCTGCTCCTGGACAAAGGGGTGGGCCTCCAGGGTATCGGTCATGACCTCCAGGGCGGTGAGGCGCACAGGCATGGTCTCCAGTTCGGCCGCCCAGCGGGCCGTCTGTTCCCGGTCGGTGAACCAGCGGATCAGGCGCCAGGCGGCCCGTTCTCGCTCCAGGTCGCTCTGCACGATGAAAAAGCTGCCGCCGTAGAGGGCCGTCGCCGGGCTCTGCAGATTCTCCTGGGGGATCAGGACCTGGTGCCAGCGGAAGGGGGGCACGCCGTTTTGCACGGCGGCCTCGTAGGCTTCGACGTAGAGGCGGCTGTTGCCCGTGGACGAGAAGGTGAAGGCGGCCTGGCCGTTGGCAAAAGCGACATAATCCCCGTAGGGTTCCTGGGGCCGCCAGGCGAGACCGGAATCGATGAGGCGGCGCAGCAGCGCCAGGCTCTCGATACCGGCCGGGCTGTTGAAGCGGGCCTGCCGGCCTGTTTCGTCCAACTGGCGTCCGCCTCGGCTGTAGAGCCAGGCGTCAAAGACGGACACGCTCTCGACAAAGGGATAGCAGCCGACGCCGGTCTGGATGACGACGTCGTAACACGCCTGCTCGAACTCGGCCCAGGTGGTGGGAGGGTGATCCCAGCCGGCCTGGGCCAGGAGCGATTCGTTGACCCACATCCCGACGGCGTTCTGGGCAAAGGGGAAGGCCAGGAGCTGCCGGCCAAAGCCGGGCAGCCGGCCCGCTTCCAGGTAGCCGGGGGGAATGGCCGCCAGGTCCTCGTCGGTCAGGCCCAGCTCGGGATCGTTCAGATAGGCATCGAGGGGCACGACGATGCCTGCCTGGGCGTACTCGGCGATCATGCTGGGAAAGGCGACGGCCAGGTGGGGCGGTTCGCCGGCTTCGCCGGACGCCAGGGCGGCCTGCATCGCGCCATCGAGGCCCACGTAGCCGCTCTTGGGCACGATCTCGACCCGGACGTCGGGGTTCTCGGCCTCGAAATCGCGGATCATCTCCCCCAACAGAAGGCCCTGCGAGCGGTCCAGGGCGTAGGGCTCCCAGAAGGTGATGGCCGTGAGGCCGGGCGGCAGGGTCTCGGTCGGTTCAGCCGGGATGAGCGCGACTGTTGGTTCAGGCGTCTCCGGCAGCGGTTCGACGGTGGGCGGCACAAACTCGCAGCCGAGCACGAGGATCAGGACCAAGACTCCGAGAAGGATGATTCGAATCATCCACTGGTCTGTCCTGATTCTGATGGATCTGGACGTCGTCTCCTGTGCTCCATCCAGAGGCTGACTCACAATCGAAGCTCCTTGAACGTCGTTTTCAGGGGCTCATTATACACCACTTCTCGGCCCTTGTCACGTTTTGCTCGACGATTCTAGCCATCCTCTTTGAAGGCTGGGCATCAGATGTTGCCTTCAATGACTGCCCTGGAGAAAAAAAGTGGAAGGGTACTGCATATTGTGCGCGCACGGAACGCGCACAACATGCAGTATCTGCGCTCTATAACGAGTTGAAATAAGCTTGAATTGGAAGAAAAAAGTTCCCACTCGTAGCGGGTTGGTGGAGGCAAGTCGCTGGGGCGCAGATTGACAAGGAGGTCAAGATGGGTTATAATACGCGTCGGGAGGAGAAGTTCAATGGGGAAGTTCCATACGGTGTCTGGTGGGCCCGCACCTGAACCCGGCGGAATCTCCGGGCAGGTGTTTTCATTCGATACTATGCGAAGCGTCATACCTGATCTTGCCCGAATCGGCGTGCTGGGAGAGTTTGGATGAGCACCCAAGTGGAGGGCAAGGGATCGGGTCTAGGGACAGGTGGCGTTGTTCTGGATAAATCTCCTTTTTCCGGTCGTAAAGGTCGAGTTCGCAGGGAGACCCTGACCGCCTACCTCTTTTTGCTTCCAGCCATCCTCATCATCTTTGTCTTTGGCCTCTGGCCGGTTCTCCACGCGCTCTATGTCAGCTTCCACAGATGGAACATCAAACCCAGGGGCTCGGAGTGTCTGCCCTATTGGTTAGCTTCTCTGGGTGGGGGTTCTGGTGAAGCTGTAGAACAGACCGACTGCCGGGGCGTGAGCAACTATGTGGATCTCCTCGGCTTGCAGAACGTGCCGGCGATCGTGGGACTCGTCCTCTTTGTCGTTCTCGGCGTTTTGGCCTATAGCCTCTGGAAGCGAGGCCGGGAGCCATTCAGGAGCGAGGGCCGGCATTTCGCCGCCGCAGGGGCCGTGATGGTCCTTGCCCTCGTGATCTTGGGCCTGTCGCTGCCGGGGCTCGCCGAGTCAGGTGAGTGGACGTATCTGGTGAGTATCGGCCTCCTCCTGCTGGCCTGGCTCATTTGGAAGGGCGCGAGCCAGACCGATTCGACCTTTCGGCTGATTCTGCGCTTGATGTCTGTCAGTGCCCTGATCGGTGCGGCAGCCTACTTTTTCTTTGTCGATTTCCAGCGGATGTGGGAGTTGGGCAACCAGGACTTTTACAAGTCCATCATCTACACCGTGTTCTACTCCATGGGCACTGTGCCGGTCCAGTTGGGCGTATCGTTGGCCCTGGCTTACGTCCTCTTTCAGGGTGTGCGAGGACAGGGCGCCTTCCGCCTCCTCTATTTTATGCCCTACATCGCGCCCTCAGTGGCGACGGCCGTGGTCTTTAAGCGCATCTTTTCCCTGCGGGATACGGGCTTGATGAACAAATTCATCGGCTTGACGGGGATGGAGCCGTTAAGGTGGCTGCACGAGGCCAAGGGGATCAATCTGGTGCTCCTGGACCTCGTCAATCAGACCTTTGGCACGACCTGGACCTGGCCCGAGTTTTCCGATCCGCTGAACGTCATCCTCAGCGGTCCGAGCCTGGCGCTGATGTCGATCATCATCTACAACTGGTGGGTGTTCATCGGTTACGACACGGTCATCTACCTGGCGGGCCTGGGCAGCATCCCCCACGAGCTGTACGAAGCCGCCGAGATCGACGGCGCCGGGCGCTGGGCCCTTTTTCGCAAGATCACCATCCCTCTGCTCTCGCCGACGACGTTCTTTTTGACCATCATCGCCACGATTGGCACGTTCAAAGCCTTCAACCACATCTGGATCATGAAAGAGCTGGCTGCCCGCAAGACGGTGGACACGGCCAGTATCCTGATCTTTCAGACCTTCCGCGGCGACGGCCAGTTTGGCGAAGCCTCGGCGATGGCGTTTATCCTGTTTGGCATTATTCTGGCGCTCTCGCAGATTCAAAACCGCATCGGAGAGAAACTGGTTTTCTATGGCTAACTGGACGGAATCTGGTTCGGTTGTGGAGCTGATCCGCACGGGCCTTTCGCGGGGGCTGGTTTATCTTGTCCTGCTTGCCGGCGCCGCCGTGATGCTCTTGCCTTTTCTGTGGATGCTCAGCACCTCGGTGATGACCATCGGCGAGGCAAACTCGGGCCGGCTTTTGCCCCGTTCCACGCGGTTATCCTGCCCCTATGTGAATCTGATCAAGTACGACAGGGACGGCACCGTCACCAACTTTGCCGTCAGCCCTTCGGTGCGGCCCGGTGAACAAGAACTGCATACCGATAGTTATTATGTTGCAGTGCAGCAGGACGAAGGGACGGGACAATACCAGTTCCAGCTCGTGGACAATCGGGCCGACCCGGTGCCCATCGCGCCGGTGAACGATCCTCAGGGGCCGCTCACCGACGACTGGCAGCCGATCCCCGAAGGAGGCGGGATGGTGGATACGGGCCGGGGGCTCCAGATCACCTTTGCCCCACCCAGCACCTATCCGGTGGACACGTCGTTGGACCGCCGCTCGGGCGCCTCGCGTACCGAATACGTGAACTGCTGCGAGTTCCCGTCAAGTATGCTGGAGAAGCAACTGGCCGACCGGGCCGAGCGCCAATACACCGGCCGCGAGATCCCGGAGGACCTGAGCGATTGCCGGACTGTGGGGGCCAAGGTCAACTACTTTTTCGGCGAATTCATCGGGGGCAACTACTGGCAGGCGTGGGTCACGGCCGATTTTCGGGAATACATGGGCAACAGCGTCGTCCTGACGGCCATCACCCTGGCCGGCATCTTGGTCGTATCCACGCTGGCGGCCTATGCTTTTGGCCGGATGGAGTTTCCGGGGCGCAGTTTTTTGTTCGCCCTGCTGCTCTCGACGATGATGATCCCGGAAACGGTGACCATGATTCCCAACTTTTTGACTGTGACAGGGAATAATCCATTTTTGCCCTTTATCAACTGGTACGACAACTGGCCGGCATTGACGGTGCCCTTTATGGCCAGCTTTTTCAACATCTTTCTCCTGCGCCAGTTCTTTGCCCAGATCCCGGAAGACCTGTGGGATGCGGCCCGCATCGATGGCGCCGGACACCTACGCTTCTTGATCCAGGTCGTGCTGCCGCTATCCAAGGCGCCGATCATGACCGTCATCATCTTTGCCTTCATCGGTTCGTGGAACGCGCTGCTGTGGCCCTTGATCGCGACCAAGGCGGGTTCCGATTGGTGGCCCATTTCCGTCGGTTTGCAGAACTTTGTCAGCGAAGCCGGACCCGAGACCCATCTGTGGATGGCCGGGGCGAGCATCAGCATGCTCCCGGTCTTGATACTCTACTTTCTCGCACAGAAGCAGTTCATCGAAGGCATTGCCACGACCGGTTTGAAAGGATAACCTCGAAAGCACAGAGGCCGGTCCCGGTCTTGGGGGCGGCGCTGTGCACCGAGCTATGAATGAAGAAAGGGGGTGAGGCCGACCCAACGAGATACGTGCTAACCGTCGATCGAGCCATTTCAAAATCTTGAAAAATGGAGGAGAGAAACAAAATGCGTAAAAAGTGGATCTATATTCTGATGCTGGCCGCTCTGGTGGTCCCCTTGATCCTGACGGCCTGTGGGCCCACAGAGGCGCCGACCGAACCGCCGCCAGAGGCCGAACCGACCAGCCCACCTGAAGAGGCTGAGCCGACGGCCGCACCTGAAGAGCCCGAGCCTATGGAGGGCTACGAGGGCGTGGACCCCACCGGCCAGACGGTCCTGTGGTGGCACCAGCACACCAAGGAGCGCCAGGAAGGCCTCAACCAGATGGTGGAAGAGTTCAACAACACCAACGAGTGGGGCATCACCGTCCAGGCCGAGTACGCCGGTGGCTACAGCGAGATCTATGACAAGATGATCGCGGCCATCGCCGCCGACGATCCCACCTTGATGCCCAACCTGACCGTTGGCTATGCCAACCAGGTGGCCAAGTACCAGCTCTCCGATGCCCTCGTGGACATGGACGAGTTCGTGGACAGCGAAAAGTGGGGCCTGACCGACGAGGAAAAGGCCGACTTTTTCCAGGGCATCTTTGAGGCGGACGTCAGCCCCGTCTTTGGCGATGGTCACTTCCGCATGGCCTTCCCGCCCAACCGCTCCATGGAGATGTTGTACTACAACCTGGACTGGTTGCAGGAGATGGGCTACGATGGGCCGCCCACGACCTGGGCCGAGTTCAAAGAGATGGCCTGCGCCGCCACCGATCCCGACGCCGGCACTGTCGGCTACGAGATCAGCACCGACGCCTCTCGCTTCTCCAGCATGGTCTTTAGCCGCCACGGCACCTACTATGAAGAAGATGGCAGCGCCTTTACCTTTACCAACGACACCGTCAAAGAGACGATGCAGTTCATAAAGGAACTCTACGACGAAGGCTGCGTCACCTTGATCGCCGAGCGCTACGGCGACCAGACCGACTTTGGCAACTACAAGACCCTCTTTACCATCGGCTCTTCCTCCGGCCTGCCCTACTACGACGCGGCGGTCAAGAGCGGTGAGCAGGGCGAGTTCATCTGGGGTGTGGCCCCCTTGCCCTACGAGGACACGGGCGACGAGCCGGTCATGAACGTCTATGGCGCCAGCGTGACCGTGCCCAAGACCACGCCCGAGCAGGAGCTGGCCGCGTGGCTGTTCGTCAAGTGGTTCACCAGCCCTGAAAACAATGCCCGCTGGGCCAAGATCAGCAACTACTTCCCCGTCCGCGACTCGGCTGCGGCCCTGATGGAAGACTACTTTGCCGAAAACCCGGTCTATGCCGATGCCTTTGAGCTCTTGCAGTACGGCACCTACGAGGCGCAGTGGTGCGCGTGCTACGAAGAAGTCCGCCGTATGATGGAAAACGCCTACAGCGAGATCCTCGACGGCGCCGACATCGATTCGACCCTGGCCCAACTGGAGGCGGATGCCAACCAGAGCCTGGCCGAGAACACGCCCGAGACCATGCCCGCCGACGTGCTGGACGAGGTCAAGGCCGCCGGCAAGCTGATGGTTTCGACCGACCCCAACTATGCGCCGCAGAGCTTCCTGAACGACGAGGGCGAGCTGGACGGCTTTGACGTGGACGTGGCCAAGGCTGTCGCCGAGCGCATGGGCGTCGAGGTCGAATTCGTCACACCTGACTGGGACATGATCACCGCCGGAAACTGGGGCGGCCGCTGGGACGTGAGCATCGGCTCGATGACGCCCACCGAGGCCCGCGCCGAGATCCTGTGGTTCACCGACCCCTACTACTACACGCCGGCTTCCTTTGCCGTTCACAGGGACAACACCGACATCCAGACCCCGGCTGACCTGTCGGGCAAGACCGTCGGTCTGGGCACGGCGACGACCTACGAGGCCTACCTGGACGGCACCCTGTCGATCATGGGTGGCGAGATCGTCTACGATCCGCCCTCGGGTATCGAGGTCAAGCCTTACTCGACCGATGCCGAAGCGATCCAGGACCTGGCCCTGGGTGATGGCGTCCGCCTGGATGCCGTCATGTCGGCCCAGCCGACCATCCAGAACGCCATCGACGAGGGCCTGCCCCTCAAGTACGTGGGCACCCCGGCCTTCTACGAGCCGCTGGCCTTTGCGCTGGACAAAAAGCGTGGTCCTTCGGAAAAGATGCTGGCCCGCCTGAACACCATCCTGGCCCAGATGCAGGACGACGGCACCCTGACCGACCTCTCGCTCAAGTGGTACGGCATTGACCTGACCACGGTCGTCGAGCCGGAGGAAGGCGAGGTTCCCGAGGTCGAGCCGACCGAGGCCCCGGCGGTTTCGGGTGGCACGTTCGTCTTTGGCCGCGGCGGCGACTCGGTCCAGCTCGACCCGGCCATCGTCACCGACGGCGAGAGCTTCCGCGTCACCGGGCAGTGCCTGGAGCCGTTGTACCAGTACGAGCCCGGCAGCACGACGCCGATCCCGGCCCTGGCCACCGAGTGCACGGCCAACGAGGACAGCACCGAGTGGACGTGCTCGCTGCGCGAAGGCGTCAAGTTCCACGATGGCACCGACTTTAACGCCGATGCCGTCATCTTTAACTTTGACCGCTGGAAGATGACCGACCACCCGCAGCACTTTGAGAGCCAGGTGTTCGAGTACTATGAGTACATGTGGTTCGGCTTTGACGACGACAGCGTCATCACCAGCGTCGAAAAGGTCGACGACTATACCGTCAAGTTCGTGCTCGGCGCCCCGCTGGCTCCCTTCCTGGCCAACCTGGCCATGGACATGTTCGCCATCTCCAGCCCGGCCGCCCTCGAAGAGTACGGCGAGGACTATGGCACGCCGGCGGCTGGCTGCGTCGGCACCGGCCCCTTCAAGTTCGAGGAGTGGGTCGAGGGCGATCACATCACCGTCAGTGCCTACGAGGACTACTGGGGTGGCCGCCCGACCATCGACGAGATCGTCTGGCGCGTCATCCCTGACGACTCGGCTCGCTTCCTGGCCCTCCGGGCGGGCGACATCCACGCCCTGGAGCAGGCCACGGCCGAGGACGTGCAGGCTGCCGAAGCCGACCCTGCGCTCTACGTGCAGGCGCGACCGGCGCTGAACACTGGCTACCTGGCCTTCAACTACCGCATCGAGGAGTTTAACGACATCAACTTCCGCCTGGCCGTGATGCACGCCATCAACCGCCAGGGCCTGGTAGAGGCGTTCTACGGTCCCTACGGCGAGGTGGCGACCAACTTCCTGCCGCCGCTCGTCTGGGGCCACAACGAGGACATCCCCGGCTGGGAGTACAGCACCGAGATGGCCCAGCAGTATCTGTCTGACGCGGGCTTCCCCGATGGCATCAGCGAGGTGACCATCGCCGAGGACGTCCTGGACGCCGAGGGCAATGTCGTACACGCGGCCGGGGACAAGATCCCGCTCAAGCTCTTCTACATGCCCGTGACCCGCTTCTACTATCCGAGCCCGAAAGAGATCGGTGAGGCCATGGCTGCCGACCTGGCCAAGGCCGGCATCTTTGTCGAGCTGGAGCTGGCCGGCGACTGGCCGACCTACCTGGGTCTGCGGCGCAACGGTCTCCTGGTCGGTCTCTATATGCTCGGCTGGGGCGGCGACAACGGCGACCCCGACAACTTCCACAACTACTTCTTTGGCGGCCTGAGCGCGCCCGGCGAGACCAAAGAGCCCGATCCGCGCGAGGGCTTTTACGCCAACCAGGAGGTGGCGGATCTGCTGTACGAAGCTGCCACCAACCCGAACCAGGCAGAGCGCGAGGAGCTCTACATGCGGGTCGAGCAGTTGCTCTACGACGAAGCTGCTCGCCTGTGGGTGGTGCACAACAACACGCCGCTCATCTTCTCGGAAAAGATCAGTGGCTACGTGCCCCAGCCCGTCGGCGCCGACTACTACGAGTGGGTGGTCATCGAAGAATAGACCCCCTCGACGAGTCGGTTGATCAGAGCCGGAGTAATCTAGCTTAGTGGGCAGGGGGTGTGGCTAGAGCCGCACCCCCTGCCTTGTTTCCAGACTCTATCTAGCGATATACGTGGAGGCGCTTTTGACCCGCTATATCATTCGACGCTTGTTGTCGTTGATCCCCACGCTGCTGGGGGTCACGATCGTGATCTTTATGTTCCTGCGCCTGATCCCGGGCGACCCGGCGGTGGCCATGTTGGGTGAGCACGCCGCCCAGGAGAACGTGGAGCGGATTCGGGAGCAGTTGGGGCTCAATCGCCCCCTGTTCCTGGACCGGGAGGCGCTGGCCGATGGGAACGTCAAAGGCTTTTTTGACAGCCAGTACTTTCGCTACCTGGGCCGGCTGGTCCAGGGCGACCTGGGAAACTCGATCCACCGCCGCATCCCCATCGCCGAGACGCTAAAGGAGCGCTTTCCGGCGACGATCGAGCTGGCCCTCTTGTCCATCTTGATCGGTGCCATCTTTGGCGTGCTGGCCGGCATCATCTCGGCGGCCCGCCGCAACTCGCCCATCGACACGACGATGATGGTCGGTTCGCTGATGGGGGTGTCCATCCCCATCTATTGGCTGGGCTTGATGGAGATCATGCTCTTTGCCGTCCTGCTCCAATGGCTGCCCAGCGGCGGCCGCTTGGGCGTGGACGTGGACATCCCGCGAGTCACCAACCTCTATCTGGTGGACAGCCTGTTGGCCGGCAACGTGGAAGCCTTTGTCCAGACGCTCAAGTACCTGGCGCTGCCGGCGATTGCCCTGGCCACTCATCCGATGTCGATCATCGCCCGGATGACGCGCTCCAGCATGCTGGAGGTGCTCCAGGAGGACTATGTGCGGACGGCCCACGCCAAGGGCTTGCGCGAGCAGGTGGTCCTCATCCGCCACGCCCTCAAGAACGCGTTCCTGCCCGTGATCACCATCATCGGTCTCCAGACCGGCACGCTCCTGGCGGGCGCGATCTTGACCGAGACCATCTTTTCCTGGCCCGGCATCGGAAAATGGGTCTACGACGCCATCCTCGGGCGCGACTATCCCATCGTCCAGGGCGGGACGCTGCTCATCGCCATCATCTTTGTTTTTGCCAATCTGGTCGTTGATGTGTCGTACGCTTTCCTAGATCCGAGGATTCACTATGACTGAGAGTCAGACAATCAGCACGGGGGGCGGCGAGCCCCGCGAGGTCGGCTACATCGATTTTGCCATGCGCGAGCACCGCTCGTTGTGGGGCGATGCCTGGCGCCGCTTGATCTCCAGTTCAACCGGTCGAATTGGCTTCGCCGTTGTGCTCTTTTTCCTCCTGGCGACCGTGCTTTCTCACTTTTTCTGGGAGTACGATCCCAGAATGGACCTGGACTATTCTCTCAAACTCAAAAAGCCAAACCTGGTGGCGACCGAGGAGGTCGAGTCGATCCATCCCTTCGGCACGGACAAGCTGGGGCGCGACATATTTCGCCGGGTGATCCACGGCGGCTGGAACTCGCTGCGGGTAGGCATCGTCTCTGTGGGCATCTCGCTCATCGCCGGTGGGCTGCTCGGCTTGGTTGCTGGTTTCTACGAGAGTATGCCCCTGGGAGATGGGGGACGGGCCACCGTGCACGGGCTTATCGGGCTCGTTTTTGGTGCGCTGTCGGCCTGGATGGCCGGGCAGTACTTCCAGATCGGGCTTTTTGTGGCCCTGGGCGTGGCTTCCGTCCTTCTCGAACGTTACCTATTCAAAGACACGGTCTGGCGGATGGTGCTTCTCGGGCTCGTGGGCCTGGTCCTGGCCGGGGCACCCGCCCTGTTGGTAAGCCCCTACACGGCCATGGGCTGCGGCCTCGTGGGCCTCTTTGCCGGTGCGCTCATGGCCCTGCCCCTGGGCGGCCCCCTCGTCTCCAACGTGCTGATGCGCCTCATGGACATCATCCTTGCCTTCCCCGGCATTCTGCTGGCCATCGCCATCGTGGCCATGCTCGGGCCGGGCCTGGACAAGGGCATGATCGCCATCGGCTTTGTGGGCATCCCGGTCTATGCCCGGCTGGTGCGGTCTACCGTGCTGGCCGTCATCCAGGAAGAGTACGTCACGGCCGCCCAGTCGGTGGGGGTGGGCCAGGGGCGCATCCTCTTTCGCCACATCGTGCCCAATACGCTGTCGCCCGTGATCGTCCAGTCCACGATGGGACTGGCCAGCGCTATTCTGTGGGCCGGGGCTTTGGGTTTCCTTGGCCTGGGCGCCATCCCGCCGGAACCCGAGTGGGGGGCTATGCTCGGCGACAGCTACAAATATCTGGCCACCGGCTCTTGGTGGGCCGTGCTCTTTCCCGGCCTGGCGATTATGCTCAGCGTGCTCGGCTTTAACCTCTTGGGCGACGGCCTGCGCGACGCCCTCGATCCCCGCCTTCGGACCTGATGCCGATGCTGCTCAGCATGGAGCAGAAACCGCGATAATGTGAGGAGGCAGTGCATTGACTCCACAAGGCGACCCAAAGGTTCCACGTCATCCCCGGTTGGCCAGGGTGCTCTTGATCCTGGTCGCCATCACTGTCGTCCTGAGCCTGCTTTACGCCCTCCAGTACTATGCCGGCGGGCCGGTTCGATTGGCTACGGTCAGCTGGCTTTACGACGTCGCGTACAGCCCGGCAGAGTCGTTGATCGCGGCGGGGGGAGAGGATGGCAAGATCCGAGTCTGGGAGGTGCCGGGCCGGATCAGGACCCTGGTCGAGGCCGACTTTGACGTGGCGGGGGAGGAATCGTGGCCAGTCCACGTGCTCTCTGGACACCGTGCTGCCGTCATTGGCCTCGGCTTTACGCTCGATGGCGCCGAGCTCGTCTCAGTCAGCGCCGACGGGGAGGTCCGCCGCTGGAAGGTCGATGCCGAACCTTATCAGCCCAGAGACCTGGTTCTAGAGATCGACAACGGGCGCTTGGTCCAGGTCGCCCTGAACGCCGGGCGGACGATGCTGGCCGCGATGGGCGAAGCCGGCGTCGTCGAAGTTTGGGACCTGGTCGAGGGCGAGCGGGTCCAGGCCTTTGGCCCGACCGGGGGCGGGGGTCGGGCCGTCGCTCTGAGCCCGGACGGCGCGCTCGTTGCGGCCAGCGACGGCAAGGACATCCAGGTCTGGGACGTCGAGACCGGGGAGCGCGTTCAGGCCCTGGTGAGCCGCTGCGAGGATGAGACCTTTGTCACGCTGGAGGCGTGCAAGGAAGCAGATGAGACCTGGCTGGGCCACGAGGAGGTGGTGACGGCCCTGGACTTTGGCCCCGACAACCAGATCCTGGCCTCGGGTAGCGCCGACACGACGGTCGCCTTCTGGGAGCTGGAAAGCGGCGAGGTTGAATGGACCTCGACCGGCCACTGGGCGACGGTGACCAGCCTGCGCTTTAATAAGGATGGGGATCTGGTCCTCTCCACCGGCGAGGACAATGCGGCCAAGACGCTGCGCGTGCCGGGCGGGAAGAGCAGCGCCACCTTTGTCGGCAACTTGAGCACGACGAATGCCGGGGCCTTTGGGCCGGTGGCCGACATGCTCATCACCGTCGGCAACGACGGGACCATGCGGGTCTGGGAGACGGTCAACCAGTACATGGTCCACCTCGAATGGGCCGCCCTCGGATTTCAGCCGACGTGGGGCAAGGTGCTGGCCGCCTGGGCGTTGATCAGCGGCCTGCTCGGCCTGATCTGTTGGTGGGGGCTGTGGAAAGTCCGGCTCTGGAGTCACTTGCTGGCGCTGGCCTTGTACTTGATCGGCCCCATCGTCGTCGTGGGCCTGCCCTTCTTTGAGGTCCTGGCCTACCCCCTTTCCACTGTCGACAAGCTCGCCATCGCCTGGCCGCTGGCCGTCCTGGGGGGCTGGTACGTGACACTCCTGGTACTCCTGACCCGGGACGAGGTGGCGCTATACTACGAAGCCCCCCACGCTGCCGCCCTGGCCGAACAGTTGGAGGCCAGCCAGCGCACGGTGCGATTGCGCTTTGGCATCTATGGCATCGCGGTCTGGGTTTTTCTGCTGGTCCTCCTCTTCTCTGTGCTGCGCCGCTTCAACCTCGACGTGGCGTTTATGGGCCACTTTTTCTCCTTCATCATGCAGGGAGCCTGGACGACGCTCTACATCTCGGCGCTGTCGATCCTGCTGGCCATTATCCTGGCCCTTCTGGGCGCGCTGGGTCGCCTGTCCAAGAATGCCATAGCCAACGGCGTGTCCAGCTTTTACATCTCGCTGATCCGGGGTACGCCATTGCTGGTGCAGATCTTTATCTGGTACCTCGGCTTGCCCCAGTTGGGCGTGCTCCTGAAAGCGGAGGTGGCCGGCATCCTGGCCTTGGGCGTGAACTATGGCGCCTACATGACCGAGATCTTTCGGGCCGGCATCCAGGCCATCGGCAAAGGCCAGCACGAGGCCGCCGAGGCCCTGGGCATGACCCGCGCCCAGACCTTCCGCCGCATCGTGCTGCCCCAGGCCTTCCGCATCGTCATTCCGCCCATCGGCAACCAGTTCATCGCCATGATGAAGGACTCGTCGCTGGTCTACGTCATGGGCGTCTGGGAGCTGACCTTCCGGGCCAACAAGATCGGCCGCCAGAACTTTCGGGCGATGGAGACCTTTATCATCGCCGCCGCCTTCTATTGGATCCTGACGGTTATCTTCCAATCCCTGCAGGGTAAACTCGAAGAGTACATGGCGCGCGGTGAAAGGAGATAGACACACATGAGCGAGCTCATCAGCCCGCCAGCAGCAGCCGGTAAAGGACCGATCATCAAGGTCCGCGACCTGCACAAGTATTTTGGTCCCCTGCACGTCATCAGGGGCGTGGACCTGGACGTGCAGCCGGCCGAGGTGGTGGTCATCATCGGCCCCTCGGGGGGCGGCAAGAGCACGTTCTTGCGCTGCCTTAACTTTCTGGAGGAGCCGTCGGCCGGGACTATCGAGGTCGATCAGGTGGAGATCAAGGCCCGCGAGTCGGCCCGCGCCCACCGCAAAAACATCCGTGACATCCGCCGCAAGGCAGGGATGGTCTTTCAGCAGTTCAACCTCTTTCCCCACATGACGGCCCTGCAAAACATCATCGAGGCGCCGGTGACGGTCAAGGGCCTGTCCAAGTCGGAGGCCATCGCCAAGGCTGAAGAGCTTCTGGCCTGGGTGGGCCTCTCGGAAAAGCGGGACGAGTATCCGTCGCGGCTCTCGGGTGGGCAGCAGCAGCGGGTGGCCATCGCCCGGGCCCTGTCCATGGAGCCCAAGATCATGCTCTTTGACGAGCCAACTTCGGCCCTCGACCCGGAGCTCATCGGTGAGGTGGTCGAGGTCATGGAGCGCATGGCCGACGAAGGCATGACCATGGTCGTCGTCACCCACGAGATCCACTTTGCCCGCGACGTGGCCGACCGCGTCATCCTCATGGCCGACGGCGTATGGGCCGAGATTGCGCCGCCCGACGAACTGTTCACCAATCCGAAGGAGGAGCGCACCCGCCAGTTCCTGGCGCACATCTTGTAAAGCTAACGTCCTTTCTGAAGGGAAACTGGGGCGGCCGAAAAGGCCGCCCCTTTGGCTGGGGAAATCGTATTACAAAAGGGAGGGCAGGATTGAGCACCGTAGACAAGCAGGTCTGGGAAGAAGCCTATCGCCGCGCTGCCGAGGCCGCGCC
>CAYLZO010000023.1:28258-33910 GCA_964387775.1 uncultured Anaerolineaceae bacterium
CGTCGACCGGCGGATGCGCGACATCCTCTACGGCGACGTGCCGACCTTCATGGAGCTGCCCCACGCCCGCAAGGGCGAGGACCTGGCGGGGGCCGGCGTCGCCTTTTTGGGTATGGGCTACGAGGGAGTCAAGATCGACAGCCCGCATACCTACTTGCCCGACGCCGCCGCGCCCGCCGGCCCGGACAGTATCTACTATCGCACCGGCGCCGACCGGGCGCCCGAGGCCGTGCGCCGCTACAGTATCCACTACTCTATCCACCACGCCCACGGTCTCTTTGTCGAGTACGCGCCCGATTTCTACATCTTTGAGCATCTGCGCGCCGTGGACGCCGGCGACGTGCCGGTGGTGCCCGGCGACGCCGAGACCTCCTTTGCCCGCTGCGAGGCTCGCGTCGCCGAGATCGTGGCCGCCGGGGCGGTGCCTCTGGTCTGCGGCGGCGATCACGCCATCACCTTGCCCGTGGTCCGGGCCGTGGCCGGGTCGCTGAAGGGGCGGCTGGGGCTGATCCACCTCGATTCCCACTACGATCTCTGCTGGGACCCGCCCCTCTTTGCCGGTTCCCAATGGGCCCAGATCCTGCAACTGCCCAACGTGGAGGTCGAGAACTTTTGCCAGATCGGGATGCGCGGGTTGCGCCAGGTGCCCTTCGAGGTCGAGGTGGCGCAGAGCCTGGGCCACCGCGTGTGGACGATGGCCAACGTGGACCACGACGGCATCGAAAACGTGGTGGACGACGCCCTGGAGCGGGCCACCGAGGGCACCGCCGGCGTCTACGTCTCGCTGGACATCGACGTGGTGGACCCCGCCTACTGCCCGGCGCAAAAGTACCCCGAGCCGGCGGGGTTGACGTCGAAGCAGATCATCGCTGCGCTGCGGCGCATCGGCCAGAAAGCGGACGTCAAGGGATTTGACCTTTGCTGCTTGGGTCCGCAGTACGACGACCGGGTGGGCACCGGCTCGCATCTGGCGGCGCGGCTCTTCGTCGAGGTCCTGGCGGCCATCGCCTGGCGGCGCAGATCGTGATGCGTAATGCGTGATGCAGATCACGCATCACGCATTACGCATCACGTATCACATTTTGGATCAGTTGACAAGAGCCCCTGACTGGCGTACAATGGCCCCATGAATGCAGTCCAGGCTTGGTGGCCGTTCGTCGTGGTCTTTGTCGTGGGGCTGGGGGTGGCTCTCGTGGTTACGCCGCTGGCGGCGGCCCTGGGCCGCCGTTGGGGCATCGTGGACGAGCCCGGCCCCCGCCGCTGGCACCGGGGGGCCATTCCCCGGACCGGCGGCCTGGCCCTCTTTGTGGCGTTCATGGCGGCGGCGCTGCTGGGCCAGTGGCTCCCGGTGCCCCGCCTGGATCCCAAGGAAATGGCTCGCTTCTTGGGCATTGCCCTGGGCAGCACCTTTCTCTTCGTCGTCGGCTACATAGACGACCGCGTAGAGCTGCCACCCGGCCCTCAGTACCTGGCCCAGGCGGTCGCCGGCCTCATCGCCATCGTCTGCCTGGTCTTTATCGAGCGGGTCATGAACCCCTTCACCGACGAGCTGACCATCTTTCCCTACTGGTTTATCGTGGCCTTTACCCTGGTCTGGATCATGGGCATGATCAACACCATCAATTTTCTCGACGGCCTCGACGGGCTGGCGACGGGCGTCGGGGCCATCGTCAGTGGCTTCCTGGCGATCCACATGCTCCGCGAGGGGCAATACAGCGTGGCCTTGCTGCCGCTGGCCCTCCTGGGGGCGACGCTGGGCTTTTTGCCCTACAATTTCTCCCCGGCACGCATTTTTCTGGGCTCGGGCTCGCTGATTCTGGGCTATGCGATTGCCACACTGGGCATTGCCGCCGGGGCCAAGATGGCGCTGGTGCTCCTGGTGCTGAGCATCCCCATCGTGGACGTGGCCTGGCTCATCGTCAGCCGGCTGCGGGCGGGCCATTCCATCGGCCAAGCCGACCGGCGCCACCTGCACTTTCGCCTCCTCGACCTCGGTCTGAGCCACCGGCAGGTGGTGTTGCTCTACTACGGCTATTGTCTGGTGCTTGGCCTGGCCGCCTTGCTCATCAATTCCCGGTTGCTCAAGTTGGCGACGCTGGTGGTGCTGGGCTTGGGCACGCTGCTCCTTTTAGTTTGGCTGGCCCGCCGCACGCTGCACCATCCAGAGTAGGGGCCGGGCTGGGGAATAACCAGGGTTATTTGTCTGTAGGAAGGGAGAACGCGGCTCGAGTTCGCCGGGCTGTAAACGTCCTTACTTGACCGAACGTCTGTTTCAAGGTACAATCAAGGCGATTGAACCGGAGTATGTCAATGACTGATTCTACAGATGTTAGGGAACTGATCCAACGCGGACAGGCAGCTGCCCGTGTTGGTGACATAAAAGAGGCGCGGGACCTTCTGCGCCGCGCTGTCGAGCTGGCACCCAACCGCGCCGAGGCCTGGCTGGCCCTGGCTGGCGTCGAAGATGATCCGGCGAAAAAGATCGCGTGCTTTGAAAAGACGCTGGAGCTGGACCCGGAGAACATCGAGGCGCGACTGGGGCTGGAGATGCTGGAGCTGAGGCTGCAACGGCAGACATCGCGCCAGGCCGAGGAGCCGGTGGGTGATGACCTGGATTCGGTCATCGCCGCAGCCTCTCGCCGCCTGGAAGAGACCATGGGTCCACTCCCGGCCTCCGACGTCGGCGAGGTGCCCCTGGACGACGAGGTGCTCTACTGCGCCAACCATCCCAACGTGGAGACGATGCTGCGCTGCAACCGCTGCGGCAAGCCGATCTGCACCCGCTGCGCCGTCCAGACGCCGGTGGGCTACCGCTGCAAGCAGTGCGTGGGGCAGCAGCAGTCCATCTTTTATTCCGGCGGCGCGGCCGACTATGTCATCGGCGGGGCCGTGGCCCTGGTGCTGGGCGGCATTGCGGGCGTCATCATGGGCCTGTTGGGCTATTGGTTCTTTGCCCTGATCCTGGGCGCCCCCGCCGGGATTGGCATCGCCGAGGTGGTGCGCTTTTTCGTGCGCAGACGCCGTAGCAAGCACCTGTGGCTGGTGGTGAGCGGCGGCATCGTCGTTGGCAGCTTGCCCGCCGTCCTGTTCAACTTGCTCGCCATGGACATCTGGTCGCTGATCTCGACCGGCATCTTTCTCTTCCTGGCCGTCGGCGCGGCAGCGGCCCGCCTTCGCTGACGAAAGAGTGATAGGGAACGTTGTTATCTGAGCTGACCATCCGCGATTTTGCCATCATAGACGAGCTGCACCTGCACTTTAGGCCGGGCTTTAACGTGTTGACCGGCGAGACCGGCGCGGGCAAATCGATCATCATCGATGCCGTGAGCCTGCTCCTGGGGGCCCGCGGCGAGGCCGAGTTTGTACGCACCGGTGCCGACCGGGCGCTGGTCGAGGGTGCATTCCTTCTCGACGAGGAGACCCAGCGGGTGGTCCATCCGATCCTGGAGCAGGAGGGGCTGGAGGGGGACTCGGCCGAGGTGCTCCTGCTGGGTCGCGAGATCCGGCGCGAGGGGCGCAACGTCTGCCGGGTTAACGGCCGGGCGGTGGCGCTCAAGGTCCTGTCGAGCATCGGCGAGCACCTGGTGGACATCCACGGCCAGACCGAGCACCTGTCGCTGATGCGCGTGCGCGAGCACCTCGACCTGCTGGATCGCTACGGGGAGCTGTGGCCGTTGCGCGATCAGGTCGCCGGCCGCGTGCGAGAACTCCGGGCCGTGCGCCGCGAGCTGGCCAACCTGCGCCGCGACGAGCGGGAGCTGGCCCGCCGCGTGGACCTGCTCGAGTACCAGGTCCACGAGATCGAGTCGGCCCGTCTGGAGGTGGGCGAGGAGGAGGCGCTTACCCAAGAGCGAAATCGCCTGGCCAACGCCGAGCAACTGCGCGACCTGGCCGAAGAAGCCTATCAGGCCCTGTACGAGGGCGAAGGGGAGCGGGCGGCGGCCGTGGACTTGATCCAGGGCGCCGTGCGGGCCTTGAGCCGGCTGGCCCGCCTCGATCCCTCACTCAGCGTCCAGGTCGAATCGGCCGAGACGCTGAGTTATCAACTTGAAGACCTGGTGCTTTCGCTCCGTGACTATCGCGACCAGATCGAGTTCAATCCCCGACGCCTGACTCAGGTAGAGGATCGCCTGATCCTGATCCACAACCTCCAGCGCAAGTACGGCGACGCTATCGAGGACGTGCTGGCCTTCGTCGAGCGGGCGAAGGGCGAACTGGAAGCCATCGAGCACAGCGAAGAGCGCATCGTCGAGCTGGAGGCAGAGGAGGAGCGACTTCTCGGCGAGATCGGCGAGATCGGCGCAGAATTGTCGGCCCAACGCCGAGCGGCTGGCGAGCGGCTGGCGGCCGGCATTGAATCCCAATTGGACGAGTTGAGCATGGCCCGCGCCCGTTTTGGCGTGGACCTCGCTTGGAGAGACGACGTCGAAGGGGCCTATGTGGACGGCCGGCGGGTCTCTTTTGACCTCAGCGGCCTGGATCGCGCCGAGTTTTTGGTGGCGCCCAACGTCGGCGAGCCCCTCAAGCCCCTGGTGCGCATTGCCTCGGGCGGTGAGACGTCGCGCCTGATGCTGGCCCTCAAGACGGTGCTCGCCCAGGCCGACCGCACGCCGACCCTCATCTTTGACGAGATTGACGCCGGCATTGGGGGGCGGGTGGGCTCGGTGGTGGGACAGAAGCTCTGGGGGTTGACCGAGGAGCAGGGCAAGAGCCGGCGCCACCAGGTATTGTGCGTGACCCACTTGCCCCAGCTCGCCAGCTACGGCGATGTGCATCTCCTGGTTCGTAAAGAGATCGTTGCGGACCGCACCGTCACCGTGGTCCAGGCCCTGGACGACGAGACCCGCGAGCGCGAGATGGCCAGCATGTTGGGGGCTCTGACCGACCGCACCCGGGCCAGTGCCCGCGAAATGCTATTGTCCAGCCAGAAAGATAAGGAAATGAGGGGGGACTAGCGATGGCCGTCAAGATTCTGGTCGTAGATGACGAGCCCGACATGACGGCCTTGCTTCACCATGCCCTCGTTCGCGAAGGCTACGAAGTCGAAATCGCATTCGACGGCCGCACGGCGTTACGCAAGGCCCAGTCTTTTCAGCCAGATCTGATCATGCTCGACATCATGATGCCCGAGATGAGTGGCTGGGAGACCCTGCGGCATCTGCGCGAGTTCTCCCAAGTTCCCGTGATCATGCTGACGGCTGTGAGCGGCGAAAGGCCGACGATCCAGGGTCTAGACCTCGGTGCGGACGACTATGTCACCAAGCCCTTTGGCATACGAGAGTTGAAGGCCAGGGTGCGGGCGACGCTGCGCCGTGCTGCGACACCGAGGGCGAGAGAAGAGCAACTTCTCACCTTTGATGAGGGGCGGCTGGTCATCGATCCCTGTACTTATAGAGTCATGGTCGATGGCGAGGAAGTGGATTTGACGCCGACCGAGCACCAGTTGTTGTTTTACCTGGCGTACAACGCCGGTCAGGTGTTGACGCACGCCCAGATCCTGGAAAAGGTGTGGGGGCCGGGTTACGAAGACAGCCTGGCCAACGTCAAAGTGTACGTCCAGCGCCTGCGGAGCAAGATCGAGCCAGATTCGAGCAATCCACGTTACATCCAGACCCAGCGGGGCCTTGGGTATTACATGGAAAAGCTCTGAGC
>CAYLZO010000024.1:0-33447 GCA_964387775.1 uncultured Anaerolineaceae bacterium
GCTGGACGGCCAGGAGGGTCTCTCGGTATTTCGAGTTTTGGATGGAATACGGCGTCACCTGCATTTTGGTTACGTAATGCGTGATGCGTAATGCGTGATACGTGACCGGACTCCAGAGTTCACGGCTCGTCACGCGGCGGCACGTCGTGTCCCTGGAGCCGGAGGTAGGCTTCGACGCCCTGGAGAAGGCGGTCCGTGTATTCGGGTGAGGCCGCCTTGCCCAGATGGCCCACGCGAAAGATCTGGCCCGCCAACTCTTCCAGCCCGCCCGAGATCATGATCTGCCACTCTTCCACCAGGTAGCGGCGAAAGTCGTCGATGTCCATGCCCGGCAGGCCGTACATGGCCGTGATCAGGGGCGAGGTGTGCGCCTCGGCGGTGAGCATCTCGAAGCCGAGCTGCTTCAACCGGGCGCGGACCGTCTCGGCAGCCCGGACGTGACGCTCATAGTACGCGTCCAGGCCGCCGTCCAGAATGCGCCGCAGGCTGACCCGCAGGGCGATGACGTTGTTGGTCGGCAGCGTGGTGGGATAGGGATGCCAATGGCCCCAGTTGATGGCATAATCCTTCCACACGCGCAGGTTCAGGTACCAGCCGTGGGCCCGGCCGCTCTTACGATCCATCTGCGCCCAGGCCCGGGGGCTGATGGAAATGAGCGCCAAGCCAGGCGGGCAGGCGAAACACTTGTTGGCCACGGTCACGCAGGCGTCGATGGCCCATTCGTCCACTGGCAGGGGCACGCCGCCCAGCGAGGACACGGCGTCCACGATGATCGGCACGTCGAACTCGGCGGCCACGGCCGCGATCTCTTGCAGCGGGTTGAGCACGCCCGTAGACGTCTCCAGGTGGACCAGGGCCAGGGCCTGGATGTCAGGCTCGACGGCCAAAACCTGGCGGATGGCGTCCGGATCGAGGGCCTTGCCTTGAGGGACGGTGGCGCGGCGCACGTCGAGGCCATAGCCCTGGGCTATCGCTCCCAGCCGCTGCCCGAAAAAGCCGTTGCTTGGCACCAGGACCTTTTCCCCGGCGCGTGTCAAACTGCCCAGGGCCGCATCCAGCGCGGCCGACCCGGCGCCGGGCATCAAAAAGAGGTCGTTCTGGGTGCCAAAGATCTCCTTCAGATGCCCAACTACCTCGTGATAGATCTCTAACCATTCGTCGCCATAGTGGGGCAGGATGGGCTCGGCCATGGCCGCCAGGACGTCGTCCTCGGCGTCGGCCGGCCCGGGGATCATTAATCGTATACGTGAAGTAGTCAAGATGTGCCTCCTCGTGGCCTCGAGACAGGTGCCAGGCACTTTGTCCGAGCAAGTGCCTGGACCTTGTTGATTAGTCGTCCTCCCCGTCGCGCTTGACCCAGGCGAATTTGCGCCGCAGGGCCTTGGGGTAGTAGTTCTCCAGCACGTCATAGTCCACTTCCCGGCCCCATTCGTAGTAGACGCGCGGGTCGATGTAGGACTTGAGGCTGGTGCCCAGGTTCCAGGTCCGCTTTTTGGCGGCGATGGCTGCCTGGGCCTCGATCTTGCCCAGGCGGTTGCGGGCCTTCTCCAACTGGACCCTGGTCCGCTCGACCTGGCGCTGGGCCACGCCGACCCGCTTTTCGTAGCGGGCCTCGACCTTCTCTCGCTTTTCGGGGTCCGCGGCCTCGATCTTTTCCTCGGCCTCTGCCTGGCGTGCCGCCAGATCCTCCTCGTAGCCCTCCAGCTTTTCGAGGTACTTGTCGATGCGCTCCTGGGCCTTTGCCTTGCGCTCCTCGTAGCGCTTGCGGCTGCGGGGCCAACTAGCCGGCTCCTTTTTGGTGTGATTGCACAGCCAGGCGGCCTCCAGGTTGGCCAGGCTGGCCGCCTTCCACTTTTTGTACTCGGGGTCGTCGGCCTGCACCTCCGATTCCCCCAGGCGCCGCTGCACGGCCATGGTGGCGTGGTGGGTGCGGAACACCTTGGCCGTCAGCCCCGGCAGGATCTCGGACAGGTAGTTGTTGACGTCCCGGCTGCTCGTGTCGGGAAAGAGCTGGGGCAGGTCCCGCGTGGGGTGGCCGTTTTCGTCGCCGTTGCTGGGGTTCGAAGGGCGTGCCGTGCGGATCAGTTCTTTCAGGTTCTCCCGGACCACGTCGGGCAGCTCGATCTTGCGGTGCCAGGGCACCGAGTCCTTGCCCAAGAATTCGAACTCGACCGAGCCGTCGTCGTGGAGGGTCACGTGCTCGGGCCGGAGGGTCGTGGCGCCCACCGTGTCCGCCTCGTCCGGTTCTTTCTCGTCGCCGACGCGCAGGTTGAGGGTGTCGATGAGGTAGCAGGCCGTGGCGATCCGCCACCGCTTCGACTCTTCGTCGCGCAGATCCCGGCCGATCTGGGCGCGGACGGTGTTCAACTCTTCGTCCAGCTCATAGATCTGGTCGAACTTTTGCTCCTCGCGCTCCTGCTTGACCGGTGCCGTGTCGGCCAGCCAGACGTACTTGAGCTTGCCCGAGAGCTTGTCCCGCCAGCGGGCGACCCACAGCGACTCGTGCTGCCAGACGATCTCGTCCCAGTTGCCCGGCGGGCGGGGCGCATTGGGGCTCAGGTTGAGCGTGATGTCGGCCTGGCTGGCCCCCTCCTTCCACCGGCCGCGGAGGGGGTGCTTGCCCCGGCCCATGAAAATGCCGCCCGGCTCGACCACATAGTTGGCGATTTCGACTCGCTCGCCGTTCACGATGGCATAGCCGTACTGCTCTTTGAGCGCCTCCCGCTGGGCTTTGCGCTCGGCGGCCCGCTCTTTGCGCTCCTCCTTGGACATCTGGGCCTTGGCCTCGCGCTGGGCCTCGACGACGTAAATGGCCGGGCCCAAGTCCACCTCGTTCACGTCCAGAACCTCGTCCAGGCCCAGCGCCTCACTGAAATCGAGCATAAAGTTGTGGGCAAAGGTCGGGTCGTCGACGTAGGGCGTGTTGTGCTTTTTGGCCCAGGCCAGGGCCATCTCTTCTTGCTTGGGTGTCAACTTGACCGGCTCGCCGCGAATCACGAGGATCAGGCCCCGGGGCGCCGGCGGCTCGGGCACAACAACTCCGTTATGAATCAGTTGTTCCAGCATACAGGACGTTCACTCCGACTATAAAATGTTGTCAACGATGTGGGGCAAATTGCCAATTTGCCCGGCTCGTGTCTCGTGTCCCGGCTACCAGGCCGAGTGTTTGGGCATCGCCCGCAACGTGTGAAAGGCCTGCCGGGGCAGCACCGGACTGTTCCCCGGATCGTAGGGGTCCTGCCGGTAGGTTATGGCGTACCAGCGCATTGGGTCGCACCAATCATACCAAGTACAGGTGGCAAAGTCAAGGTTAAAGAGGAACATCGGCCCCATCCACGGCCAGTGCTCGTCGGCGTAGGCGTAGGCGGCGGCCAGATAGTCGGCCTGCTGCGTCTCGCCGACCTCCATCCATTCGTGTTCGCCCAGATGGCACTCGGACTCTAGGATCCAGCCGAATTCGGTGGCCCACACCGGCGACGGGTCGCCGTAGTCGAGCATGACCTGGCGCTGCTCCTCGGCGCGCCGGAAGTAGATGGGGCCGCTGGCGGTGCCGGGCGGCGTGTCGGGCGCGTCTGGGCCGCCGTAGGGATGGCTGCCCAGGGCGTCGAAATAGCCCTTGGCGCCGTGATTGTACATGTTGCGCAGGAAGGTCAAGTCGGGCACGACCTCGATGGCGCCGTAGAGCCGCCGGGCCAGGGCCAGGGTCTCGGCCTGCTCGACCGGATCGCCCGCGGCCGAGCCACCGGTCGTCGCCAGGCCGGCGCTGACGACCCAGGCCTGCGGGTCGGCCGTTTTGATGCCGGCGTAGCCGGCCTGGAGCAGGGCCGTGTACTGGGCGGCGCTGGGCGATCCGCCCCATTCGTAATCGAGGTTGGGCTCGTTCCAGATCTCGTAGGCGATGGTCTCGAGCCCCTGCACGCGCCAGGTGTCCGAGACGTGGGCGGCGAGGGCCAGGGCAAAGTCGTGGAAAGCGGCCCGATCGCTGGCCGAGGCCGGCGGATTGCCCACGCCGGCCGGGGGCGGGCCGCCCAGGCGCAAGAGGACGTGGCGCACGCGGGGCACAAACTCGGCGAGCTGGTTGTCCACGGCAACCCAGTTGTAGTTTGGCCCCGGTCCGACCTGCGACCACGTGACGAAACCTTTGGCCCAGTCAAAGCCCATGACCGTCAGGCTGATGGCGTGGTCGGCCGAGGCGATGTTGGCCCCGTAGCCCAGGTGGGCAGCCTGGTGCGGGAAATCCCGCGCGACGAGGGGCAGGAAGCGGCGGGGCAGCGGCGGCGCGACCTGTAACGTCGTGGTGGTCAGCCGCTGGCTGCAAGGGTTCGACGCGGTGAGGATCAGCGTGTAGGTCACGACCGTGGGCTGGGCGGCGTAGGTGTGGGTGACAACTTGGCCCCCGGCCGTCTCCCCATCGCCAAAGGCCCAGGCAAAGGCCCGGGGCGGCGACCCGCCTGTCACCCCGGCGGTGAAGGTGAGGACCTCGCCGGCGCGGGCGGCCGTCGGCCAGGGGCTGATGGTCAGGCCCGAAACGGCCTGGCAGGGCGCGATGGAGAGGGTGATAGCCTGCTGGGTCGGCGTGAGGGTGCAGGCGTTCCAGGCGGCCAGGCCCACCGTGTAGACCTGGGCTGCCGTAAAGGTGTGGGTCGCCGTGAAGCGGGGGCTGGCCGCCGTGCCGGTGAGGGGCTGGGTGCCGTCGCCAAAGGTCCAGGAGTAGGTCACGGGCAGGCTGCCGGCAACGACCTCGCCGCCAAAGAGCACCTCGGTGTAGGTGTAGGGGTGGGTCGGTGTGTGGGTCAGGGCCAGGCCGGTGAGGGTCAGGCAGGGCTGTGCCGTCACCGTGACCGGGAGCGTGGCTGCCAGGGGCGGCAGGGTGCAGGTGTTCCAGGCTGTCAGCGTGACGCTGAACCGGCCTGTCTCGGTGTAGCTGTGGGTCGCCGTGAGGGCCGGTGTCAGGGCCACGGTCGCGGATGACTGGGTGCCGTCGCCAAAAACCCAGGTGTAGGTGACGGGCAGGCTGCCGGTGAGGACCTCGGCGCGGAAGTCAACCTCTGTCCGGGGATGGACGGGTGCGTCGGGGTTGTGCAGCGCCAGCGCTTCGACCGGCTGGCAGGTCGCGGGCACCGTCGCCCGGTCTGCTTGCCCCTCTGCGCCCCCAACCAGGAGGACGCCGGCCGCGACCAGCAGCGCCAGCAGGAACGCCGGCAACAAGGGCTTTTTCACGCGCAATCGCGCTCCTGGGGTTTTTTCTGTCCTCGGTCTCGGGAGGGCGGGCTATTTCCCAAAGATGGCCCGGAGTGTCTTGAAGAACTGGAGGACAGAGACGATGCCCAGGATGATGCCGGCCAGGGCGATCTTGCCTTCGTCGGCCGTCTCTTCAAAGTAGACGTTCTCCGGGGTGACCACGATGGCGCCCAGGGGCTTGGCCGACGCCTGGCCACCTCCCCCGCCGCCCTCACCGCCAGGCGCGGGCTCGCCCTCTTGTTCCGCGGGTCCCGTGCCGCTGCCAAAGCCAAAACCAAAGCCGTAGCCCACTTTGGCCACGGGAATGATGGTCCGGCCCTCGACGACTTGGGGCTCGCCAAAGGCTGCCTGCCAGCGGGCCGTCTCGCGCGCCTGTTCCATGGTATCAAACAATCGGTTCAGGGACATGGCTTTCTCCTTTCTTCAAGGGCAGTTATCAGATTGTGTGCTGTTTTCCTGGCCGTCGGCCAGATTAATGGAAAGGTCAGTCAGACTGGTTCCGGCGGATCAGCCAGCGGATGACGGTGCCCAGGAGTGTAAGCGCCAGGGCAATGCCTAGCATTCTCTGCGTGGTAGCCGCCGTCGTGTCAGGGATGGGAATGCGACGCTCGCCGTCTTTGGTCTCTTTGATGATGGCCAGCGGGGTGACCGAGCCAAAGCCCACACCCCAGCCCCGGACCTCGTCCGTGCCGACGGTGCCCCTGGCCTTGCCAAACGAGATCACGCGGGCCACGGGCGTCAGTGTGTGCCCGGCGATGTGGTAGGGCTCGCCACGGACGATCTCCCAGCGAAAGGGGCCCCGGCCGGCATGTTCTTCCTTGTCACCCATGATCCATTCCCTCCTTGCCAACTGCGCTGCCCAGTATAACACAGAATCCCGGCCGGAACAATCCACGCTCCGGGGCAGGTAAAAGAGCTTACGCTGCTCTTTTGCTGATTGACATATTCAAGGTTGTCGGTTATAATGGAAACACTTAGTCTGCTGTTTGAAGGGAGAAGGACAATGAAACGCAGCGAAGCACTTTGGCTGGCTCTCGAGAAGTTTGCCATCTTTTTCTCCTTCGCCGTCGCCTTTGTTGTGGTCATGATCCTCCTGGTCTTGGGATTTACCGTCTGGCAGCAGTGGTCCACCGTCCAGGCCCTGCGGACCGACGTCGCCTGCCCCCTCATCGCCGACGTCAACGGCCTGGTGGACGATCTGGGGAATGCCGTCATCACCCGCACCATCCCCATCAGCCAGACGATCCCGGTGGTGTTCAACCTGCCCCTCGACAAGAACACGACCGTTGAATTGACCCGGGGCGTCAAGCTAAATCGCCCGACGACCTTTACCCTTCCAGCAGGCGGTGGGCAAATTAATGGGCGGGTCAATCTGGTCCTGCCCAAGGGCCAGGATCTGCCCGTCCACATGAACATGTCGGTGCCGGTCAGCGAGACCCTGCCGGTGCAGATGAACGTGGACGTCGCCATTCCCCTGGACGAGACCGAGTTGGGTCCGGTTGTGGACAAGCTGAAGGACTTGCTGGCGCCCTACATGACGCTTCTGGATGATACGCTCAAGTGTTCACCGTAAAACGTATTGCGTAAAACGATTGAAATATGCTGATTACGCAATACGCTTTACGGAATACGTTTTGCGTTCTGTGAGGAGAGGATGCCACCGATTGCCCGGGCCTTTGTCAAGGCCGCCTTTGCCTACTTTGTCGCTGCGTTTGTCCTCGGCGCGCTGATGGCCCTCGACCAGTGGCTGAGTTTTAGCCGCTGGTTGCGGGCTGTCTATCTCAGCCAGTTGCACCTGCTGGTCGTGGGCTGGATCACCCAACTGGCCATCGGCGTGGCCTACTGGATCTTTCCCCGCTATCGCAAGGAGCAGGATGTCGAGCCCCGGGGCTCCGACTCGCTGGCCTGGGCCGTGTTCATCACCCTCAACGCCGGCCTGCTGCTCCGCTTTCTCTTTGAACCCTTCCATCTGATGGGTGGTGGTGGTTGGCTGGCGGCCTTGGTGGCCCTGTCCGGCGTGTTGCAGGCCCTTTCGGCCCTCGGCTTTGGCTGGCTCATCTGGGGCCGGGTCCGGAGCATGGAGTAGGGGCCGGTCATGCCGATTACGTCTCGCACATTGATCAAAGCCTCCCTCCTTCACCTGGGCATTGGCGCGGTGATTGGCGCCCTTTTGCTCATCAATCGCTGGGTGCCGCTGGGTCCCCGCGTTCTGCTCCTCAAGGTCAGCCACGTGCAAATGCTCGTCGCCGGCTGGCTGACCCAACTCATCATGGGCGTGGCCTGGTGGCTTTTTCCGCCGCTGGCCCGGCGCCCCTCTCCAACGGAGGAGCCGCGTCGCGGCCAGGTGCAGCGGGGCAGCGAGTTCCTCTTTTGGACCACCTTTGTCTGCCTCAACCTCGGCATCCTGCTGCGGTCCGTGTTCGGCCCCCTCTTTGCGCTGACCCAGATCGAGTTCTTTGACGCCCTGGCCGGCGTATCGGGAATTTTGCTGCTGGCGGCTGCGGTCACCTTTGTGGCGAATATGTGGGGCCGGGTGCGGGAGCTGGGGCGGGGGAAATAGCCCATCAAGATTAGAGAGACAGGGCATGTTTGACGCGATTTTGACGTCAGAGCAGAAGGCGCTGCGCGACGAGATACGCGATTTCGTCCGGTGGGTGCCACGCCAGCTCATCCTGGACATGGACGCCGACCGGGTGCGTTACCCTCGCGAGTTCGTGGCTGAGGCGGCGCGTCGCAACCTGCTGGGCCTACGCTTTCCGGCCGAGTACGGCGGCCGCGGCCTGAAGTGGGTCGACGAGATCGTGGCCCTGGAAGAGGTGGGCGTGCTGGGCACCTCGCTGGCCTGTCTCTACTCGCTGCCCAGCATCGTGGGCGAGGCGATCCACGTCTTTGGCACGCCGGCCCAGAAGGAGCGCTGGCTGCGACCCATCATCGAGGGCCGGCTAACGGTGGCCGAAGCCCTTACCGAGCCTCGCGGCGGCTCGGACTTTTTCGGAACGACGACGACCGCCCGGCGCGAGGGGAACGAGTATGTCCTGGAGGGACAAAAGCGTTTCGTCGTTGGCGCGGAGGGGGCTGACGTGTTGCTGGTCTATGCCCGGACCAACCCCGACGCCCGGCCCCACGAAGGCTTGAGCCTCTTCCTGGTAGAGCGTGGGCCAGGCGTGGACATCGAGCACGTCTACGGGCTGATGGGCACGCGCGGCGGTGGCACGGGGCGCCTTCGTTTCCGTGAGGCGCGGGTGCCCGCGGAGAACCTGATCGGGCCGGAGAATGGTGCGGCGGCGATCTTTTACCAGATGATGATCCCGGAGCGGATGACAAGCGCAGCGGGGGCGCTGGGCATGGGGCGCGCCGCTCTGGAGGTGGCCGCCCGCTACTCAGATCGGCGAAAAGCGTTTGGCCAAAAGATCCGCAACTTTGAGGCGGTGAGCTTTAAGGTGGCCGACAGCATCACTCAGCTCGACGCGGCACGCATGTTGGTCTATGGTGCCGCCCGGGCTATCGATGCAGGCGACGATCCGCGCCGCTGTCGTCGGCTGGTGAGCGAGGCAAAGAAATTCGCCACCGACACTGCCTGGCAGGTCGTCAACCACGCCATGCAGATCATGGGCGGCATCGGTTACACCGACGTCTATCCCATCGAGCGACTGCTGCGCGATACGCGGTTAATCATGATCTGGACGGGGACGAATGAGATCATGGACCTCATCATCCAGCACGAGTACTACCGCGAGTTGCTGGGCGACCGGGCCGGTGGCCGCGACGTCGAAGCCGATGCGCCCGAAGCCGGCCTGAGCGACGAGAAGGTCTACGCGTAATCGTCTCATCCCTCCCCCAACCAGCGGCGCAGACAATCGAGGGAATCCTGCATCATCTGCTGGGTGGTGGCGTCCTCGGCGCTGGTGGAGAAATAATGCTTCAACCCCTCGTAGGCGTAGAATTCGTAGGGCAGCCCCCGGCGCTCCAGCGCGTCGGCCAACTGCACGCTCTGAGAAAAGGGCGATAGTTCGTCGTCCACGCCGTGCAGCAGGCAGAGGGGCGGCAGGCCCTCCAGGTGGTAGATGACGCTGTACCGGAAATAGAGCTCAGGGCTGGTGTTGGGAAAGCCCAGGGCCATGAGCACCTGGTCAAAAGGGGGGCGGGCGTGGGCCGTGCCGGTCTCTACGTCGTGGCGAAAGGCGAACCCGTCGGCCATGCCGCCCAGCACGAGGCTCACGTCAAACTCGCCGGTGAGGGCCAACAGGCGGTAGGCGTGGATCGAGGTAAAGCTGGCGCCGATGAGGCCCAGGCGCTCCGCGTCGGCGCGGGAGGGCACGCGCCCCCGGCGCACATATTCGAGCGCGGTCAGCAGGTCGGCGGCGTCCTCGTCGATGTCGATGCCGCGCAGGGGGTAACAGGCCAGCACGCTAAAGCCCTCGGCGGCAAAGGGCACGGGCACGATCTCCCAGGTGTGCACCGGCCCCGGCAGGACGAGGAGCAGCGTTGGCAGCGCCCCCTGTTCATCCACCGGCTCGTATAGATGACAATCGTTCACCCACAGCCCGGCGCGCTCAAAGGCAAAGCTGGTGCGCAGCGCCCCGCTGGGAAATGGCGGCCCGACCTGAACCTCAACCGTGGGACTGACGACGAGCGAATCGTCCACGACGACGTCCGGCGGATGGATCGGCGTTAGCGTGAGGTCAGGGGCGAGGGCCTGGCGGTCAGAGCGGATGGTGACGGCGTCCTTGAAACACAAGCCGGCCAGGCAGGTCTGGGGCAGGGCGTCGTCGTAGCCGCGCTCCCCGGCGACGGGCACGTAGCGGCCCGGCGGCAAGCCGTCGATCTGGTAGCGGCCCTCGGCGTCGGTCGCGGCGGTGTAGGTGTCGCCCAGCGGCGAGGCGACCAGCGCCAGGGCATCGGCCACCGGCTGACCTTGAGTGTTCTGGACCGTGCCGGCGAGGCGGCCCGGCGGCTCGTCGCTGCGGACTTTTGGCCCGCCCAGCGCCTCGACGGCCTGGTAGTGGGCGACGTTGCGCAGGGCTGTGACCTCGGCGTTGGCGGTGTAAAGGAACCAGAAGAGGCCGAGCAGGAAAAGCCCGGCCAGGCCCAAAAGCGCCCAACGAAGTCCTTTGCGCATGAGGGTTCAGATCACCAGCGGTCGTGGACGCCGAGCTCCGGCATCGATCTCGCCCGGCGTTGGGCGCCCGGTGCGCCGCGGCGAATCCCCAGCAACAACGTCCCCAGCACCAAGCCGGCCAGGAAGGCGGCGGTGATGGCCACCAGGGGCGTATCGCTCTGCTCGACGGCGATGCCGACAAAGGCCCAGACGATGACGAGCACGTAGGCCACGTCGCCCCGGGTGAGGCTCATCAGGATGGTGATGCCCGTCGCCGCGACGAGCATGATGACGGCCCACCAGGCCGGGTCGATGCCCCAGCCGCTCCAGTTCAGGTAGTCGAGGAGGGAGGTGGCGTTGGCGATGGTCGCCACGCTGACCCAGCCCAGGTAGATGCTGAACGGCACCCGTACCAGCCACGTCTCGACCCTGGAAACCCGGCTGCGGCCGGTGCCCAGCATCAGGTAGATGGCGATCAGGCTGAGCAGCAGCACGACCATGGCCACGATGGTCAGCTCAAAGACCTCGTAGTGCCACAAAAAGAGCCAGGCGACGTTGGCGGCGCAACTCAGCACGTAGAGCCAGCCGGTACGCCGCAGCCGGGGGTTCTCCCGCTGGGCGGGTAATGCCTGGTAGATCGAGTAGCCGACCAGGGCCAGGTAGATCAGGCCCCAGATGGCAAAGACGTAGCCGGCCGGCACAAAGTAGACGTCGAATCGATCCGAGATCTCGCCCGTGGTCAGGCCATTGAGGGGCAAGGCATTGGCCAGGGCGTTGACGACGATGACGGCCAGGGTGGAGAGTACAACGGCGATCTGTCTGACGATGTCTTTCACGGGAAGCCCCCTTTCAACTCAACTTCGTGGCGAAATACTCGGTGACGAGCCGGCGATGTCCCCGGCTCGTCACTCGTTGGCCAGAGACAGCCTGGCCCGGATGCCCTCCAGGGTCGCGCGCGCTGGCCGGGCGTAAGCAAAAAAACCTTCCAGGTCATCACAGAGCGTCAGCATCCGCTGCAAATCGGGACAGGGATACTCGTCGCAGTGGGCGCAGGTGGGCACATCCCGGCCCAGCGCGCAGGGGCGCATCTTGCAGTGCTGGCAGTAGCCGTTGAGCCGCCCGCCCTGGGTCTGGCAGCCGTCGCACAGAATGTCCCGGACGGTGAGGTGGGGCGCGTCAAAATAGGCGCGCCACTCGACGAGTACGTCTTCCAGGGCTGACGGCTCGTTGGCCTGGGTGGCGACGTAGGCCGGGCAGTGGCTACAGGAGACGCCGCAAAAGGCGATCATGCGCTCCACGGCCTGTCTCCTAGCCGGCGCCGTACTTGCGCCGGACCTTGTCGCTCACCTCGCCGACGTCCTCGCCGACGGCAAAGAGGTAGCGCCGGCCCGACTCGGCGCTCAGGTACTTGAAGCGGCCGCCCAGCTCCTTGGCCGTGGCCTCCACGCCCTCCGCCTCGACCTTGTCTCGCAGCCAGGCGCCAAAAGAGCCGTGCTCGGCCGCGATCTGCTGCATCTCGCGGGCGTTCGCCACCGTGGCCCGGATCTTGGCCTTGTAGCGGATGATGCGCTCGTCGTTGCTCAGCCGCTCGACGTCCACGTCGGTGAAATCGGCCACCTTGGCCACGTCAAAGCCCTCGAAGGCGTCCAAAAAGCCGTCCCACTTGCCCAGGACCACCTGGCGGTTCAAGCCGCCCATAAAGATGACGGCCGTCATCATCTCCAGGTAGCTGGCGTCGTTTTCCGGTTGCTGTCCGGGTGTCAAGTTTCTCATAACGATTCCTCCTGTCGAGAGAGGGGATACCCCTCATCAGCTGGTGTTCGATCCCAGGCCTCGTATCCGAAACTCGGGAAAAGTCGGCGTCCCAAATCGGACGGATGAATCGGTCCTCACAGGAGAGTATAGCATACATCTCTGGCAGCGGCAACCCCCGGGCTGCGGCTGAGAGATCAACGAACGGGGCGCCGCTGTTGGCGACGCCCCGTTGTCCATGGCCAGCTTCAGACTTCTCGCGCCTTTAAACCGTGCGAGTCCCGGCTGCCTCCATGAGCTGTTCCACCGAGACGATGGAGCCATACTCGGCCTTTAACGCCTCCAGGCCTGCTCGCTGCTCGGCATAGATCTCAAAGAGCGTGGCCGGCACGTCGTGCTCTTTGCGATAAGCCTCTTCCTGCAGGTCGATCCTGCCCAGCATATTGTCCACGTAGAAGGCGAACTGCTTGTCGTAGAGCGCCTTGGGATATTCCTTGTCGATCCCGGCAAAGAGCTCTTTGAGGTCCCCGTAGTGGGGGATCAAGCCGATGGGCGTGTCGATGGCCTCCACGTCGCCGTGGGCCCGGCGCTCCAGCCAGCCGAGCCAGACTTTGACGTCGCGCTTCTCGCCCAGCAGGCCGCTGCCCTTCCCGCCCCGGGCCTCGTGGGTCAGGAAGTAGTTCAGCCCGGCCATGATTGGCTTGCTTTTCAACTTGTCCGAGTTGAAAAACTGGAACTGGGCGCGCATGTAATCGGACAGGGGGCCGGGGATGAAGGGCTCGTTGGCCCACGGCTGGCGCCGCACGCCCTTGGCCCCGACCTCGGTGGCGGTGGCGGCCGAGAGGATCGACGCGCCGATGACCACCCCGTGGTCGGGGTCCTTGGCCACCCAGACCGGCGGCATCGTGTCGCTGTCCCGGCCGCTGTAGGTGATGACCCGGATCTTGGCGCCGGCCGGATCTTGGGCTACTATCTCGTTGTAGTTGCCGATGGCCGTGTTGCGTACCGTGCAGCGCGCGTTCGGATGGGAGAGGGGGATCGGTGTGCCATTCGCGTCGGTCTTGCCCGCCCACCACTCGCCCTGGAAATTCACGCCTATCGTGGGCTGTTCTTCGCCTATGCCGATCCAGTACGGCACGCCGTGCTCGTCGATCAACACGTTGGACCAGATCACCTCCGCGCACTCGGACCGGAGACAGGCCATCAAGAAGGGATCGCTCTCGCGGTTCACATCCCGGACGATGCCAAAGATGCCACACTCGGGGTTGATGGCCCGCAGCGTCCCATCCCGGGCGATCCAGAGCTGGGCCAGGTCATCGCCGATGAAATCGGTGCCGGTCATGGCCGTCGTCGTCTTGCCACAGCCCGAGGGTGCTGCCCCGGCAAAGTAGGTCTTGCGCCCGCCGGGACCGGTCAAGCCGGTGATGAACATGTGCTCCGAAAGCTCCCGTTCCTGGCGGAAATAGGTCGCCAGGTCCACGGCAAAGCGGTGATTGCCCTTTTTCAGCAGCAGGGTGTTGCCCGCGTAGGTGCAAAACAAGGCAAAGGTGGTCAGCCAGCTCCGGTCCATGAACACGCGGGCGTCGGGCAGGTCTTCCGGGCGGTTTGTCCCTTCGCTGTGCACGTTGGTGAAGAACAGGCCGGCTCGCTCCACTTCCTCGTCAAAGTGATCGTACACGTGCCGATAGAGGATGTTGGCCGAGTGCATGACGTAGGTGGACGTCGTGATCTCCAGGGCGGGGATGGCCGCCCGGGCGCCGATAGGCCCCCGGCTGAAAAAGCCGACCAGGAGCGTCATCCCCCGGGCGATGCCCGTCATCTTGGCCTTCACGTACTCGTACCCTTCGTCCCGCAGGATGCTCTTGGCCAGCACGCTGGTCTCCTCGCCGGGGTTGACGATATAGTACGTCCGGTCGATGATGCGCGCTTGTTCCTGGGGCAGGTCAAAGTGCAGCGTGTGGTCCCGCATGGCCACGGGGCACTCTTCCCCCTTGGCCAGGGCCATGATGCGCACGCGTCGCAAATCTGCGTCCGACCCGGTATTGACAAAGACCGCGTCGGGGTCGGTCATCGAGATGGCGTTGGCGATCTTGAGCAGGGCCTCCTCGTTGCCGATCTTGTCCAACTTGGCAACGTCTTTCGGTCCGCACCGGGTCTCGAACAGCGTTCTTGCTCCCTCCAGGGTGCGGATGCCGCCGATTTCTGTGAGGATGTCGCTGCCTTTTTTCAGTTCAAACATACTGTTATCCCGCTATTCCTTTCTCCAGTTTTCCACTTCTTCTTTGAAGTTCATTGGCTCTCATTCTGTATGACCAGTAGACTGGTGCCTGTCCAAATCAAACCGAAGGCCAGTCTTGCTACGTAACAATCTCACAAGCTCCCACGCCAGGTCCAGGTCTGCCACGATTTCCTCACGGCTATAGGCTGTCGGCGGACCCGGGGGATAGCGGTCTTCCAGATAGTAGCGGGTCGCTCGCTCACAAAGCTCGATGTAGGGATCGTACAAGTCCCCTTCGAACCGGGAAACCCGATTGAGCAATACGTCCAGGTCGTGAATCCAGGGCGGGCGCTCCCCCTGAGAGACAAGATAGCCCTTCAGGTACTTTTCAATCGCCTGCTGGACGTGATAGGCGATGGCGTCGGTGTGGCCATATTCGTCGTAGAGCAGTTGTGCTGTTTCGATGTCGTGGTCGCCTCGCTCGAACCACTCTATCACCTGCTGGCGTAGCCCTTGATCATCCATGGAGCACTTGGCCTTTATCCAGGATCTCCTGGATAAAAAAGTCGTTTATGGCCAATCGTCTTTCTATCTCCTGAGGTGTGTAGACCAAAGGGGACACGGCTACTGGCCTATGGCGATCTCGCAGTAAACGCTTGATCTCCATCCAGCGGTCCAAAGGGCGTTTGTCCGTCTCCTTGATAATCAGCAAATCGAGATCGCTGTCGGCGTCGGGTGTACCGGAAGCGTATGAGCCAAAGAGGATTACTCGTTGCGGTGCGTAGTGGGCTACCAATCTGTCTACGATCTCTTGAATCTCGGACCTGTCAAGGTGAGGCATAACCTTCCTCCACTCAAGCCAGAATCGTCCGCCCGCCGGGCGTGGGTACGACCTTGCCCGGATTCAGAATGCACTTGGGGTCCAGCGCCTTTTTGATGTTGTCCATCACTTCGATGAACAGCGGCCCGAGGTCCTGCTCCAGGAAGGGCAGCTTGAGCGTGCCCACGCCGTGCTCGCCCGAGAGTGTGCCCCCCAGCCGCACCGACGTGGCAAAGATGTCGCCGGCGGCCAACTTCATCTTTTCCACCTGGGCCGGGTCGCGCTTGTCAAAGAGGATGTTGGGGTGCAGGTTGCCGTCGCCGGCGTGGCCGAAAATGGCGATGGGGATGCCGCGCTGTTGCGAGATTTCCTTGATGGCCGCCACGGCAGCGGGGATGGCGCTGCGCGGCACCGAAATGTCCTCGCCCAGCTTGTTGGGCGCCCGCCGGGCCAGCGAGGGGCTGATCGAGCGCCGTGCCGACCAGAGCGCCGCTCGCTCCTTCTCGGTGCGGGCGACCTCCACGTCGCGGGCGCCCGTCGCCCGGCAGATCTGGGCGATGGCCTCGACGTCGGCCAGCACCTGGGCCTCGTCCATGCCGTCGCACTCGATGATGAGCATCGCCTCGACGTCCAGCGGCAGGCCCAGGTGCAACGCCTCCTCGATGGTGGCGATGGCCGTCTCGTCCATCAGCTCGATGGTGGCCGGGACGATGCCGGCGCTGAGCACGTTGTTGACCGCCACGCTGGCGTCGGCCAGCCGGGGGAAAATCGCCTTGGCCGTGCGCGCCACTTTGGGCAGCGGCACCAGCTTCAGGATCAGCTCGGTGATGATGCCCAGCGTGCCCTCCGACCCGACGAAGAGCTGGGTCAGGTTGTAGCCGGTCACGTTCTTGATGGCCTTGCCGCCGGTTTTCAGCACGCGGCCGTCGGCCAGGACGACGGTCAGGCCCATGACGTAGTCACTGGTGACGCCGTACTTGAGGCAGCGGGGGCCGCCGGCGTTGCAGGCTGCGTTGCCGCCCAGCGTGCTCTGCTTGATGCTGCTCGGATCGGGCGGGTAGAACAGCCCCACCTTGGCCACCGCGTCGGCCAGGTCCTGGGTAACGACGCCCGCGCCGGCCGTCGCGGTGAAATTCACCTCGTCGATTTCGAAAATCTGGTTCAGGCGGCAGGTGTCCAGCACCATGCCGCCGTCCATCGGCACCGAGGCGGCCGCCAGCCCGGAGGCCATGCCCCTCGGCACGACGCCGATCTCCTCCCGCCAGGCGACCTCCATCACCGCGCCGACCTGCTCCGTCGAGTCGGGGCAGACCACGACCTCGGGCCGCTGCTCGGCAAAGGTGCCGTCGTAGGAATAGGCCACCAGGTCTTCGGGCGTGGTCAGCACGTACTTTTTGCCGACGATGTTTTGCAATTCTTTGAGTATCTTTTTGTCAATCATGGGTTCCTCATTATCAAGTTGACTTGCGTATGCGAATTTTGTGATTGTCTACAGCCACCAGAGCGCCTTCGATCTGTTCTTCTGATACACGCTCGAACAGGTTGGCGAGAATCGGGTGTACGATTTCTTCAGTCTGGGGGTGGATGCGCAAGCGGATGATGCCCGGATTGGTCCCGGGCGGGAAATGGCGGACGTCACCAAAGTCAGCGTTGAAGGTGACGATAACTCGCTTTAGCTCTGCAGCAGTCTCGGCAATCTGCGCATCGGAAGCGCGCGCCATCCCCAAGTCGCGGGTATCTACCACATCATGCCCAAGGCCACGCAGGAAGGTCTTGGTCTGCACACGTAGATTCTGATCTAGCAAAAGGCGCATACTCAGGCTCCGGCTGTTGCAGCAAAGAGTTCAAAGGGATGATATTCGGTCAGGGGTAGTACGTCTTCGTCCAAGACCGTCGCCACGGCGTACTCGATGGCTGCCACAACATCCTCGCGAGAGAGTTCAGGATAACCCTCCATAATCCGTTCGATAGAATACCCTCCGGCAAGCTGGCTCAAGATATTTGTGACCATAATGCGTGTGCCGGCGATGCATGGTTTGCCGTGGCACACGTCCGGGTCAATCGTGATACGTCCAAAATTCCTACCAGCCATAGATTCATTCTTCCTTTCACTCAAGGGGGAGCCAATGGGAGCAGCCTGGCCCTGTCTGTCATCCTCTTCTTGCCATTGAACCAGTACTTTATCAAGGTAAAAATGATAAACCTGTCATAATCATGTTGAACAGATACTAGGTATTCGTCATGGTGAGCAGCTAGGTCTCCAGGGCTGTCAGTATCCTTTCCCGCCATGCCTATCAATGCCAACACAGGATCATCCAGCTCTGGTTTGTCCCTCTGGCTTGTCATTCTGCACCACACTGACACGGCCTTCTACGCAGATTGTAGCACGTGAGGTACACCCGGTCAACTTCTCTCATCGCGATACGCCTGGGCCAACAACTGGCTGGGATGCACCACTTTGGCCTCCAGCCCCCGCCGCTTGACGCCCAGAGGGAGGTGTGTATCTCAAGCCGGAACCAGTTCTGGGTACTCAAAAACGGGTACCTGGATGGTTCGTTTGGGCTTGGCCTTGCTCAACACGGTTTGTTCCAAGGCCTTCACCGTGTCAACAGTGAAATAGACCTCGCCGCATTGCTGGCACACACCGGCCGGCACCTGCTCAAATACGACAAGCTCTCCCTGCCAGCGATACTCGTGCTCGATGAGGCGTTCGGTCACTTGCCCTTGACAAAAACTGCACGGACTATACTTGTGCTTCATTCCGTTCGTTCCCTTCTAGTGCGAGGATCGATCCACCAGGGCAGTTCCGGCACATAGACCGTGATGAGCCGGATCCAGCCCGTTGGCAGGAATCCCCAGACTGTGTGCACAGGTCGACCACTTGTCGTGAAACTCAACATCAGGTAACTGGGTCCGCGAGGGTCGTCAGGATAGTCTTCGAGCAGTTCGCCATCGGCCAGGATGCTTTCTTCGATCTCATCGACCAGCAACCCATCGTTACGCCGTTCCCGCTCTGCATGGATCGAGATCTCGTACCTCTGCTCGCGAATTCGCTGTTGTATTCGTTGAACCAGGTGGTGAGATTGTACCACGCCTATCCCGCCCCGTCAATAGACTTGTTGCCGAATAAGACGGTGCAGATTTCTGGACGCAGATAAACGCTGATGCACGCTGATAGGGTTCCTTTATCTGCGAAAATCTGCGTTCGTCAGCGTCCGATCCCTTATTGAGCAACAAGTCTAATCTTTTTCGTCCCGATACGCCTGGGCCAACAACTGGCTGGGATGGACCACCTTGGCCTCCATGCCCCGGCGCTTGACGCCCAGCGTCAACTGCATCTGGCAGCCGGGGCAACCGCTGGCCACGATCTCGGCCTCGGTGGCCGCCACGCCCTCCATCTTGCGCTCCAGCACGCCCACCGAGGTGTGATAGTGGGTGATGAGCTGCGTGCCCGCCGAGCCGCAGCAGACGTCGGCGTTCTCCATCTCGACCAGGTCGACGCCGGCGGCGCGCAGCACCTCGCGCGGCTGCTGGCGCACGTTCTGCGCCCGGCACAGGTGGCAGGGGTCGTGGTAGGTCACGCGGGCGTCGACTTTACCCGCCGGCGGCCGGATGCCCAGCTCGACCAGGTACTCGCTGACGTCGCGCACCTTGGCCGCGAATTCCACCGCTCGCTCGGCGTACTCGGGATCGTCGGCCAGCCAGTGGGGATACTCTTTCAGCGACGAGCCGCAAGTGGCGCAGTCGGTGACGATGGCGTCCACGTTGAGCCCCAGCAGCAGGTCGATGTTGTGGCGGGCCATCTCCCGCGCCGTGTCCTTAAAGCCGTAGCCGACCATGGGCATGCCGCAGCACTTGACCTGCTCGGGGATGACCACGTCGCAGCCGTTCTCGGCCAGCACCTCGACCGTGGCGTTGGCGCCGTCGGCCATCATCGCCCCCTCGACGCAGCCCAGGAAAAAGGCCACGTGAGCGCGGCGCTCACCCCGGGCCAGCACCACGTCGGGCATCGTGTGGCGCGCGCCCCGGAGGGGGATGTGGTTGGGCAACATGCGCTCCATGTCGCGCAGTTGGGCCGGCAGGAGTCTCGTCACGCCCAGGGCGTTGACCAGTTTACGCAGCCCACTCCGCTCGTAGAAGGCAACGGGCTTGGTGGCGAGTTCCAGCAGCCCGGTGCGCGGAAAGACGCCCTGGAACAGGATCGGCTTCAAGGGCGGCGTCGGCGTGGCCTGCTCGATGGCAAAGCGCGCCTCCAGGCAGAGGTTGGCGGGCTCGATGCCCACCGGGCAGATGTCCTGGCAAGCCAGGCAGGCCAGGCAGCGGTACATGTGGTCCTTGAAATTCCGCGTCAGCGCCAGTTCGCCTTCCAGGGCCTTGGCCACCAGCGCCACCCGCGCCCGGGGCGACTCGGTCTCGCGCAAGCTGTCCTTGTAGGTGGGGCAGACCGACAGGCACAGCCCGCAGCGGATGCAGTAGTTCACGTCTTCCGGGGTCGGCCCTTCAAGGCCCGCCCACGGCGATTTCGATTCGTTTTCCATGATTTTGTTTCGGCTTTCCAAGTTTTCTAGATTCAGGATCACTGAGCCGCTGAGGCCACTGAAAACACTGAATAGTCCTGACTTTCAGCGCTTCAGCGATCCAGGTTCTTGTCCACAATCGGCAGCGTCAATAAGGCGTGAGGCACGACTAGCACGTCCAGCCCACCGCCCAGCTTCTCGCTGACCATCTCGAACGCGGCCTCCATCGTCGGCGCGGCCAGGAACTTGGCCGAGCGGATCAGGTCCGGGTCCTCGGCGCCGACGATGATGACGTCGTTTTGCTCCAGCACCTTGGCCATGACAAAGGCCCGCTGCTGGCCCGGCGGATAGCCGTTTTCTCGCGCGTCGTCCAGGATGAACTGCACGTCGGGCGCGTTCTGCATCGCCTTGAGGAAGCGCTGTTCACCGACGCCGTCGCCGGCCCCCTCCTCGCACGGCGCGGGGACGATGAACACACCGCCCGGCCTGACCACGGGCGTCGGCCCGAAAAAGAGGTAGCTGGCCGCCCGGCTGGCCTGGTAGAGGTTGGCGTCCTTGGGATAGCCCACCCCGGCCACGGCCACGTCGTATAACATCCCCGAAGGGGGCTGTTTTGGCACCGGCACCTCGTAGAGCGTCTTGGCAAAGGCCACCAGTTCCTGGAACGTCGCCTCCGGCTCGCCGGCCCGGACGTAGACCACCTGCTTCCTGTCATCCTGGACGACGTTGACGATGAAGCGCAGGCCCGCCCGCCGCGCCGCCTCGGTGATGGCCTCGTGGAAGGGATTGCCCTCGACGCGGCCCAGGCGCGTGCGCGGATCGTCGATCATGTGCGGGCCGTGGGTGTAGGCGATCATCGTTTCGCCCGCCGCGCCGACGGCCAGCGTCTTGCGCCCGCCCGAATAGCCGGCGTACTGGTGCGGCTCGACGATGCCGGTGGCGATGAGCAGATCGGCCTCGTAGGCCGCCTTGTGCACCGACAGCGGGATGCCGCTCGGGGTTGTCCCCAGGTCGACCAGTGCCTCGGGGTTCAGCGGCTCGTTGTCGATAACGCGGTAGCGGTCGACCACCGCCTGGCCCAGCTTTTCCACCTTTTCCGCGGGCGTGCTGGGCCGGTGCAGGCCGATGCCGCACAGCAGCGTCACGTCCTCGTCGCGGACGCCGGCGGCTTCCAGTTCGGCCAGGATGGGCGGCACCAGCAAATAGTCGGGGCTGGCGCGGGTGACGTCGGTAAAGACGATGCAGACGGTGTCGCCCGGTCTGGCCTGCTCGCGCAGCGGTCGCGAATTCGTCGGGTTGGCGACCGCCTCGGCCACCGCCGCCGGCACATCCTCGATGGGCGGCACGGTTTTCGATTCGACGACGCTGCCCCGCCAGCCGGGGGGCAGGTCGAAGGTCAGCTCGCCTTTGTCAAAGGGGACTGTGTACATGCTCACTCCAGTTCATTTTACGTCTTCTACCTCGCGGCGTGCTGCTTCTAGAACTGTTTCGAACGTATCTGAAATCTCGGACGCCCGGCAAGCGCGCCGGATTAACTCCGGGTTGAGATCGCCCCACTGCATCGTCAGCACGCCTTGGGCATCGCGCAGGTGCTTGTCGGAGCCGGTGTTCTCGTGGGCCAGCAGCTTGGCGACGATGACGTCTTCGGGAGTGATGAACGTGGCCGAGTGCCCTGCCACGTACTCGATCCGCTGCCGCCGCCCAAAGGCCATGCGCGTGAACACGTCGTTGGGCAAAGGCACCACGTCGATCTTGGCCGCCGTATCCGTCTCGATGATGTTGAACGGATAGCGACGCGCCAGCGAATCGCGGATACTCTCCTCGTTGACGTAATAGTCGGGACTGGGAAACGCGGCTACGAACGCCGAAACGTGCTCCCAGCGCAAATCCACGACAATGTCCACGTCCACGGTCATTCGCGGTTCGCCATAGACAGTGGCAGCATAGCCGCCCACGACCATGTAGGGGATATCCAGTCGCTCCAACGCGCCGATGGCGTAGGTGAAAAAGGCGCGCAGTTCATCCATCTCGCGCATCGGGTTCTGGCTCCCTTGCCCGGCCCAGCGACAGATCGCCGTGCATCCGCCGGATGACGCGCCACTTGAATTCCTCCGGCGACAGGTCTGGGTGGCGCTGGCGCTCGGTGGTGCGCACCGTCTCCAGGGCGAACCGATACATCTGCCCCACCAGGTCCAGGCGGCGGGCAGGACTCATCGCCCGCCAGATGGCCACCTGGCGCGGATCGTACGATCCCAGCCGCCGGCGCAGGCGCTCCACTTTGTCTTCATTCACTTGGATAGACGGAATCTCTTCACTCATGGCCTTTTGCACGTTACCAGGCTCACAAACACACAACGCCCTGGCTTGACAGGGCGTCGTCGCTACCACGTCTCGCAAGCCGCCATTGGCCTGGTCCCTTTGTGCAACGGTTCACATTATACCACAGGGCGGAATCGCCCACAAAAACCAGGAGCCGCACGGCTTGTCCCGGGGCTGGGCTGCTCAGTAATCCCGGACGTCCTTTCGCCACTTTTTGATCTGGCTCCGCCGCTTCTTTTTGCGCAGCCGCCGCTCCTTTGACGTGGCCGTGGGCTTGGTCCGCTTGCGGCGCTTGCGGCGTTTCAGGGCCTTGCGCAGCAGCTCCTCAAAGCGCGCGACGACCTCCTGCCGGTTGCGGTACTGGCTCCGCTCCGACTGGGAGACCAGGTGCAACACCCCCTCCGAGTCCACGCAACCCGACAACCGCTTCAGCACCCGCGCCCGCTGCTCGTCGCTCAGGCTGGGCGAGTTCGCCACGTCGAAGAGCAACTCGACCCGCGTCGACGACTTTTGGGCGTGCTGGCCGCCCGGCCCGCCGCTCCGCGAAAACCGAAAGTCCAGCTCGGCGTGGGGGATGCTGACCTGGTCGTTGATGTGTAGGGTGTCGTCGTCCATAGTATTTTGACTGCCAGTCAAATCTCGATCTATTCGTGAAACACCAGCGGATACCGCTCTGGGTTTTCCAGAGCTTCGAGTTCAATGTCAATATCGAGTTCGGGCCAATAGAACTGCGTAGGGCTCAACTTCTGAATTGCATAGATCTGGGCCACTGTTGCTTTCTGGAAAGAAGGATAATCGTCGAAAGGGACAAAGTACTCTCGATCATCGACGAGTAACCAAAATCCAACAGCGCTTATGTTCGTAACCTCACTGTGAGAAGTGACGACGCCAGGCATCTCTAAACTCATCTTCATGCTCCTCAATGATACTCTCGATATTGCGCAAAGCCCGGGTCTGCAAGCCATAGTAGGAAGCGAGGGCAAGGATTGGCTCGAGCCAGAATTTGGCTGTGCCCTCCGCCGTTGCGACGTGAACGTGCATTCGGGGTTCTTCCCGGCTGTTGAAGAAAAAACGATAGGGGCCAGTTCTGAATATGGTCGGGGACATTCTTCACCCTCCTGGCATTATGCCCAAATCCCAAACCCGCTCGGCTCCTTCCTCGGCTTCCACTCCGTCGGATCGCCCCAATCGATCACCTTCCAGGGCATGTTCTCCGGCCGGACCAGGGGCAGCATCTCGCGGAAGAATTCCAGCCGCTCCGGCCCGGTCATCGGCGTGAAACTCTCGGCCACGGCCAGGTCGGCCTCCAGCTCCTCCATCGTCGAGCAGCCGGCGATGACCGTCGTCAGCGGCAGGGCCAGGGCGTAGCGCAGCGCCCGGTCGGCGACGCGGGCCAGCTTTTTGTAGCCAAAGATCTTCATGCCGATTACGCCCACGTTTTTCTGGGCCGCCACCGGCAAAAACTCTTCGGCAAAGCTGTAGATGAAATGGTCCAGCACCGAGACGGCGACGAGCACCGTGTCGAAGGGGAAGCGGCGCAGCGCCTCGATCTGGATCTGCGGGTCGGTGTGGCCGCTGATGCTGATGTGCCGCACCAGCCCCTCGTCGCGGGCCTGGATGGCCGCCTCCAGCGCGCCGCCCTTGGCCGTCATCTGGTCCAGCCGGTCAAAGCTGTAGACGTTGTGCAGCCGCCACTCGTCCACGTGGTCGGTCTGGAGCCGCGTCAGGCTCTCTTCGAGCTGCTGGCGGGCGCCATCGCGCTGGGCGTGCGTCGTCTTGGTGGCGATCCACATCTCGGCGCGCCGATCTTTGGCCACCAGGCCCACCCGCTCCTCCGACTGGCCCCGGGAATAGGCCCAGGCCGTGTCGAAATAGCGGATGCCCCGGTCCAGCGCGGCGTTGAGGATTTCGAGGGCCTGCTCCTCGGTGCAGCCCTCCTCGTCCACCACGCGCTGCGCGCCAAAACTCAGGATGGGGAATGATTCGCCGGTCTTGCCCAATGGTCTCGTTTCCATGCTCCACCTTTCTTTCAATATTGTAGGGCAAATTGCCAATTTGCCCCACGAGTATAACACACGGACTGGGGGGCGTCAAGGAAGTTTCGTCACACCCAGGGCCAGCGCCAGATCGCGGGGTGTCACGCCGGGCGACTCGATGTCGTGAGCACGATAGAACGTCTCGACGAACCCCTCCACCGCGCCCAACTGGGTGCCGACCAGGTGGCGCTCCAAATCGGCCAGCTTTTCGGCGGGGTAGAAGAAAAAGTCGCCCGTCAGGCTCACGCCGGCGATCCGCCCGTGCTGGGCCTCGACCGTGGCCCGGATCAAGCCGCCCGGCGCCTTGTGCGCCCGCTGGGCCACCTCCACCCCCTCGGCGATTTTGACGGTTCGACCGCGCTCACCGGAGCCGGTTCGGCCCTCACGAAATCGTTTGCCCGGCTTGAGCAGCCACGCCTCGGTCGTGTGTGTCTGCGCCAGCTCGGCCGCCAGCTCGTAGACGGCCGGCGGCAACGCGGCGGGCGTCAACGGTCCGAGCGCGGCCTCGAAATTGCGCGCCAGCGCCGCCCGCATGGCGTCCCAGGCCGGCACCTGCCCCCGCTCGCGCCGCAGCGTGGTCAGGTTCTCGCGCAGGCTGGCAAAGACCTTGTCGCGGAACTTTTCGTCGGGCACGCGCAGCACGCGGACCATCGTCTCGTAGTCGAAATCGACGATGAGGTTGCCCACCAACACCGCGCAGTCGGCGATGTCGGCCGCGCCGTTGCCCGAGATTTTCCGCCCCTCGGCGGTGACAATGTCGTTGACCGGCTTGTAGCGGGCTTCCACGCCCAGGTCGCGATAGGTCTGCACCACCGGCGCCAGCAGCGTGCGGTAGAACGCGGCCTTGTCCCGGGGGGCCAGGGGATTGTCCTTGCGCAAGACCAGTTGGTAAAAGAGTTGCTGCCCATCGAGATAGACGGCCCCGCCGCCCACCTCCCGCCGAAAGACGGGGATGCCCCGCTGGCGGCAGATTGCCAGGTCCACCTCCTGCTCGGCGTCCTGGTGATAGCCGAGGCAGACGTAGGGCTCGGCCGGGGCCAACAGCAGCAGCCCCTCCAGGCCCAGCCGGGGCAGCGCGTGGTAAAGCAACTGTGACTCCAGCCACGGCACGTGGCCCAGATCGTACAGATTCATCCCACTTCCCCATCGCAGCAGCAAGTGCAACTCGCCACTTGCCACTCGCTACTTCCCGTGCTTCTGCCGCTCGGCGGCGATGAACGCCACGAACTCCGGGTCGCCGGCCCGCAGCAGGCCCTCGGGCTGGCTCGACAACTCGACTCGGGCCACCCAGCCCTCGCCGTAGGGGTCGTCGTTGAGGATGCGGCTCTCGAACTCGACCTCCTCGTTGGTCTCGACGACGGTGCCGCTGACGATGGCCTTGATGCGGCCCACCCACTTGCCCGACTCCAGCGACAGGTAGGGCTCGCCCTGGGTGATCTGCCGGCCGACGCGCGGCAGCTCGGCGTAGAGGATCTCGCCCGCCAGGTCCTGGCCGAAATCGCTCAGGCCGATGGTCGCCACGTCGCCCTCGATGCGCGCCCAGTTGTGCTCGCGGTCGTACCACAGCTCGTTAGGAAACTCGTAGCCGTCTATCTCCATCTTTCAACTCCTTCTAATGAATCCGTTGAACCACAGAGACACGGAGGGCACGGAGGATTTCAAGCAAAACTCCTCTAGATCTCCGTGTTCTCTGTGCCTCCGTGGTTAGATGCTTCTATGGATTGCCAAACTACTTCAACTATGTCCAGCGCCCGGATGCGCAGTCGGTTCCGGCGCGCCGCCTCGGCCAGGGTGCGTTTACACTGCTGGCAGGCCGAGACGATGGCCTCGGCGCCCACGTCCCGCGCTTGCTCGACGCGCCGCCGGCCCACGGCGGCCGTCAACTCCGGATAGCCCATCTCGGCGTCGCCGCCGCCGCCACAACAGAGCGACAGCTCGCGGGTCTCGGCCATTTCGACCAGCTCCAGGCCGGGGATGGCCCGCAGCACGCGCCTCGGCGCCTCGTAGATGCCGCTGGTGCGGCCCAGGTCGCAGGGGTCGTGGTAGGTGGCGCGCAGGGGCAGCTCACCCAGCGGCAGCCGGCCCTCGGCCACCAGCTCGTCCAGCAACTCGACGGCGTGGACCACCGCGAAGGGCAGCGTCTCGCCCAGCAACCGCGCATAGTCGTGCCGCCAGGTGTGGAAGCACGACGGGCAGGTCGTCACCAGCCGCCGCGCGCCCAGGGCCGCCACCCGCTCGACGTTAAAGCGGGCCAGTTCTTCGACCTCGTCGCCCATCCCGGCGATGCGCAGCGGAAAGCCGCAGCACCACTCCTCGCCGCCCAGCGTCGTCACGTCCTCGCCGGCGCGGTTCAGGATCTGCACGAAACTGCGCGGCACGCCGTAGGCGCGGGGATAAAAGCTTGCCACGCAGCCGACGAAATAGACCGTTTCGGCCCCTTGGCGGCGGTCCAGCCCCTGGGGCACGGGGTCCATGTTCTCGGTCCAGAGCAGGCGCTGGGCATTGTCCTGGCCGGCGATGTTGTAATGGGCTGCGATCCGCTCCCATAGTGCGTCGAATGCCTCGGGGTAGAGGCCCCAGTCCACCAACTGTTCGCGCAGCGCCAGCCAGAGGGGCCGGGTGTCGATCTGCACCGGGCAGACGACGTGGCAGCGGGCGCAGAGCGTGCATTGGTAGGTGCCCGTGCCAAAGGCGGCCAGCTCGGCCTCGCTCGCCGGGCGCTGGCCAAAGAGCCGGGCCAGCAGCCCCAGGTGGTTGGCCTTCCAGAAACGCTTGGCCCGGGCGATCTTGCTCAGGGGATGGATTTCCTCGTCCCGCGCCTCGACAAAGGTCGGGCAGGCCTCGATGCACTCGCCGCAGCGGGTGCAAGCCTCCATCTCCAGCAGTTGGCGCAGGGTAAAGTGCGCCAGGTCGACGCGCTTGCGTGGCTCACTCATCGCGTCCCCGCCTGGTGCCCCTGCTCCAAGCCCCGTACCCCTTCGGGCAGGCTTCGCGCTCTCGGGGCAGCCGCCCCCGGGACGGGGGCTAGCACCACCAAAGGCATCTTTTTGCTCATTGCGCCTCCGCCTCGCGGAGCGTGTTGTAGGCGACGATGACCGGGCTCGCAATGGCGTGAAAGAAACGGCTGAAGGGCATGGTTAAGAGCAGAACCGTCACGGCGGCAAAGTGCAGCCAGAAGGATACGTTGTGCAGCACGCGCCACAGCCCGGCGTCGAGCCGCAGCGTCCCCAGCAGCCGCGCCCCCAGGTAGCCGGCAAACCCCCACTGCGGCCCCCACACGCCGTGCAACGCCAGCGGCAGCCGCTCTGCCGGGATGAGGCCCGGATCGGGGGCAAAGGCGCCGCCCGCCGTGGTATAATCGGCCAGCAGGCGGAAGGTCTCGGTGGGAAAGCCGCTCAGGGAGATAAACGTCAGCAGGGCGATGACCAGGCCGTCGCCGGGAAAGGTCCGTAGTTGGGGGTCGCGCTGGACGTAGCGGCGGTAGACGATCAGACCCATGCCGGCCAGCGTCACCAGGCCCAGCACCTCGTTGGCCAGGGCCACCCAGCCCACGTCGGCGTGGAAGAGGTGGCCAAAGAGCGGGATGGCGGCCACCTGCTCGGGGCGCTGGCCCAGCAGCGGCAGGACCTCGACGATCACACCGGTGACGATGGAGATCACGCCTAGCGCCAGCCACGAGCCAAAGACGGCGAGGTGAGTCAGCCAGCGGCGGCGGTCGATGCGGGCCAGCCGCCGGTGGACCAGCCCATCGGCCACCAGGGCCTTGAGTAGCGGCCAGAGCCGCCGGCTAAAGACCAGCCGCGTTGCATAGCCCAGAGTCGCGCCCAGTTTGCGCCAGCGCGGGGCGTCGGCCGGCAGGCCGGGCATCCGCGCCTGCAACGCGACCGCCAAGATGGCGAGCATCTCCACGCCGAACAGCCCCAGCAGGGCCAGGTGGATCGCCCAAAAGATGTTCAACCGCAAATCGTGTGGCATCTATCGCTCTTTTCCTCTCTGGCGGGGAGTATAGCACAGAACCGGCCCCGGCACAAAGAAAAAGAGAGCCTTGCGACGGTCCGGGCAGGCCCCCGGCCCGCTCGGACCTTCGCAAGGCTTGTGTCCCTAGCTGAACTGGGGCAGGTAGGCGGCGTACTCGGCCAGGTAGGCGTCGAGGATGACGCGGGCGGTGTCCACGTCGGTGATGCAGGGGTCGAGCAGCAGCGCCTGGAGCGCCGCCGCCCGGTCGCCGCTGGCCGCCGCGTCCACGGCCCGGCTGGCGACGGCGATCTCGCGGCGGCAGAGCTCGGCCACCATCTCGGGCAACGGGCCGACGTTCAGCCCGCGGATGCCCCAGCCGCCGACCAGGGCCGGCAGCTCGACGATGGCGCCTTCGGGCAGGTTGGTGATGTGGCCCCGGTTGGGCACGTTGACGGCCGGGTGATAGGCCTCGTGGCCCAGCAGCCCCTCGATGATCTCGACGGCGCCCTCGCTCCGGGCCTCCCGTAGCTCGTCCACGGGGGCCTCACCGCCGGCCATGGCCTCGATGCGCCGCCAGCCCTTGTCCCGCTCGACTCTGGCCCGCTCCCAGTCATAGAGGTAGAGGTCGTACTTTTCCCAGGGATGCGTCTGAGGATCGTGGCACCAGGGCAGGTACTCGGCCAGGTGGCTGTCGCCGGGCACGGGGCAGAGGCCGGTGACGCGCAGCATCTCGCGGCTCAGCGGCTCAAAATCGGTGGGCAGGGCCAGGAACGCCTCGCGGAAGGCGGGGTAGAGGTTCTCGCCCGTCTGCCGGTCGCGCAAGTCGAGGATCCAGGTAAAGTGGTTGAGGCCGGCAGCCTTGACGTCGAGGAGGGGCTTCATCTGGTCGGCCACGCGGCGGGCCTTGGGCCAGACGTCGGGGTGGGCGTTGCTGCTGATGCCCTCGGGCACGTCCACGCCGTAGCGCTCGGCCAGGGCCACGCCGGCGAACATGTAGGCTTCGTTGATCTGGTGGCAGAGGCCCACGCTCTGAATGCCGGTGTAGCGGCTCACGGCCAGGTTGAGGCGGGGCACCGGGTTGGTGAAATTGATCAGCCAGGCGTCGGGGCAGAGGCGCTCCATGTCGCGGGCGATGGCCAGCATGGCCGGCACCTGGCGCAGCGTGTGGGCCAGGCCGCCGGGGCCGCCGTTCTCGCCGTAGGGCTGGCGCACGCCGAACTGCAGCGGGATCTCCCAATCGCGCTTCCAGAGCCCCTCGCGGGGACCGGTCTCGATGGAGACGATGACGAAATCGGCGCCGGGCAGCACGTCCTCGCGCCGCGTCGAGGCTTCGAGGGCCAGGCCGGCGTCCCACTCGCAGTTAAGGCGCCGGGCCAAGGCGAGGACGAGGGCCAGGCCCTCGGCGTTGAGGTCGACCAGGGCCAGCGTGCCGCCCCGCAGCCGCTCGCTGCGGACCAGGGTGGCCAGGGTGCCCAGGCCAAAGATGGCGCTCCCCGCGCCAATGATGACGACTTTTGGTTTCATAGGTCGCTCCATGTGCTGTGAATTCTACGACAGGCGGCCATTGTACCCTGGAGCGGTGCGAAAGTCAATCACCTGGTGCCCGGACGGAGGCTTAGGGCTCGGGGACGGCAAGGAAGTAGGTGCCCCCAGAGCCATCGTAGTCCAGCCCGTAGGCCAGTAACGGCGAGTTGTCCTCCACCGGCACGGTCCACACCATCCAGCCGCCGCCGCTGGCCCCGGGAAAGAACTCCAGCTCAAAGGCCGGCTCGGGCACGACGACCGCCACCGGCTTGAAGATCCGATTTTGGGCGACGAGGCGGAAATCCCAATCGTCCAGTTGCAGCGCCTGGTTGGCCGGCCCCCGTACATAGTCCACCTCGGCGTAAACGAGGAGATATTCCATCCCTGCGGGCGGCGGATCGTTGAACTGGTTGGTGTCCCGGATGCGCAGCCAGGCCTCCGGGCCGCGAAGGGCCTTGGTAAGGGTCAGGGTAAAGACCTTGGCCTCGTCGGCGACCAGTTGGAACGTCTCGCCGAAGGGGATGGGCTTGTAACGGCCGCCGATGGCGGGTGTGGCCGTGGCCGTGGGCTGCGGCGGGCACGTGGGGCAGGGCTGCTTGCTGTTGGGCCGGCTCAGGTCGCGGGTCGCCACGGGGACGGACATTGTGGCTGACGGCGTAACCGTCATCGAGGCAGGTCGATCCGCGTTTTTTTCACATCCGGCGAGGAGGCCCAGGGTCAGGGCCAGAAGGATCAGCTTTTTGAGCACGAGGGCACTCAATTCTGCGGGGAGCGCCACGGCGCTCCCCGCTGCGTGAAATCGGCTATTTCTCGTCCAGCGTCTTGCCGTAGGCAAAGAGGTCGCCGGCCCGGTAGATGTCCATCTGGACCTGGGAAAAAGGCTCGGCCTGGAAGGTCCGCTCGCCGTTTAGGACGACCTCGCCCGTCTCGAAATCGACCTCGACCGCGTCGCCCGTCTCGAAGTGATGGACCTGCTCGCCCAAGCCGGGGAAGGCGACGATGGGAAAGCCGCTGTTGATGGCGTTGCGCTTGTAGATGGCGCCGTAGCTTTCGGCTACCACCGCGCCGACGCCCAGCGCCCGGAAGCAGTCGACGGCCTGCTGGCGGCTGGACCCCGCGCCAAAGTTGGCGCCGGCCAGGATCACGTCGCCGGGCTGCACCCGGGCGGCGAAATCCTCCCAGCCTTTCAGATTGTCCAGCGCATACTGGCCCATCTCGTCCAGGTCGGTGATGTGCAGGTAGCGGTTGTGAAAGATCATGTCGGTGTCGACGTCGTCGTACAGCTCACCATCGGGCGTCCGTAGGACCCACAATTGCCCCTTGATTTTTGTCTTTTTCATAGCATCTCCCCCGATTCCCTGGTACCTGATACCCGATACCCGATACCCGGTATCAGGTATCAGGATCGTATCTCTACCCTTCTGGTACCGTAAGCTCGCCCGTCAGCGCCGCCCAGGCGGCGACCACCGGCCCGGCCAGGTAGTTGTCGCCCGGCCCCTGTTTGCCCGCAAAGTTGCGGTTGCTGGTGCTGACCTGCACCTGCCCCTGGCCCACCATGCCGATGTGACCCGAGGCGCAGCCGCCGCAGCCTGGATTGCTGACCACGAACCCGGCGTCGAAGAGGGTCTGGAGCACGCCGCGTTCGAGCATCTGGCCATAGACCTCCCGCGTGGCGGGCACCGCCGAGGCGACCATGCCCGGCGCGATTTTTTTGCCACTCACCACCTCAGCCACGGCGGCGAAATCCTCAAAGCGGCCGTTGGTGCACGAGCCGACGAACACCGAGTCGACCGGGGTGCCGGCCACCTCGCGCACGGCCTTGACGTTGTCCGGCTTGGGTGGGCAGGCGACCAGCGGCTCCAGGTCGCCGATGTCCACGACGATCTCGCGGGTATAGGCGGCGTCGGGGTCGGCGTGGAGGGCGACGAGATCTGATCCTGATGTGCGGCCTGGGGGCCGCCATGTCGAAGGATCGCGACCGGTCCGCTGGCGGCAGAAAGCCAGCACTTCCTCCGACGGCGGGATGAGGGCGACGATGCCGCCCATCTCGGTCATCATACTGGCCAGGGTGATGCGCCCCGCCAGGTCGAGCGCCTCGACGGCCGGGCCGTAGAACTCGACCGCCTGGCCCAGCGCGCCGCTGGCGCCCAGCTCACGCACGCAGGCCAGGGTCAGGTCTTTGGCCGTACAGGGCGGCTTGAGCTCGCCCCGGATCGTGACCTTCATCGTGCGCGGCACCTCGAACCAGGTCTTGCCCGCCTTGAAGGTGAAGGCGATGTCCTGGTCGCCCATGCCCTGGCCAAAGGCGCCGATGGCGCCCAGGATGTTGAGGTGGCTGTCGGTGCCGACAAAGGTCGAGCCAGGCCAGGTCAGCCCATATTCGAGAGCCACGTGGGAGCCGATGCCCATGTCCACGTCGAACACGCGCACGCCCTGGGTCTTGGCCCAGTCGCGGCAGATCTGCTGGTTGATGGCGTAGGGGATGTTGTTGGCCGGCACCACCAGGTCGAAGGTGAAAAAGGTCTTGGCCGGATCGTCCACCGGCGCGTCGCCGTAGTGCTGCTGGTAGTTCTTGACCACGTTGGCCCCGCCGAAATCGCGGGCCGTGCGGGCGTCCAGGTCCAGCCAGACGATTTTGCCGGCTTCCACCGGCTCGTCTGAGTGGCGCTGAATGATTTTTTCGATGATTGTCTTGCCCATGTTTTGCCTCCACCTGGGAAACGGATGATGCGCAGGCTAGACCTGACAGGTCCTTGGAAACCCAGCCTCAGCCCCAGGTTCCGTTCGGAACCAACCGGGGACTGGACAAACCTGTTCCTGGGACCTGTCAGGTCTGGCTGAACGGCACATCTGTATCCAACTCTAGCCCATCTGGGCCGCCAGCTCCTTCTTGACCTGCAAGTCGCGCAGCGTCTCAAAGCTCATAAAATCGGCCTTGTTGATGAGCGTCGCCTCGGGCGAACGCTTGACCTTGTCGCCCTCGCCGGCGTGGGCGGCGATCATGTGCTGGACCTCCATCGGCAGGCCGAACTCGTAGGCCAGCGCCGCGCCGCTGAAGGGGTGGCGCATGAGCTTGCCAAAGTCAGTCTGGACGGTAACCGCTGTCCCCGCAGCGCCGTCATCGCGGTTCTCGTACTCCAGCAGCTTGCCGATGTCGTGCAGCAGCCCGCCGGCGACGAGATGGTCGACGTTGAGCGGCACCCGCTCGCCGTAAATCTCGCCAAAGAGCTCGGCGGCGCGGTAGGCGGTCAGGGTCACGGCCCGCACGTGCTCGATGTAGCTGGCCGGGCAGGGGTCGATGAGCAGCGTGAACGGCATCTGGGCCAGGGCGTCGGGCGTCCAGCCGCCGCGCTCCATGGCCGCCTCCCAGACCTGGATCGTCTGCTCCCGCAGCGCCTCGTCCAGGATGAGGCTGAATTCGGGCATCAATTCCAACAATCTCTCACGCATCGTTTCCTCCCTGTATCTAATCTCGAATATCCAAATTTCGCTCGGGCGGCCCGTCGTACTCGTGTGCCGCCGGGTCGATCTTGCGCATGGGCCGCTGGCGGGTCTGCTCCTCGTAGACCTGGGCGGTCAGGCCCACCGTGCGGCTGATGGCGAAAAAGCCGTTGCCCAGCTCGGGCGGGAAGCCCAGCTCGCAGAGCACGGCCGCGATGCCGCCGTCGACGTTCATGGGCAGGTCGCGGCCCAGGCTCTCCTTCAGCGCCGCCCGCAGGGCGTGGGCGATTTCGATGTATTCGCCCGCGACGCCCGCCTCCTCGGCCAGGGCAAAGAGCCGCCGGGTGCGTGGATCGTCACTGTGGACGCGGTGGCCATAGCCCGGCACGCGGATTTTCTGGGCGCGGAACTCGGCCATTTTCTCGCGGGCCGCCGTCCCGGCGTCGAGGCTCTTTTCGCGCTTGTAGGCCACGACTTCGAGCAGCACCTTCATGCAGCCCTCGATGGCCCCGCCGTGGTGGCGG
>CAYLZO010000025.1:0-33299 GCA_964387775.1 uncultured Anaerolineaceae bacterium
TCAAGTACGGCGTCACCGGGCGCTACGTGCTGGGCCTGGAGGTGGTGCTGCCCACCGGCGAGGTGATGCGCCTGGGCGGCAAGCGGGTCAAGGACGTGACCGGCTACGACCTGATCCACCTCCTGGTCGGCTCGGAGGGCACGCTGGGCGTCTTTAGCGAGATCACGCTGCGCTTGCTGCCGCTGCCCGCGGCCCGGGCGGTGTTGCTGGTACCTTTTGCCGACGTGCCGACGGCCATCGCCGCCGTGCCCCGGGTCATGACCGAGGGCCACCTGGTCCCCGCCTCGGTGGAGTTTATGGACCGGCTGTCGGTGCAGACGGCCTACGATTTTCTGGGCAAAAGCCCGCCGCAGCCCGACATTGGCGCCATGCTCTTGCTGGAGGTGGACGGCTACGACGAGGAGCAGGTCGAGCGCGAGATGGAGACCGTGGCCGAGCTGTGCCTGGCGGCCGGGGCGCTGGACGTCTACGTCGGCAACACGCCCGATACCGAGCGGCGCATGTGGCGGCCCCGCCAGAACCTGGCCGAGGCGTTCAAGGTGCTCAGCCCGGTGCAGAGCCTGGAGGATGTGGTGGTGCCCCTGGCCCAGATCCCGGCGCTGATGCCCGAGCTGGCGCGGCTCTCGGCCGAGTACGACGTGGTCATCCCCTGCTACGGCCACGCGGGCGATGGCAACCTGCACGCCACGCCCCTTAAAAAGCCCGAGATGCCGCTGGCCGAATGGCAGGCCCGGCTGCCGGCCCTGCTGGAGGACCTCTATCGGGCCGTGGCCCGGCTGGGGGGGACGATCAGCGGCGAGCACGGCGTCGGCTCAAAGCGGGCGGCCTACCTGCCGCTGGTCCTGGACCCGGTGGCAATCGAGCTCCAGCGGCGCATCAAGCAGGTGTTTGACCCCCTGAACATCTTGAACCCCGGCAAGATCTTTCCGCCCGACGTCAAGTAGAAGTACAGGATGGGATCCATCGGAAGAAAAAAGGGGGAGTAGCAGGAAACTTGCTACTCCCCCTTGGCACGGCTGCTGCGTTAGCCGCCGCCCAGGTAGGCCTCTTTGACCCGGGGATCGTCCAGGAGCTCCTGGCCCGTGCCGGTCAGGCTGATGGTGCCCGTTTCCAGTACGTAGCCCCGGTTCGCCACCGAGAGGGCGGCCAGGGCGTTCTGCTCCACCAGGAGGATGGTCGTGCCCTGCTTGTTCAGCTCCTGAATCGTCTCAAAGATGGTCTCGACCAGCATCGGGGCCAGGCCCATCGAGGGCTCGTCGAGGAGCAGGACCTTGGGGCGGGCCATGAGCGCCCGGCCGATGGCCAGCATCTGCTGCTCGCCGCCGCTGAGGGTGCCCCCCTGCTGCCGGACCCGCTCCTTGAGCACGGGAAAGAGCTCAAAGACCCAGGCTCTGTCCCGGGCGATGCCCTCCTTGTCGGTGCGGGCAAAGGCGCCCATGTCCAGGTTCTCCCTCACCGTCAGGCGGGGAAAGACCCGACGGCCTTCGGGTGCCTGTGAGATGCCCAGCTCGACGATGTCGTGGGGCGGGGTGTGGTCGATGCGCTCTCCCTCCAGGTGGACTTTTCCCTGGCGTGGCCTCAAGAGGCCACAAATGGTGTTCAGGGTCGTGCTCTTGCCGGCACCGTTGGCCCCGATCAAGGTGACGATCTCGCCCTTGTCTACTTTGAGCGAGATGCCTTTCAGGGCGTGGATGTTGCCATAGTAGGTGTGGATGTCGTTCAGCTCTAGCATTGCCATCTCACGCCGCCTCCTTTTGCTTGCCCAGGTAGGCTTCGATCACCTTGGGATTGCGTTGGATCTCGGCCGGCGTGCCTTCGGCGATCTTGACGCCATAGTCGATAACGGTCACCCGGTCGGAGATGCCCATGACGACCTTCATGTCGTGCTCGATCAAAAAAATGGTCAGGCCCTTCTCGTCGCGCAGGCGCTCGATAAAGTCCATCAGCCGGACCGTTTCGTTGGGGTTCATGCCGGCCGTGGGCTCGTCGAGCAGGAGCAGCTTGGGCTGGCTGGCCAGGGCCCGGGCGATCTCCAGGCGGCGCTGGTCGCCATAGGGCAGGTTTTTGGACAGCCAGTCGGCCTTGTCCCGCAGGCCGACGAATTCGAGCATGTCCAGCGCGGTCTTGAGCGCCTCTTTTTCCTCGTGGATGGCCCGGGGCGGGCGGAGGATGGCGCCCATCAGCCCGGTTTTGAGCCGATAGTGCTGCCCCACCAGGATGTTGTCCAGGGCCGTCATATTCTGGAAGAGGCGGATGTTCTGAAAGGTGCGGGCGATGCCCAGCGAGGTGATCCGGTCCGGCGTGCGGCCGGAGAGGAGGGTGCCGTTGAACGTGATCGTCCCCACTTCGGGGGTATAAAAGCCGGTGATGCAGTTGAAAAACGTGGTCTTGCCCGCGCCGTTGGGGCCGATCAGGCTGGCGATCATCTCCGGTTCGATGGTCAGATCGACCTGGTTGACGGCGATCAGCCCTCCGAACTGTTTGGTTACGCTTTTTGCTTCCAAGAGTGCCATCTTAGACCTCCCCGACCATTTCGTCTTCGGCGTGGAGCTCGCGCCTCCGCTGGGCAGCGGGGACGAACCCTTCGGGCCGGACCAGCATCATGATCACCAGGAGCGCGCCGTAGAGCAGGTAGCGGTATTCGCCAAAGGTGCGCAAGAGTTCGGGCAGCCCGATGAGGACGATGGCGCCGACGATGACGCCCGGGATGCTGGCCATGCCGCCGACGATGATCAGGCACAGGACGTTGATCGAGATGAGGAGGTTGAAGCTGTGGGGAAAGATGGAGCCGAGCTTGGTGGCAAAGATGGCGCCGCTCAGGCCTGAGAAGGCGGCGCCGACGGCAAAGGCCATTAGCTTGTGCTTGACCAGGCCGATGCCCATCGCCTCGGCCACGTCTTCGTCCTCGCGGATCGCGATCCAGGCCCGGCCGATCCGCGAATCTTGCAAGCGGGTGGAGACAAAGATGGCCAGAATACAGCCGGCCAGGATGAGATAGTAGAGCTCCTCCGGGCCGGCCAACCTGAAGCCAAAAAGGTTGGCCTTGGGTACGTTCAGGATGCCCTGGGCGCCGCCGATGGCCGGGGCTAGGGCGTCCGAGATGGCCAGCACGCGGATGATCTCACCAAAGCCCATGGTGACGATGGCCAGGTAGTCGCCGCGCATCTTGAGCACCGGCACGCCCAGGACGATGCCGGCAATGACAGACGCGCCCACGGCGATGGGCAGCGCCGTCCAGAACGACATCTGGGCCACGCCCAACTCGCCGGTGGAGATGAGCACGCCCATGGTGTAGGCGCCGATGGCGAAAAAGGCTACGTAGCCCAGGTCCAGCAGGCCCGCAAAGCCGACGACGATGTTCAGACCCAGGCCCATCAGGATATAGATGCCGACGTTGTCAATGACCTCGGTCAGGTACGTGCCCAGGATAGCCGGGATCAGGAGCAGGAGGATCATTCCCACCATGGTGGTCCCCCAGCGCAGATTTCGTTTCTGCTGGGGCGCGAGAGAATCGAGCCGCTCTTTGGCTGCATCACCTCGCTGATCCCACAGGGCGCTGAGTCCGGCGGCCAGCACAAAGACGGTGACTGTGCCGATCAGGGTCAGGCCGGAGGAGGCGAAAAAGATGCGGCCGATGTAGCGCGGAATGACGCCGATGAGGATATCCTGGAAAACGCCCAGGATGGCGATCCCGGCCACGCCGATGAGCAGCGGCTTGGCGATTTTCTGGGGGAGGAAGGGATAGGCGCCGGCGACGGCGGCCAGGATCACGCCAAAGGCCAGTTGAAGGAGGCTGCCGACTAGCTGGCCCTGCTCGAAGAGCAGCAGGTTGACCAGGCTGGGCGATGCCTCTAGAAAGACGCTGCGCAGGTTAAGGGGCAGCGCCACCAGGGCCAGGATGACGAGCATGCCGCTGGCCACGAGCCCGGAGAGGGCCGCGCCGGCGACGACGTCTCGCCGTGAGCCCGGAACCCGCTGGGAGACGAGGTATCCGGTGCCGATCCAGGTCAGAAAGAGCAGGGCGTGGCCCTGGGAGAGGACGCCGCCGATGACGTCCTTTTCGCCAAAGGTGGGGACCATGCCCACCAGGCTCAAAAAGATGGCGATCACGCCGCCCAGGAAGCCCAGTTTGAGGGCTTTGGTCCAGTCGAAACGGGTCTGCGTTGAATTATTCATCGTCGCCTCCCCTACGCTTTCTTTTCGTACAGGCGCTCGCCCAGGATGCCCGAGGGCAGGAAGATGAGCACCAGCACCAACATGCTGAAGGCGATTACGTCCTTGAGCTGGTAAGGGGCGGCGATGCCCAGCCCGTCGAGGAAGAGGCTGGGGCCAATGGACTCAAAGATACCCAGGAAGAGCCCACCGATGGCCGCGCCGACGGGGTTGCCGATCCCGCCCAGCACGGCGGCGGTAAAGGCCTTGATGCCTGGCACAAAGCCCATAAAAAAGTGAACCTGTTTAAAGATCAGGGCATAGAGCACGCCGGCCGCGCCGGCCATGGCCGCCCCCAGGGCGAAGGTGATGACGATGACCCGGTCCACGTCGATGCCCATCAGGGCGGCCACGTCCTTGTCCTGGGCGACGGCGCGCATGGCTTTGCCGGTCTTGGTGTAGCGCACAAAGGCGAACAGCGCTACCAGCAGGATCATCGACACGGCGATGACGATGGCCTGGGTCTTTAGGATGCCGATGCCCAGGATGTTCCACTTCCCTTCCAGTTGGGCGATGTCGGGATAGGCGCTCACGCCGGAGCCATAGAGGCCGCGGAAGGCGTATTGCAAAAAGAACGAGGCGCCGATGGCCGTGATGAGGGGCACCAGGCGGGGCGCCTTGCGCAGCGGCCGGTAGGCGACGCGCTCCAGGAGGATGGCGATGCCTATCGAAGTGGCCATCGAGACCAGGACCGCCACGAGGAGGCTGACGACGGGATTGCGATCCAAAAAGCCCGAGTTTTTGAAGGCAATGGCTACGTGATAGGCCGTGAACGCCCCAGCCATGAATACTTCGCCGTGAGCAAAGTTGATCATCAACAGGATGCCATAGACCAGGGTATAGCCCAGGGCGATGAGGGCGTAGACGCTGCCCTGGGCCAGGCCAAACACAATAAAGTTGAGCCAGGTCTCCCCCGAGTACTTGCCCGACACTAGCGTGGCCACAGAGCCCCAGATGATCAGACCGATGATGACGATGCGAATGAGCCAGAGAAACAGGTCTGTGACCGTGAGATTTCTCGTCCACCGTTGGAGCATGATTATTTCTCCCCCTCTACCATTTTCCCACAGCCAGCTCTTGAGAGGATGTGGTTTACGGTCGTCTCACCCTCTCCGGGTATCTTGTTTTCCGAGGCAGGTTACAACGTGGGGCCTGCGCCTCAGATGCCGCGCTGGAGCTGACTTGGCACAAAGAGGGAATGAGCCAGGGAAATACTTTCCGCCGGCTCATTCCCTTCTATGTGTTAGCCGTCTGCGATGCGATATTTGCGCATCCGGTCATCCAAACCCGACTACTCCTCGGGCCAGATGCGGATGTACTCGCCGTTTTCGATTCTCAGGACCGAGATGGCGGGGTCGGCGCAGTCGCCGTTTTCGTCGCAGTTCAGGGTGCCGGTGATGCCTTCGACACCCGAGGTGGCATAGAGGGTGTCGCGCAGTGCTTTGCGGCCGATGTGGATGGTGCCGTCGTCCTCGACGATGGCGACCTCTTCGATGGCGTCAAAGATCAGGTTGGCGGCATCGTAGGCGTGGGCGTGGAAGACACTGGTGGGCCCGGTGCCGAACTCTTCTTCATAGACGACGAGAAAGTGGTCGTAGAGCTCGTTCTCGAAGGAGAGGTCGGGGCCGGTGAAGTACATGCCTTCGCTGGTCTCGCCGGCTGCTTCGACAAAGTCGGGCGTGATGATGCCATCTGCGCCGGCCAGGAGGGTGTTCTCCAGGCCCGCGATTTCCTTGGCCTGGCGGGTGATGAACGCGCCTTCGGCCACAAAGATGGGGTAGTAGATCAGTTCCGGCTGGTCGACGGCGATGGTGGTCAGCACGGGGCGCATGTCGGTGTCACCCACGTTGACCGCTTCCTGGGCCGTGATGGTGCCGCCTAATTCCTGGAATCGCTCGGCGAAAACCTGCTGGAGCTGGTCGGCGTAGGGGCTGCCGTCGTGGATGGTGGCCGCGGTCTGGATGCCCAGCTCGTTGTAAAAGTACTCGGCGCCTACCTTGCCCTGCACCCGGTCGTTGTGGCAGGTGCGCAGGAAGCCGGCCTTGTGGTCGCCCGTGGTCAGCGCCGGGGCGGTGCACGAGGGCGAGATCATGGTGAACCCGGCCTCGGTATAGATCGGGGCCGCGGGCGTGCAGGAGCTGGAGCAGTTGTGGCCGACGACGGCAATGATGCTCGGGTCGGACGTGATCTTGGTGGCCGCGGTCTGGCCGCCTTCGGCACTGCACCCGCCGTCCTCTTTCTGGTGCTCAATCGAGTGGCCCAGAACGTCACCCCGGTCGATGATGGCGACGTCGACGCCGTGCTGCGAGTCTGTGCCCAGCGATTCGTTGGGGCCGCTGATCACCAGCGCGGAAGCGATGCGGATCGGGTCGTCAGGGCCGTACGTCACGCAGCCCAACTCGTCCTCACACTCGAACGCTGTTGGACCACAGGCTGCCAAGGCCGTGGCCAAGATCAGCAAGACACTGAGAATTGCAAATGCTTTCTTCATTTAAGTCTCCTCCTTTGTCTTTGGGATTTTTTGAGTTCATTCAGCCACCATTGGAGCCAACTCGTATTCTTGTGTCTCGCGCCACCTCCCTTCGAAGAGCTTGAAGACAGGCTATCCCTCTAGCCTGCTATCCCAAGCCGTCCACGCCAACAAGCGGAGATTATAATCGAGTCCTGCCGATTTGTCAAGTAGCTCAAAATCGGCATGCTAAAGGACGAAACGCCAGGGTTTCCTTTGGGAAAAACTGAAAGAGTATGCCTTGGCTAGGCTTCCTCTTCGCTGCGTTTCAGTTCCTCCTCGATCAAGACCCGGCGCAGGATCTTGCCGACCATCGTCTTGGGCAATTCGTCGCGGAATTCGACGAACTTGGGCACCTTGTAGTAGGTCAGATTCTCGCGGCAGAACTCGATGATCTCTTCTTCGGTCGCTGTCTCTCCCGGCTTGAGGACGACGTAGGCTTTGACCCGCTCCCCCTTGCCCTCGCCAACGGGCACACCCGCCACGGCGGCTTCGCGGACCTTGGGATGCTCGTAGAGTACCTCTTCTACCTCGCGGGGATAGATGTTGAACCCGCTGGACCCCAGGATCATGTCCTTCTTGCGGTCCACGATCTGGAAAAAGCCGTCGCTCTCCATGAGGGCGACGTCGCCGGTGTGGAGCCAGGGGCCGGGCCCAAGTGCAGCGTGCTCGCGTAGGGCGTTGGCCGTCTCTGTGGGCATGTTCCAATAGCCCTTCATGACCTGCGGTCCGCGGACACACAACTCGCCCATCTCGCCGGTTTCGAGCCTCTCCTCGCCGGTATCGAGGTCCATGATCGCGGCGCCCGTGTCGGGGAAGGGCACGCCGATCCAGCTACCCTCCTTGCGCTTGCCATAGATGGGGTTGCAATGGGTTACGGGCGTCGCCTCGCTGAGGCCATAGCCCTCTACCAGCTTGCCGCCCGTCAGCTTTTCAAATTCCTCCTGCACTTCGGGGGGCAGGCCGGCGGCGCCGCTGATGCAAGCTCGAATGGAGGAAACGTCGTACTTGTCGATTTCGGCATAGTTGTTGATGGCCACGTAGAGGGCCGGCACGCCGGGAAAGAGGGTCGGCTTGTGCTTGTTGATCGACTTCATGAGGTGTTCCATGACCCGCGGGTCCACGACGAGGACCATTTTGCCCCCCAGATAGATCGTGTGGTTCATGCACACGGTCATGGAATAGCTGTGGTAGAGGGGGAGGGCGGTCAGCATCACTTCTTCGCCCTCTTTAGAGCCGACCATCCACCAGCGGACCTGGATGGCGTTGGCCACCAGGTTGTGGTGGGTGAGCTGGGCGCCTTTGGAGACGCCCGTGGTGCCGCCGGTGTACATCAGAACGCCGGTGTCCTCGGGCGTGACTTCCACGGCCTCCGGCTTGGCCGGGGCCTGGGCCAGCAAGTCCTGGAACCAGTAGGTGTTCGCGTCGCCCGAAATGTCCTGGTAGTGCCCTTCCTTCTTTTCCTTGGCGACGGTGAACAGGAATTTAAGCAGGCCGGGAAAGTATTCCTTGATGTTGGTGACGATGGCGTGCTCCACCGGCGTCTCGTCGCGGATCTGCTTCAAGATGGGATAGGTCAGGCTGAGGGTGATGGCGACCTTGGTCTCCGAGTCGGACAGTTGATGCTTGAGTTCCCGGGCCACGTAGGAGGGGTTGCACGGCACGGCGATTCCACCGACCATCAGTGTGGCATAGTAGGCAATGATGAATTGGGGGCAGTTGGGTAGGTGGATGGCGACTCGGTCGCCCCTCTCGACACCTAGCGCTTGCAGCGCGGCGGCGAATCGCTGGGTGAGCTCCAGGAGGCGCGCGTAGGTCATGGGTGCATCCATCAAGGCATTGCCCAGGGGTTCTACGACGTTGCCAAAGACGAGTGCAGGTTTGTCTGGATACTTGGCCGCCGCATCCAACAAGAATTGATGCAATGGTACAGGGGGATAATCAATCGTGGCCGGTACGCCAGAGTCGTACTCCGATAGCCAGGGTTTTTCCATCTCTCTCCTCCTTTGGCACAAGGCTCCTGCGCGCTCTGCAGGAAAATGGTGACCCGATTGACCACAAGTATACTAGAGACTTTTCTATTTGTCAAGAAAGCGGATCGGGCTATTTTACGTAATCATGGAATCATTCGTCACGCTCTTGTTCTGGCAAGGGGCTTTGTGCGTTCGCTGCCGCGGGTCACGTGCCAGCCCTTCAGTGTCGAGGTCAATTGCCGGGCCGTATGCGCGCAACCGCTATCGATCAACAGCCCATCGACCCAGTAGGCGGCCGTGTGGTAGAGGGGCTGGCCCAGGAGAGTGCGGGCCATGCGTAATCTCACGACCTCGTTGGCATCCGTGATGCGCTTTGCCTGGATCATGACCGCGCCAAGAGCTCAAGCATATCGGCCGGCAGGCGACTGGCCCGGCCCTGGGCGTCCATGCAGATGTGTTTTGTCCAGCCGCTGACCAGGCGCTGCTGCGTCTCGGCGTGGTTTACCTCGTACTCTAGCCGCAGTCCCCGGCTGCGAACCTTCGCCAGCCAGGTGCGCACGATGACGGGATCGCCATAGCGGGCCGGGGCGTGGTAGCGGGCGTATATTTCTGACACCGGCAGGTAATAGCCCTGCTGCTCCCACTCAACATAGTCCTCGCCGTGGGCGCGAAAGTACTCGCCCCGGCCCACCTCGAACCAGACCAGGTACTCGGCGTGGTAGACGACGCCCATGGCGTCGGTCTCGGCGTAACGGACGCGGAAGCTCGTCTCGACGACGCGCGGCTGGCTCATTGTGACGGAGCTAGCCCTCGACCTCGGCCAGCATACGCTTGACGGCACGGCCGAGCCTGCGGATGCCCTCCTGGATGATCTCTGGCTTGCAATAAGAGAAGTTGAGCCGCAGGCAACAACGGCCATCGTCACCGCCGGGATAGAAGGCGTGTCCCGGCACAAAGGCGACCTTTTCTTCGACGGCGATCTGGAGCAGATCCTCGGCGTCGAGACACTCAGGAAGCCGAACCCAGAGAAAGAGTCCGCCCTGGGGACGGGTCCAAGTGACACTCGACGGAAAATGCTCTTCCATGGCCTTGAGCATCACGTCGCGGCGCCCGCGGTAGACGTCGCGGATCTTTTTGACGTGGGCGCGCACCAGGCCTCGCTGGCAGATGTCGTTGGCCAGGTACTGGACCAGGGTGCTGGTATGCAGGTCGGCGCCCTGTTTGGCCTGCACCAGCTTGGCAATGACCCGCTCAGGGGCTACGATCCAGCCCAACCGTAGACCCGGCGCCAGGGTTTTCGAAAAGGTGCTCAGGTAGATGGTATTTTCCTTGTGCAAGGAAAAGATGGGGGCAATGTCCTCGCCCTCGAACCGGAGTTGGCCGTAGGGATCGTCTTCGATGATAAAGCAGCCGTGCTCGGCGGCCAGCTCGACCAGCCGCATGCGCCGTTTTAGGGGCAGCGTGGTGCCCGCCGGGTTGTGAAAGTTGGGCAGCACGTAGATGAACTTGGCGCCGGGATTGGCCTCCAGCGCCTCCTCCAGCCCGTCCATGCGCATGCCGTCGTCGTCGAGGGGCACGGTCACGTACTTTGGATTGTAGACGTTCCAGGCCTGGATGGCGCCGAGGTAGGTGGGTTGGCCGGTGACGACCTTGTCACCCTCGTCCACAAAGACCCGGCCCAGCAGGTCGAGGGCCTGCTGAGAGCCGTTGGTGAAAAGGATGTTCTCCCGGACGGCGGGGACGCCGTATTTGCTCATGGCGTCGATGAGGTAATCCTTCAGGGGCGGATAGCCCTCGGTCGGACCGTACTGGAGGGCCTGTTGCGCCTCGTATTCGAGAATCCAGGCGCAGGCATCCCGAAAGTCGCGGACCGGAAAGACCTCGGGGGCGGGTAGCCCGCCAGCAAAGGAGATGATGCCGGGCAGCATGGTGAACTTGAGTAGCTCGCGGATCACCGAGCTCTTCATCCGCTCCCCTCGACCGGCCAAAACCCCTTCCCAGTCGGTGGTCCACTGGCCGTCAAATTGGCGTTCCGTTTCCATTTGAAAACCTCCTCGTTTTCGTTAGTATTTTGTGGGGGTGGAAAAATGTCTGAAGCTGATCTGGACACGTACTTGAAGAAAAAAGTTGACCGGGCCTCCCCTTTCTTGCGAGCACGTTGATTATACAACGATCCGCTTTCGAAATCAACTCCGGTGACAAGGAGCACCTCCAGGGCAGTTGCGAGGGTCCTGTGTCCTAGGCGTCCTGGCGCAGGTGTTCGAGCACCTCCCCGATTTCTTCGACCCGCTCGATGACATAATCCACGCTCTCATCCGAGCCATCGCCGTCGACCAGCACGGTGACCATGCCCAGCGCCTTGGCCGGCCGCAGATTGCGGACATTGTCCTCGACGAGCAAGCATTCGTAGGGCTTTGCGTCGAGCATCTCGCAGATGCGCCGGTAGGCGGCCGGCTGGGGCTTGCTTTCATAGCCCACGTCGCGCACGTCCACGACCCGGTCAAAATGCCGCCGGATGCCGAGTTGGTCCAGCACCTTCTCGGCGTGGTCCCGCGAGGCGTTGGTAAAGACGACCTTTTGCTCGGGCAGCCCGGCCAGCACGGCGTCCAGCTCGGCGTTGGGCCGGATGAACTCGTGCAGCGGAATGTCGTGGACGAGTTGCAGGAACTCGTCGGCGTCGATCTGGTGGTTGAGTTGCAAGCCGCGCATCGTCGTGCCATAGGCCTGGAAGTAGCGCCGCCGAAGCGCATCGGCCTCCTCGGGCGAAAGGCCAAAGCGCCCGCGGATGTAGCGCAGCATCAAAAGGCGGATCTGCTCCATGATGCCCGCCCGGCGGGGATAGAGGGTTTGGTCCAGGTCAAATAGGATCGTGCGAATCATCCGGTTCTGGTTCTCCCAGGATTGCTTGCAACAGCGCTGCATCGATGTTCCGTCCGGTCAGCACGGCGACGGCCCGCCCGCCCTCCACGTCGAGTTGGCCGCTCAACAGCGGCGCGACGGCGATGGCGCCGGAGCCCTCGACCAGCAGTTGCTCTCGTCGAAGCAGCCGGGCCACGGCGTGCCGGACGTCCTGCTCCGGCACGACCAGCACCTCGTCGATCAGGTCGCCGGCCAGCTCAAAGGGCAGCCGCCCAAAGCCGCCGGCCAGCCCGTCGCAGATGGTCGGTCCGGCGGGATAGGTCTCGTGGGCCCGGCCGTCGCGCAGCGAGAGATAGGCCGCTGGCGAGGCTTCGGGCTGCACGCCGATGATGCGCACGCCGGGGTTTATGGTCTTGGCCACGATGGCGATCCCGGCGATGAGCCCCCCGCCGCCCACGGGCACCAGGATCGTGTCCACGCCGGGTAGCTCTTCCATGATTTCCAGGCCCACGGTCGCCTGCCCGGCGATCACAAAGGGATCGTCGTAGGCCGAGATGTAGGCCAAGTCGTGTTCTTGGGCATACGCCTCGGCTAGCGCGTGGGCGGCGTCATAGTCGGCCCCGGCCCACCGCAGATTGCAGCCGGCGTGGCGCAGCCGCTCGACCTTGGTCGCGGCCGCGGTCTCGGGCACAAAAATCGTCGCCGGGGGCAGGCCCAGCGCCCGGCTGGCGTAGGCTGCCCCCAGCCCGTGGTTGCCGGCCGAGGCGGTGACGACGCCCCGCGCTGCCTCTTCCTCGGTGAGATGGGCCAGCCGGTTGAGCGCGCCGCGCACCTTGAACGAGCCGGTCCGCTGCCAGCACTCCAGCTTGAGATAGACCCGGCTCCGGCTGCGCGCCTCCGAGGGCAGGAGGGGCGTGGGCCAGACGTGCGGCTCGATGGTCCGGTGGGCGGCCAGCACGTCGGCCAGGGTGAGGGCCGTCACGCGACCTCCACGACGGCGGCGCAGCCGTTGGCGCCCGCGCCGCAGATGGTTGCCAGGCCGAGGCCGCCCCCCCGCGCGCGCAGCGCATAGATCAGCGTCATCAGAATCCGCGCCCCGGTGGCGCCCACCGGATGGCCGACCGCCACAGAGCCGCCGTTGACGTTGACGCGCTCGGGGTCCACGCCCAGCTCGGCGAGGCTGGTCAGCGTCACAGCGGCAAAGGCCTCGTTGATCTCCCACAGGTCCACGTCGGCGGGGCGCAGGCCGGCGGCCTCCAGTGCGACCCGGGCGGCCAGCGCCGGCACGACGTTGATCGCCTCCGGCGGTGCCGAGGCCCGGCCCGTGGCGACGAGGCGGGCCAGGGGGCGCACGGCCAGATCGCGGGCCACTCCGGCAGAGGCCAGCACCAGCGCCGCCGCGCCGTCGTTCAGGCCGGGGGCGTTGCCGGCGGTGACGGTGCCCGCCGGCTCAAAAGCGGGGGGCAGGGCGGCCAGCTTGTCATAATTTGTTCCGAGGCGAGGCTGCTCGTCGGCGGCGACGGTCGTGTCACCCCGCCGGCCCTCGACGGTCACGGGCACGATCTCGCCGGCGAAAAATCCGGCGGCGCGGGCGGCCTCGTAGCGCTGCTGGCTGCGCAGCGCCCAGCGGTCCTGAGCTTCGCGGTCGATGCCGCGTGCCAGCGCGTCCCGCCCGGCATAGACGCCCATGTGGGCGCCAGTGATGGGGCAGGTGAGGGCCATCGTCAGAGCGTCCACGATCTCGCCGTGGCCCAGCCGGTAGCCAAAGCGGGCGCCGGGCAGCGTGTAGGGCACCTGGCTCATGCTCTCGAATCCGCCGGCGACGGCGACGGCTGGCGCTTTGGCCGCGCCGTGGCGGATGGCGTCGGCGGCGAGCTCGACGGCCACCAGCGCCGAGGTGCAGGCGGTGTTGACGTCGGTGACGTCACAGGCGGCCGGCAGCCCGGCTTTCAGGGCTACCTGGCGGCCCGGCACCTGGCCCAGCGTCGCCGCGCCCAGGCAGTTGCCCAGGAAGGACCGCTCGATCCGCCCGGCGGGCAGGCCGGCGCGGGCCACGGCCTCGCGGACGGCGACCGCGCCCAGCTCCACCGGCGAGAGGTCGCGGAAGGCCCCGCCAAAGCGGCCAAAGGGCGTGCGGGCGGCGCTGAGGATGACGACGTGTATCACTCGTATGATCCTTGTGGCCCGGCGAGTGCCGGCATTTTGACCTGCTCACTTGCGGCGTGGCGGCTGTCTTTGCGGAGGCGTTCTTGATAGTCCATCAGGTCGTCTCTGGCCGTGTCCCATCGTTCGTCTTCGTCGTGGAGGCCGGCCAAGGCGGTGATGGTATCTTCCAGCAGTGCCTCGTCAGGCCGGAAGGTTGTCCTCCGCAAAACGCGGACAGCCCAGGCCGACGTGTCACGCTTGCCGCAAGCGCCTGTCAAGTAGTCTGTAATTCGGACGATAGTTTCATCCTGCAAGGCCTTTTTCATGGTTCTCTCGTTATCCCTCCAGAAAAGTCCTCCTCATAGCTGGGATCTCGGCTGCCCGGTATCTCGTGAGGACCATGCACGCAGTCGCCTGCTTGGTCATAGGCCAAGTGGTAGAGAACAAGATGGTGTCCGGCGCTGTCCTTGACTTTCACAATGATGGATACGTCTCCATTCTGTCTCAAGCTTCTCTCAATCTGTAGGTGAGACCCGTCAGGGTTGTGGATTACCTGTTTGGGATAACGATAGATCGTTGGATTGCTCATGCCCTCAGCCCTGATGCTGGCCCGTCTGGTCTTGGTTGTGCTCCAAACACATAATATCACACCTGGGCCGCTTTGGCAAACAAAAGGGCGGGAAGCCGGGGACGAAGCGACGCCAGTAGCGTCGCCGTTGTCCCTGGCTTCCCGCCGGATGGAAAAGGGCGCGGGCCTATCCGGCCAGCGCCTCCAGCATAGACGGGATGATCTCCCTCGCGTCGCCGACCACGGCCATGTTGGCGACTTTCATGATCGGCGCCTCCTCGTCGGGGTTGATGGCGACGACGAATTTCGCCTCTTGCAGGCCAAAGTAGTGATAGATGTCGCCCGAGACGCCGCAGGCCACGTACAGGTCAGGCGCGACCGACTCGCCGGCGACGCCCACGATCTGCTCCTCGGCGATCCAGCCCTCGTCGAAGGCGCCCCGCGAGCCGGCGACGGCGCCGCCTCCCTCGGCTCCGCTCGGGACGCCCTTCGGTCGCAGCGCTGCGGCCAACTGCTCCACCAGCTTGAAGCCGTCGGCATCGCCCATGCCCCGCCCGGCCGAGACGACGACCTTGGCCTTTTTGAGCGGGGTCGGCGGCAGGTCCAACTCGGCGTCCCGATCGAGCCAGGTCAGGCGGGCACTCACATCGTCGAGAGCCAAATCCACGACCTGGACGTCGCCGGAGCGGTACTCGTCGGCGTAGGGCAGGCGAAAGTAGCCGGGCTGGAGGGTCGCCATCTGGGGCCGGGCCTCGGGGCAGGCGACGGTGTGGTATACCTCGCCGCCCATGACCTCAAAGGTGCCCAGCAGCAATCGCTCCGACATGTCGAGGCCGAGCTGGACGCAGTGGCTGATCAGCCCCGTGTCGAGCCGCTGGGCCAGCCGGGGCGCCAGGTCGTCGCCCAGGGGCGTGGCGGCCAGGAGCAGGATCTCGGGCCGGTAGTCGTTCACCAGGTCGGTCAGGACGTGGGCGTAGAGGCCGGGCAGGTACTCGGCCAGAGCCGGATGGTCGGCGACCAATACCTTGTCGGCGCCGTAAGCAAACAGCTTCTCGCCCAGCACCTCGAGCCCGCCTGTGGTGAGCGCCGTCGAACCAGCGCCCAGCAGCAGGCCATAGACGTAGACGCCGATCATGTCGGCCAGCTCGCGGGCCTGGCCCAGGGCTTCCAGGCTGGCGGGCAGCAGCTCACCATCCGTTGCTGCCGGCTCGACCACGACCCAGATGTTGCGATAGCCCTCGCCAACCTCCTCGACCGCCGGCGCCTCCTCCTCCAATAAATCATCGAAAAAGTCGAAATCCATCAGCTTCCTCCTGCAATACCCAATATCCAATATCAAATATCTGCTAGAGATTGGATATTAGAGATTAGATATTAGGCAACCAGTTTTTGCAGCTTCAGGGCCATGACCACGTCGTGGGCCACGTCCGCCGGATCGCCCCGGAGTTTCTCGCCCACTTCCAGCGGCGGCGGAAAGCCCTCGCGGCGGAAGGCGAGCAGCGGCTGGAGGGCTGCCTCGTCCAGGCCGAGGTCGGCGGCGTCCCAGACCGTGACGTCCCACTCGCGGTAGGCGTTCATGATCCGCGCGCCGGGGGCGTAGCGCGGCGGGAATGCCTCGGGCGCGACGGTGACGACGGCCGGGATGGCCGTCTCGACGGCGGCGACGCCCATCTCCCAGCGGCGGGTGGCCTCGATCGTGTCGTCGTTGACCATCAAGGTATAGACGTCCGTCACCTGGACGTAGCCGAGGGCCTCGGCCAGGCGCGGCCCGAGCTGGCCCGAGCCGGTGTCGCTCGACGCGCGCCCGGCGATGATAAGATCAACATCGCCCAGCTTTGTGAGCGCTGCCGCCAGGATGCGCGTCGTGACCGTCACGTCGGCGTCCGCAAACGTCTCGTCGCTGAGCAAGTAAGCGGCGTCGCAGCCCATGGCCAGCGCCTCGCGCAGCGCGTCGTCGGCGCGGGGCTCGCCCATGCTGACGGCAATGACCTCATCGCCATCGCCCTTGACGCGCAGCGCCGCCTCGACGGCCGCCTTGCTGGCCGGATCGACGATATAGTCCTCGCGGTTGACGAAAATCCGCTCCTTGTCCCGCCGCACGGTCACGCCGGCCGGGTCGAGGATCTGTTTGACGAGTACGATGATTCTCATTCGATCATCTCCTTCTGGCAAGTTCGGGTATCGGGTATCGGGTATCCGGGAATCGGGTAGATTCGTCAATGCCTGGTATCTGATACCTGATACCTGGTACCTGATACCGGCTAAGTCGGGATACGCAGCCCGTGCGGCCGGAAGAGGTTGGCGGCGATGACGATGCGCTGGATCTCGTTGGTGCCCTCGTAAATCTCGGTGATGCGCTGGTCGCGCCAGCCCAGCTCGATCCAGTGGTCGCGGCTGTAGCCCAGCGCGCCGTGGATCTGCATGGCCCGGTCGACGCAGCGGTGGGCCACCTCCGACCCGAACAGCTTGCAGGCCGAGGCTTCGAGGATGTGGGGCTGGTGGGTGTCGATGAGCCACGCGGTGCGGTAGATGAGGGAGCGCAGGGCCTCGATCTCGACGGCCATGTCGGCGATCATAAAGTGGACCGACTGCTTGGTGGCGATGGGCACGCCGAACTGCTCGCGGGCCTTGGCCCACTGGATGCTGGCCTCCATGGCCGCCTGGGCGCCGCCCAACGTCGCCGCGCCGAGGCTGGCCCGCCCGATGTCGAGCGTTTTCATAAAGGTCAAGAAGCCGGCGCCGAACTGGCCCAGCACGTTCTCCTTGGGCACGCGCACGTCCTGGAACACGCACTCGGCCGTCGAGCTGCCCCGGATGCCCATCTTGTCCTCCAGGCTGCCGATGCTATAGCCGGGCGTGTTGGTCTCGACGATAAAGGCCGTGATGCCGCCGTAGGCGCCCAGGGCCGGGTCGGTGACGGCCATGACGGTAATGATGTCGGCGATGTCGCCGTTGGTGATAAACACCTTGGCGCCGTTGAGTACGTACTCGTCGCCGTCGCGCACGGCCGTGGTCTTGATGGCCGCCGCGTCGGAGCCGGCCTGGGCCTCGGTCAGGCCAAAGGCGCCGATGGCCGTGCCCTGGGCCAGGGGCACCAAGAACTTTTGCTTCTGTTCCTCGGTGCCGTCCAGGTAGATGGCCATGGCGCCGATGCCGATGTGGGCGCCGATGATGGTCGCCGTGCTGCTGCACACTTTGCCCAGCTCTTCCATGAAAATGCAATAGCCCATCTCGCCGCCGCCCATCCCGCCGTACTCCTGGGGAAAGGGCACGCCCATCAGACCCAGCTCGGCCGCCTTTTTGATGTTGTCGTGGGGCACGCGGTGCTCGCGGTCGATGATCTTGGCCACGGGCCGCACTTCGTTCTCCACGAATTCGCGGACCATGCGGCGGAAGAGCTGCTGTTCTTTGGGAAAGGTAAAGTCCATAATCCCGCCTCCTTCTACGGCTTGATCTCCAGCCCCTCGGCCTTGTAGACGTCGCGGGCGATGAGGAACTGCTGGATCTGGCTCGTGCCCTCGACGATCTCCAGGGCGCGGCTGTCGCGGTAGTAGCGCTCGATGGCGTATTCCTTCATGTAGCCATAGCCGCCGTGGACCTGGAGCATCTTGTCGCAGATATCATAAACCATGCGCGCGCCGAAAAGCTTGGTGATGGACGCCTGCTGGCCATAGTCCTGGCCCGAGTCGGCCAGCCAGGCGGTGTGGGCCACCAGGCAGCGCAGGGCCTCGATCTGGGCCTTGGCGTCGGCCACGTAATTCTGGATGATCTGCTTCTGGGCGATGGGCACGCCGAACTGGATGTGTTCCAGCGAAAACTTGACCGCTTCCTCCAGGGCCCGCTCGGCGCCGCCCAGCGCCAGGGCGCCCATGCCCAGGCGGCTGAAATCGAGGGCCGCCAGCGCGATCTGGAGGCCCTGGCCCTCGGCGCCCAGGCGGTTCTCGGCCGGCACGCGGACGCCGTCAAAGTAGAGGGTGTTGCACGACGCGCCCCGCAGGCCCAGCGTCTTTTCCCGGTAGCCGACCTTGAGGCCGGGCGCGTCGCCCTCCACCAGGAAGGCCGTAATCCCCCCTTCGGCTCCGCTCAGGGCAGGCTGGTCCGTTTTGGCGAATGTGAGGATCAGGCCCGCCAGCGCGCCGTTCGTCACCCAGACCTTGTTGCCGTCGAGCACATAGTCGCCATTTTCCCGCGTCGCCGCCATCCGCAGGCCTGCCGGGTCGGAGCCGGCGGTGGCCTCGCTCAGGGCAAAGGCGCCCAGCATCTCGCCAAAGGCCAGCGGCTCCAGGTAGCGGTCCTGCTGGTCGTCGCTGCCGTGGTCGAGGAGGGGCTTGACCACCAGGCCGTTGTGCACGCTGAGGATCAGGGCCGTGGACATGTCGGCCCGGGCCAGCTCCTGCAACATCAGCAGATAGGTGTAGGTGTCGAGGCCCGCGCCATCCAGCTCCTCGGGCACCAGCGCCGCCCAGAAGCCCTGGTCCACCGCCTTGTCCAGCAGCTCGACCGGCGGCTCCTCGCTCTGGTCGATGTGTTCGCCCTGGGGCCGGATCTCTTTGGTGCAAAAGTCGGCGAACATCTTTTTGAACATCAATTGGTCTTCGTTCAAGCCAAAGTCCATTTAGATTCCCTCCTTTGCTTGACCGAGAATCGGCAGTGTGGTATGATGCCCTTGCCTATAGAGTAAGAGCCTGGTATGATTCTGGTGGAGGTGTCGTATGCTGGCAAGAGTGACCCTTACCCTACCACAGCAGCTTCTGAGCCAAATTGACGAATTGGCCCGCCGCCGTGGACTGTCCCGTAGTGCACTGGTGCGCGAAAGCCTGGAAGTGGTGCTACAGGCCCAGGAAGAGCAGTCCGCGCTGGCTCTCGCTCGCCAACTCTACGCCGAGATTGAAGCTGAGGATCGCGCCCTGGCGGCTGACTACGAGCCCCTCGTAGCCGAAACGATGCCGCCCTACGTCGCCGAGGAGGAAGAAGCATGATCACTCCTCAACGTGGCGAGATCTACTGGCTCGATTTCAGCCCGGCCACCGGTGTCGAGATGCGCGATCCGCACCCGGCCCTCGTCGTCCAGAACGACGTGGGCAATCGAGCCAGCGCAGCGACCATTGTTGTGGCCATCACCAGCAACCTGCGGGTGGCAAAGCTGCCCGTCGGCGTTCAGATCGAGCCTCAAGAAAGCGGTCTGCCTCGTCCCTCCGTTGTCCACGCCGGACATATCTACACGGTGGACAAGGCTCGCCTGGGTCGGCGCGTTGGACGTCTCTCTGCTGCCAAGATGGAAGAAGTGGAACTCGCGCTCCAGGTCAGCCTCGGTCTGCGTCCTTTTTCTTTCAAGAAAGCAAGAGCGTCGTAACCCCAACTGCTCGCCCGATCCCCGATCCCCCGATTGCCCAGCCCTACTTGTCCTGGAACTTGGGCCGGCGCTTTTCCAGGAAGGCGCTGACGCCCTCTTGCATGTCCTCGGTGTCGGTGAGCTGGGCAAAGAGGTCGGCCTCGCGCTTCAGGCCCTCCTCCAGCTCCATGTCCAGCCCCTCGTTGACCGCCTGGATGATGTGGGCCATGGCCACCGCGCCCCACATGGAGAGCACCTTGGCCCAGCGCTTCGCCTCGCGGATGACGGTGCCCACAGGCACGACCTTGTTGACCAGGCCGATGCGGAAGGCTTCCTGGGCCTTGATGTTGCCGCCCCCGAGAATGATCTCCAGGGCGCGGCCCTTGCCCACCAGGCGCGGCAGCCGCTGGGTGCCGCCCCAGCCGGGCATGATGCCCAGCTTGATCTCGGGCTGGCCGAACTGCACGCTGTCCTCGGCGATGCGGATGTGGCAGGCCATGGCCAGCTCGTTGCCGCCGCCCAGGCAGGCGCGGCCGTTGATGGCGGCGATGACGGGCTTGCGCGACTGCTCGATCTTGCTGAACAGCTTTTGCCCGGCGCGCAGCACCTCGTAGGCGTCGTCGTAGCCTTCGAGCGCCTTGATCTCGTTGATGTCGGCCCCGGCCACGAAAAACTGGCCCGCGCCGGTGACGATGATGACCTTGACCTGCTCGTCGGCCAGGCACTCGTCAAAGGCGTCGTTCAGGTCCGTCACCGTCTGGGTGTCAAAGGCGTTGGCCGGCGGATGGTCGATGGTCAGGATCGCCGCCCGGTCCTCGATGCTCATTTTTACGTTTTGGTAGTCGCCCATTGTCTGATTGGCTCCTTTCTCGTGCGTGATGCGCAAAACGTGATGCGTAACTCACGCATCACGTTTTACGTTTTAGGTTGTCCACTCCATGAACCCGCGCCCCGTCTTTTTTCCCAGGGCGCCGGCGTTGACCTTCTGGTACAGGATGTCCACCGGGTGGAAGCGCGGGCCGAATTCCTTCTCCAGTTCTTCCATCTTGGCCACGACCTCGTCCAGGCCGCGCTCGTCCATGTACTCCAGCGGACCCATGCGCACCAACTCGCCGTCCTGGTTGACCTGCATGCCGATGCCGGCGATGCAGGCCATGTCGATGTCGTTGACGTTGGCGATGCTCTCCTCGGCGCAGAGGGCGGCCTCGTTGAGGAAGGGCATGATCAGCCGGTCCACGCTAAAGCGGGTGCCGGCCTCGACGTCGCCCGAGGCTTGCACCTCCGCCACGATCTCCTCAATGGGTTGGGCGTCGGTGGCGGCATAGACGTAGAACCCGGCGCCGGTCTTTTCGCCCAGACGGCCCATCTCGACCAGCTTGTCAAAAAGCTTGACCTCCTCCAGCCGCTCGCTGTAGTGGTCGTAGAGGTACTCGCCCACGTGAGCGCAGACGTCGATGCCCAGCATATCCATCAGGAAGAACGGCCCCATGGGCCAGCCAAAGCCGCCGCTGCCCAGCGCCTCGTCGATCTCGGGGGCGGTGGCCGCGCCCTGCTCCAGGGCCAGCACGGCCTCGTTGAGGTAGGGCATCAGCAGCCGGTTGACCAGAAAGCCGGGGCATTCCTGGACAATGACCGGGATCTTGCGCAGCTCCTGGGTGAACTGCTCCACCGTGTCGATGGTGTCCTGGTCGGTCTCGTCGCCGGGGATGATCTCGACCAGCTTCATGACGTGGGCCGGGTTGAAAAAGTGCATGCCGATGACCTTGTGGGGCCGGCCGCTGGCCTCGGCCATCTCGCTGATCGACAGCGCCGAGGTGTTGGAGGCCAGGATCGTATCGGGCGGGCAGACCTCGTCCAGCTCTTTGAAGACCTGCTGCTTGACCTTCATCACCTCGGGCACGGCCTCGATGACAATGTCCACGTCGGCAAAGTCGTCGTAGTCCAGCGTATACTCGATGAGGTCCAGCTTTTCCTGCATCTGGCCCTGGGTCATCTTGCCCTTGTCGACGCGCTTCTGGTAGATGCCCTCCACGTGCTGGCGGGCCAGGTCGAGCTGCTTCTCGTCAATGTCCTTGACCACCACCGGCAGCCCGGCAAAGGTCACCACCTGGCCGATCCCGCCGCCCATGGCCCCCGCGCCGACGACGCCTACTTTGAAAATCCACATAGTCTCCTCCTTGTGCCTGGGAATCAGGTATCGGGTATCGGGAATCAGGTACCAGGTACCCGATTCCCTGATACCTGATTCCCTGATTTCCTGATACCTACCACGTTGGTAAGGCGATGGCCGCCTCGGGATTGTCCAGCTGGACGAAATAGAGCCACTCGTCTGGATACTGTTCAAAGGCGGCCGCGTCGGCCTTGCCCAACGTTTCGCCCAGAAAATACTCGCCGCTCTCCGGCTCGATGGCCACCACGCCTGTCTGCCCAGTCAAGTCCGCTTGTAATTCCTTCAACCGGGCCTTGGCCTTACCCTCAAATTCAGCCTTAACCTTTTTGTCCGTCCACATCGCTACATCTGCCATATCCGCTACCTCTCCTTTCGCGCCTTTCGTCCCTTTTGTGGGTTTCGCGGTCAACGCTCGACGACGATGGTGCCGCCCATGCCGCCGCCCACGCAAGCCGTGATCAGGCCCAGCGAGGCGTCACGCTTGACCATCTCGTGGAGCAGCGTGACCATCAGCCGCGTGCCCGTGCAGCCGACGGGGTGGCCCAGGGCGATGGCCCCGCCGTTGACGTTGACCTTGTCCCAGTCCCAGCCCTGGTCCTCCAGCTCGATGCCCACGGCGATGGACTGGGCGGCAAAGGCCTCGTTCAGCTCGATCAGCTCGATGTCGGTCAGCTCCAGCCCCGCCTTTTTCAGGGCCTTGGGCGTCGAGTAGGCCGGGCCGAGGCCCATGATCTCGGGCGGGAGCGCGGCATAGTCGTAGCTGCGGATGGTGGCCAGCGGCTCCAGGCCCAGCGCCTCGGCCTTGTCGGCGGTCATGACGATGGTCGCCGCCGCGCCGTCGCTGATGGGGCAGGCGTTGGCCGGCGTCACGCTGCCGCCCTTTTTGAATACGGTGGGATAGAGGGCCGCCTTGCGGGCATTGAGGGTGGGATTGATGCACTCGTCCTGGACAATGTCCTCGTAGGCCACCTCCTTGCCCGCCACACGTTTGCTGACCCGCACCGGCACGATCTCGTCGCGGAAGCGGCCCATGCGCGTGGCGCGGAAGGCTTTCTTGTGGCTCATCATGGCGAACTGGTCCTGCTCCTCGCGGCTGATGCCGTACATCATGGCCAGGTTCTCGGCGGTGAGGCCCATGATCTGGCCGCAGACCGGGTCGGTCAGGCCCTCCCACAGGGTGTCCACAAAGGTGTCGTGGCGCAACTTCAGGCCCCAGCGGGCGCCGCGCACCACGTAGGGCGCCGTGCTCATGCTCTCGACGCCGCCGACCAGGAAAGCCTCCCCGTCCCCGGCCTGGATGGCCTGGTAAGCGGAGGTGATGGACACCATGCCCGAGACGCAGTTGCGCTGCACGGTGTAGCCGGGCACGTGGACCGGCACGCCGGCCAGCAGCGCCGCCACCCGGCCGATGTTGGGCGCGTCGCTCTGTTGGCCGATGCAGCCCAGGATCACGTCGTCGAACTGGTGGGGGTCGATGCCCGTCTGCTCGATGACGCCTTTGAACACCAGCGACGCCAGGTGCTGGGCCGTCAGCGTGCGAAACGCCCCGCCGTGGCTGCCGATGGGGGTTCGCACCCCTCCGACGATCACAACTTCTTTCATCTGTTTTCCTCCTCCTTTGCTCAAGTTACAAGTAACAAGTTGCAAGTGACAAGTCGCAAGTAAGGAAACTTGCAACTTGTCACTTGTCACTTGGAACTTGTAACCCTCTCATCACCAGGTCCAACGTCGCCTGGAACATGGTCTCCAGATCGTTCTTTAGCATCTTGCGGCGAAGGGGGTGGGCCATGAGGACCAGCACGCCGTTCAGCGCTGCCCAGACCGAACCGGCCGCCTGCCAGGCGTCGTGGCACTGGAATTCGCCCCGCTCCCGGCCCAGGGTAATGGTCTGGGCTACCAGGTCCAGGCCCATCAGGCTCTTGTCAAGCACCTCCTCGTAGAGATCGCGCGAGATGGCTTCCTCGAACCGCCCGCGGTCAAAGGCCATGATGAGGCGGAAATAACTGGGATTGGTCTGACAGAAGCGGAGGTAGGCGTTGGCCAGGGCGCGCAAGGCCGGCTCGGCTGCCGGTGACGCAGGATCGAGCGCGGTCTTTATCTCGTCGAGGAGCAGATCGAGACCCTCTAGAAGCAAATGAGCAAGGATCTCTTCCTTGCTCTCGAAGTAAAGATAGATGGTGCCCTTGCTGACCTCGGCGCGGGTGGCCACGTCATCCACCGTGGGCTGGTGAAAACCTCGCTCGAAAAACTCGCGCCGGGAGGCGTCCAGGATCTCGTGGCGGCGCTGGGCTTTTTCCCGGGCTCGTCGCTCGGCTGTGCTCAAGGTCCTCTCCCTCTGTGTGACAAAGGCCGACTTCCGGTCAGTGGCTGACTGACAGTCATTATACACCAAATGCCGCACTGTGTCAAGAGAAATCGACGAGTTTTTTTCCGGGGCGAGAGCGGGAGGCCGCGGGGGCGGTTTAGGGGACTGTCCAGGGAAGGCAGATGGTGAAGGTGGCGCCCTGCCCGGGCTCGCTTTCCACCAGGATCGAGCCCCCGTGATCCTCGACGGTTTTCTTGGCGATGGCCAGGCCCAGGCCGGTGCCGGTCGGCTTGCCGTGCGTCACAAAGGGCTCAAAGAGGGTGTCGCAGATTTCTCGGGGAATGCCGGGGCCGGTGTCACTCAGCCGGAACTCGACGTGACTGTCCTTACGCTGGGTCGCGATGGTGAGCAGCCCCCCGGGCTCCATCACGTCCCGGGCGTTGCTGGCAATGTTGTATAGCGCTCGGCGCATCTTGGTCTCGTCCATCTGGACCCGGCCGGTGTAGGCCAACTCGCACTCGATGGCCAGGCCCTTTTCCTGGAAATCACGCTCGACAAAGACGCACAGGTCGTGGATGAACCCGCCTATTTCCACCTCGCTGATCTTGAGGGGGCCGCCGCCCCGCGTATAGTCCAGGATCTCTTGGGTCATCTCGACAAAGGTATCCACCGAGCGGGTGATGATCTTGGAGAAGCGCTGGCGCGTCTCGGCGTCCAGGTTGTCCCGGCCCAACAACGCGGCGTAGCCCTGGATGGTCGTCATCGGGTTCTTGAGATCGTGAATGATGCTGGCTGCCATGCGGCCCACCACCGACAGCCGCTCGGCGCGGATCAGTTCGTCCTGGGTCTCTTGCAACTCCCGGAGAGCGGCCTGCAGTTGGCGGTTGCGGGCTTCCAGGTCCTGGTAGAGCCGCGTCAGGCGGATGGCCACGGCAGCCTGGTTGGCCATCGCCGTCAGAAGGTCCAGGTCCCCCTGGTCAAAGAGGCGCGAGCTAAGGCGGGTGTCCACGTAAATCGCGCCGATGAGCTCCTCCTTGGCGATGAGGGGCGCGGCCAGCACCGAGCGGATCTGGTAGGCGATGATGCTGTGGCTCGTCTGGAAGCGGGGATCTTCTTGGGCATTGGTCGTCACCACCGGCTCGCGGTCGGCGAGGACCCGGCGGACGATGCCGTGGCTGATCTCGATCTGGGCGTCGTCCACCTCGCCCCGGGCGAGTTTGCGGGCAACGGCCACCTCATAGTCGTCCTGCTCGGGGTTCCACAAGACGAGGAAGCCGCGCTCGGCGCCGACCAGCACGCTGGCCCGGTCGAGGATCGATTCGAGCAGATCGTCCAGATTGAGGATCGAGACGATTTCCTGGCCCACTTCGTACAGGGAGATCAATTCCTTCTGGCGGCGCTCCAGGTCGGCCGCGCTCTGGCGCAGTTCGTCGAGCAGGAGGGGGAGTTGGTTAAAGATCTGAAAATCCCCTTTGCGCAGTTGCTTGAAGGCTGTCTCCAGGGCATCAATCTGTGCATGGAATTCGGTCATGAGCTCCCCTTTGCCTTTCTTGTCAGCCTAACCCGGATCTCGGCTATTCTATCACAGCTCTGATCCAGCGTCAAGGACGGCCGTGCTTTCAAGCTGCCCAGTTTCGCGCAAAACTGTGGACAAGTTCCCGCGGCGGACTACACCCCTCGTTTTAGATAGAAAGTTAGCGAATTCAGTAGAAGCGGAGGACTGTCCCCGATGCCGGGACGGCGGGTCCGCCGTGAGCGAGAACGCAATTGGATGGTTCTCTGGTGGGCGATTACATAATTCTCCGGCCGCAATTCACTAACATTGCGGATAGACAAGGTCCGTCCGAACACCTATACTGGACACGAGATCGTCCATCTCAGTGTTGCTGGTGGATGATAGCCCTGTGTTTCTCAAGACAGTGGCTCGTTGGCAGGGCTGGAGCGTGAGGATAACCCGGGCGAGCCCGAGGTGGCCTCGTCCCAGCGGTCTAGGTCCCGAGTCAGCCCCCCAGAGGATTGACGGGGCTGGCCGACTCGTTTATACTCAAAGGGAGCGCAGCGAAGAGGTCGAAGTGAGATCGGATTGGGTTTTGTGGTGCTCACGATCGACAGCAAGCCGAGCTGAGGAGAGATGCGTGTGAACAACTCAATACAGCCGGAAGGAAAGGGAGACCCAAAGCGTTCGCAGAAAGGGAACGTCCTTCAACCCGAGACACAGCGTGGATTGGCAGCCATTCGTCAGCAGATCGCCAACCTGGAATTCTTGGAGAAAGAGTTGGTGCGCGTGGCCCAAGATCTCCGGGCGAGCCAGGAGCGGTATCGCGTTTTGGTCGAAGAGGTGAACGACATCGTCTACACCGTGGATCGGAACAAGACCGTCACCTACATTGGGCCGGTGATCGAAGAGGTGGGCGGCTATACCCCGGCCGAAGTCGTGGGCAGGTCCTTCCTCGATTTCGTCTTTGAGCCAGACGTGGCGCGGGTGGATGCCCAGTTTCAGGACAATATCTCGGCTCGCCAGGAGATGATCCAGTTTCGTTTCCGCGTGGTTACCAAAGCCGGCGAGGTCCGTTGGGCGCGCACTTATAGCCGGCCGATTTTCGCCGGTGCCCAGGTCGTCGGCTTGCGCGGCGTCATGACCGACGTCACAGAGTGGGTGGGGATGGAAAGAGAACGGGAGCGCTTGATCCACGAGCTGCAAACGGCGCTGGAGCAGGTCAAGACCTTGAAGGGGTTGTTGCCGATTTGCGCTTCCTGCAAAAAGATCCAGGACGATCAAGGAGACTGGGTCCGCCTGGAGGAGTACCTTCAAAAACACACAGATGCGCGCCTGACCCACGATCTCTGCCCCGATTGTGCCACAGAGCTCTATCCAGACCACTTTCAAACGGGCTAGATCTTGCCCAGCGAGCGAGGGTCCCAAGCGGGCAGGTGCGTAGGATCCGGATTGGAGTGAGAACGAAAGACGAAAGCCATGCCTGAAAACCAACGTACGAACGAGGAATTGGAGCAGCACGCCAGGCGACTGGCGCTGCTTCACGAAATCAGCAGCCAGATCTCGGCTGTGTTGGATCTGGATCGGCTGCTTGAGCGTACTGCCCGTCTCGTCCATGAGACCTTTGGCTATCACCACGTCGGCCTCTTTACCCTCGATGGCGATTGCGGAGAGCTGGTCATGCGGGCCTCGGCGGGTCTTTTTGACTCGCTCTTTCCAGCGGGCCATCGGGTCCCCCTGGGCCAGGGGATGGTCGGCTGGGTCGGGCGCCACGGCGAGACATTGCTGGCCAACGACGTCGAGGCTGAAGCCCACTATGCTAACTTTTATCCCGACCTGATCCCGACCCAGGCGGAGTTGAGTGTGCCCCTGCGGGTTGGTGAGGAAGTGGTCGGGGTCCTCGACGTCCAAAGCGCCGAGCCTGACGCGTTTGACGAGAGCGACGTCCTGATGATGGAGACCTTGGCCGATCAGGTCGCCGTTGGCTTTCAGAATGCGCGTCTCTTTGCCGAGATGACGCGCCTGAAGGTGTTCAACGAAGGCATTGTCCAGACGGTGCCGGGGGCCATCGTCGTCACCGACGTGGAGGGCTTTATGACCTTTGTCAATCCGGCGACCAGCGAGCTGGTGGGCTACCCGTCCGGCGAACTGGTGGGGCGGCATTGGTCGGTCCTCTTTGCTCCCGACCAACAGGCCCTGGTTGAGGCGGCCCAGCAACGCCGGCGTCACGGCGAATTCGATCGCTACGAGGTCGAGATCCTGCGCCAAGACGGCACGCCGGTCCCGGTCTTGATCAGCGGTAGTCCCCAGTACGACGCGGAAACCGGAGAATTCAGCGGCTCGCTGGCGGTGCTGTTCAACATCGCCGAGCGCAAAGAGGCCGAAATGGCCTTGCGGGCGCGGGAGCAAAGGTTGCGGCTTATGGTCGAGCACCTGCCGGCCGGGGCCGTCTATCGCGAGGGGAGCTCGATTCTGATCAACCAGGCCGTCGAGGCGATTACGGGCTATGATCGCTCCGAGATCACGACCCTGGACCAGTGGTTTGCGGCCCTGTACGGCGAGGATGCGGCCATTGCCCGCCGTTACTACCAGGCCGACCGGGCTGCCCATTTTCCAGAGACCCGGACCATGCAGATCCGGAGCAAAAAGGGCGAGCGGCGCGTGGTCGACTTTGCCGCCTACCGCTTTGAGCAAGGCGAAGTGTGGCTCGTGTACGACGTCACCGAGCGCGAGCAGACCAAAGCTGCCCTGCGGCGCCTGAACTCGACGCTGGAGGCCCAGGTCGAAGCGCGCACGCTCCAAATCCGTGCCGAGCGGGAAAAGAGCGAGACGATTCTGCAAGCCGTGGGCGACGCCATCTGTGTGTTCAGCTCGACGGGGAGGGTCACCTACCTGAATCCTGCCTTTACGGCGTTGACCGGCTACGAGGCAAAAGAACTCTTGGGGGAGCCGGCGGATCTCCTTCTCAGTGAGGGGATTGTGGACCACGATCCCGAGTCCCTGGATCGGGCCCTGACCCTGGGTAAGCGGTGGCAGGGCGAGATGACGATCCAGCGCAAGGATGGGCGCGTCTACGCCGCTCAGATGACGGTGAGCCCCATCCGAGACGCCCAAGGCTGTGTCACCGGCTACGTGTCGAGCCATCGTGACATCAGCCTGCTCAAAGAGTTGGAGCGGGCCCGGACCCAGTTCATTGCGAACGTCTCTCATGAATTGCGCACGCCGGTGACCAACCTCAAGTTGGCAGCCCAACTCTTGCGGGAGGGCCGCCGTCCGGAGCGAACGGATCGCTTCCTCCAGGTCATCGAAGAGCAAACGGAGCGGCTGGGACACCTGATCGAGGACATCATCGAGATGGCCGAGTTCGACAGCGGCAAGTTGATCGTCCAGTGGCTCCCCATTTCTGTCCCCTCCATGCTGATCGAGGCCGCCCATCTCTTCCGGCAGCGGGCCAAGGCAGCCGGCCTGCGCCTGGAGGTGCGTCCCGTTCCGTCCGATCTGCCGCAGGTCAAGGGTGACGCGGTCCGGCTGCTCCAGGCCCTGGGGGAGATCCTGGACAATGCCCTCATCTTTACCCCCCCGGGCGGGCGGGTGACCATCGGAGTCGATCAGCGGGAGCACGAGGGACAGCCTTGGGTTACCATCTGGGTCAAAGATAACGGCCCCGGCATCGAGGCCGAGGAGCAGGCGCGCATCTTTGAGCGTTTGTATCGGGGCCGAGAGGCCGAGTCGGGCGCTGTGCCGGGGACCGGCCTGGGGTTGAGCAAAGCCCAGGAGATCCTGCAAGCGCATGGCGGGCGGGTGACGGTCGAGAGTGAGGGCCTGCCCGGCCGGGGCAGCACCTTTACCCTCTGGTTGCGCAGCAGCGAGGCAGCCCCGTCCGCGCTGGGCACATCCCCGGTGAGGGGGTCGGATCAAAAATGAGGAAAAGGGGGCAGAATATGACCTACGACCCTGAGCGAGCTGGCCGAGCCATCAAGGCGCGGCGACAAGGGCTGGCCGAGGCGGTCGTGAAGCGGCAATACGAGGAGCAGCCCGAGATCTGGGAACCCTACGGCCAGAGAGGGCGGGCTCACAGCCTGCAAGACGCGGCCTGGAACCTGTCCTATTTGGCCGAATCCCTTTTGGCGGGGGAGCCGGGCCTCTTTGCCAGCTATTGCGCCTGGCTCAAGGTGCTGTTCACCGGCCTTGGCTTTCCAGAGCAGGCGATGGCAGATACCCTGGCCTGGACGCGAGAGGCCCTGAGCGAGGGCTTGCCCACTGGAGGGGTCCCCGTGGCCATCGAGTACCTGGAAGCGGGCCTCAATTGGGCGCAGGACGTGCCCCCCGAATTGCCCTCCTTTCTTCGCGCCGACGCGCCCCTGGCCAAGCTGGCGCGGCAGTACCTCGACGCCCTGTTACGTGGCGAGCGACACGCCGCCAGCCGCCTCGTCCTGGAGGCCGTCGAAGGCGGAACCTCGGTCAAGGACATCTACCTGTACGTGTTCCAACCCTGCCAGCACGAGATCGGCCGGCTGTGGCAGATGAACCGGATCGGTGTGGCCCAGGAGCACTTTTGCACGGCCGCTACCCAGCTCATCATGTCCCAACTCTATCCCTACATCTTTGCTACTGATCGGGTCGGCCGGCGGCTGGTGGCAACCTGTGTGGGGGGTGAGCTCCACGAGATCGGCGTGCGCATGGTGGCTGACTTTTTCGAGATGGCCGGCTGGGATACCTACTACCTGGGAGCCAACAGCCCCCAGGAGAGCATCTTGAGCGCCGTCGAGGAGCGGGGGGCTGACGTGTTGGGCATCTCGGCGACGATGACGTTCCACGTCGGTGCGGTGCGCGAGCTGATTGAGGCCACGAAAAGCGCGGGGCTGGGCGAGAATGGCGGGGTGCGCATTCTGGTGGGTGGCTATCCCTTCAACATCGCCCCACGCCTCTGGCAACAGGTGGGCGCCGACGGTCACGGCCAGGACGCCCAGCAGGCCCTTGCCATCGCCAATCGGCTGGTGGGCGGGGAGGGGGGAGCGTGAGCGCCGATGGACAGGCCGCCGGCTGTGCGCTGCGCTGCGACGCAGAGGGCTTGATCGTAGAGATCATCCACGATACGCTGGGCCTGGGCAGCCGAGACAGCCTCCTGGGACGGCCGCTGACCTCGGTGGTGGACCGGGGCAGCTTGCCCAAGGCCCTCGATTTCTGGGTGGCGCTCCAGGATCAGGGGGCGGCCTTTGACTGGGAGCTCAACGCTGCGGTGGAGGGCGAGCTGAAGACGCTGCACTTTGCCGGCGTCACTACCGACGATGGCGCGTTGATCGTGGCGGCCGTAACCAATCACGGCCTCTTGCAGCTTTACGAGGACATGATGCGCATCAGCAACGAGCAGATGAACATCTTGCGCTCGGCGCTGAAGGAACAGAGCCAGATGGCCCGCGTCGAGAGGCGCCTCGACGCTTCCCTTTACGACGAACTCAGCCGGCTGAACAACGAGCTGGCCAATTTGCAGCGCGAGCTGGCCAAAAAGAACGTCCAACTGGAGCGGCTCAACGAGCAGAAGAACCAGTTCCTGGGCATGGCGGCCCACGATCTGCGCAACCCCTTGGGCGTCATCCGGGGCTTTGCCGAATACTTGCTGGAGGATGCCGCCGGCGTCCTCGACGAGGAACAGATAGAGTTCCTGGGGATCATCCAGGAATCGAGTGATTTCATGCTCAAGCTGGTGGACGATCTCCTCGACGTGGCCCAGATCGAGTCCGGCAAGCTACACCTGGAGCTCCTCCCTGCCGACTTGGTTGGCGTCATAAAACGCAACGTGGCTCTCAACCGGGCGCTGGCGGCCAGAAAAGAGATCGAGATCGTGTTTGAGCCCGAGAAGGCGTTGCCGGTGGTGGAAGTTGACGCCCCCAAGATCGAGCAGGTGCTGAACAATCTACTCAGCAACGCCGTCAAGTTCTCCTATCCGGGCAGCCAGATCTGGGTCCGCCTGGTGCGAGAGGGGGACGAGGTCTTGCTCACCGTGGAGGACGAGGGCCAGGGCATCCCCGAGGACGAGATAGGCAAGCTGTTCCAGCCCTTCCAGCGGACGAGCGTCCAAAGTACGGCCGGCGAGAGCAGCACCGGCCTGGGCCTGGCCATTGCCCGCCGCATCGTCAATGGGCACGGGGGCGAGATCTGGGTCGAGAGCGAGGTGGGCCGGGGCTCGACCTTTTACGTGTCCCTGTCCATCCACCGCGATGGGGCCGAGGAGGGTTGAGGGCGGCCTAGCAGTTGGCCTTGTGTCGCAGCCAGACCAGCTCGCTCAGGCCGCCGGTCAGCGTGGCGACGGCGGCCAGGGTCACGCCCGTCGGCGATAGAAGCGTAACCCCCACCAGCATCGTCAGCGCCAGGGTGAGGACGTTCAGGCCCATCGCCGTGCGCACCGCGCCGGTGCATCCCCCCCGGATGAGAAGCCCGCGATAGACCGACTGGCTGCCCATGAGCAGGGGCAGCACGACCATGAGTTGCAGCGACAGCCGGGAGAGGTCCTGGAGTTCGGTGGACAAGTTGTAGATGCCGCCCATCACCAGGCCATAGAGCGGCGTAAAGGCCACGGCGGCCAGGATGACGGCAAAGAGGACGCTCAGGCTCAGCGAGAAGCGCCGCACCCGCCGGTAGGCCTCCTCGTCCTTGGCCACGGCCGTCGTGAGCTGCTGGAGGCTCCAGGCCGGGCCGGCGACGAGGACGGCGAACCCCCAGACCACGGGCCAGGCGGCCAGGGAGGCCTTGACCAGGACCGCCCAGGCGATGCCGATGGTCAGCAGGAAGCGCGTGCTCTGGCGCAAAATCGTGGTGACGATCAGGGGGTTGTAAAAGCTCCACAGGTCGCTGAGCGTCAGGGGCGCATCGTCGTCGCCATCGGCCTTGTAGCTTTCCTCGCGGAGGACAGGCCGGGTGGCCAGCGTGATCAGCGCCGCCTCGACGAATACGCTCAAGATCATGGCCAGGCCGGCCACCACCGCCCCCCGCTCGGGCAGGATTTGCAGCCCGCCAAAGAGGGCGCCGGCCAGGGCAAGCAGGCGGATGCCGGTCGCGGCGGTGATGATCCCCGTCTTGTTGGCCCGGATCAGCACGCCCTGGTGGGCGCGCCGCCAGGCGATGGGAAAGGACCAGAAGGACAGGATCTGGAGGGTGGGCCGGGCGCGCGCAGCCACGTCAGGCGGGACGCGCATCAGGCCATCGACGACGAGGTCGTAGAGGGGGGTGAGGGAAAAGACCAGGCCGATGGCCGTGACGGCCAGCCCCAGCCCCACGGTAAAGCGCCGCATCAGGGCAAAGGCGGCCCGGTTGGTGGAGCGGGCCACCGAAGCGTCGAGGAGCATGATGATGGGCGCCTCGACCAGCAGGGCCAGGCTAAAGGCTACGCCGTAGGCGGCCAGGGCCAGCTCCGGGTCGTGGGTGCGGCCCAGGCCGACGTTGATGGTCGAGGGCTCCAGGACCATCATGACGATGCTGGCCGCCAGTGGCACCCAAAGGGTCAGCATCTGGCGGAGGGTGGGTCCCCCTTGTTCCGATTTCTTGGCTATCGTTGCAGTTGACATATTCTTTCACACACCAGGTGCCAGGCACTTGCTTCCGTAGTAGAAATGCGCTGCTGACCATGGAATTCAGCTTCCCAATGCTCGATTCTGCGGCGCAAGTGCCTGGCACCCTTTCTCTCGACGATGGATTATATCACACTCTGGGCAAAAGAGGTACTTGGCGGATGGG
>CAYLZO010000026.1:0-32140 GCA_964387775.1 uncultured Anaerolineaceae bacterium
CGGCCGGGTCGACGGTCGCCGTGCCGGGCGCCGGCGCGCCCGAGGCGTCCACGGTTTTCAGGCCGAGGTCGCCGGGCGTGCCCATGGTGCTCAGGTCCACGCTCTCGGCGTAGGTGCCGGGAAAGACGCAGATGCCGTCGCCGGGCACGGCGGCGGCCACGGCAGCGCCGATGGTGGCGTAGCAGGGCAGAAGGCCATTGCAGGCGCCGGCTGGAACTTGTGCCGAGCGCGTCGAAGCATCGGCGTAGCGACTGCACGCCGGGAAGGGGGGCGGTGGTGGGGGCGGCGGGAGCTGCTTGGCGTACTTGAGGCCCTCCTCGGCGTCGGAGTAATAGGCGATGTGGGCCATCCCGCTGCCGTCCAGGGCCAGGGCGTTGAATCCCGTGAATTCGCCGTTGTAGCCCATCTCCTCGTCCACCAGGCGGTTGTAGGCGCCTTGGGCGCCGGCGTAGGCGTACCACAGATAGTCACTGGTCACGTAACTGAAGTGGGGATAGCCGCCGCCGTCGACGGTGATGTCGTTGTGCGGAAAGAAGCCGACCGGGGCCACGTTGTCAAAGGTCCAGTCGCTGCCATCGTGGTGGGCGTAGCGGACATAGTCTTCCAACCAGGTGACATTGTAGTGGTAGCTGATGTGGGGGTGGCCGTCGCCGTCCAGGGCCAAGGCCGTGTAGCCTTCCACGTCGCCGCTGTCGTCCACGGTCTCGATCTGCCAGGTGGGGCTGATCCAGTGGGCGTACTTCAGGTAGCCGTTGGTAGCGTCATAGTAGGCGATGTGGGGCTCGTCGGCCCCATCGAGGGCCAGGGAGCTGAACTGGCCCACGTCGCCGCCACCGTCCACGCCCTCGATCTGCCAGGCGGCGCCGTCCCAGTAGGCGTACCTGAGGTCGTAGTCGGGGGCGCCCTCGTAGTAGCTGATGTGGGGATAGCCGTTGCCGTCCAGGGCGAGGGACGAGTACTGCCCCACGCTGCCGCTGTCGTCCACCGTCTCGATCTGCCACGCCGCGCCATCCCAATGGGCGTACTTGAGGTCGGTGTAGGTCAGGTCGTAGTAGCTGATGTGGGGGTGGTCGTTGCCGTCGAGGGCGATGGACGTGTGCTGGCCGACCTGCCCGGCGCTGTCCACCGTCTCTTTGTGCCAGGTGGCGCCGTCGTAAAACGCATATTTGAGATCAAGGCCGGTGAGGCTGTGATAGCTGATGTGGGGATAGCCCGAGTTATCGAGGGCGACGTCGACGAACTTGCCCATGATACCCCCCTGGTCGACGGTCTCCAGGGTCCAGTTGGCGCCGTCAAAGGCGGCGTATCTGAGTTGCTGATTGGTATAGCTCAGGTAGCTGATGCGGGGGTGGCCGCTGCCATCGAGGGCGAGGGACGTATAGTGGCCGGTATCATCGGCGTTGTCCACAGTCTCTACCTGCCAGCCACCCGCGTCTTGATAGGCGTAGATCAGATCAGTGGCGTTGGCGTGGTAGAAGCTGATGTGGGGGTAGCCGCTGCCGTCGAGGGCCAGCGACGTGTCCCAACTGCCCGAAGGCATGCCGGGCACCGTCTCGACGTGCCAGCCCGTTCCGTCCTTGTAGGCGTACTGGAGGGCGGCTCCATCGTAGCTGATGTGGGGGTAGCCGCTGCCGTCCACGACGAGGGAGCTGTAGAAGCCGACGTAGCCCGCGCCGTCGGCAATCTCGGTGTGCCAACCACTGCCGTCCTTGTATGCGTATTTCAGATCGGCGTTGTCACTGTCGTAGTAGCTGACGTGGGGATAGTCAGAACTGTCCAGGTCGAGGGAGACGTAGGCGCCCAGATACCCGACGTTGTCCACGGTATCGATGTGCCAGCCGCTGCCATCCTTGTAGGCGTGGCGGATATCGTAGTTTCTATCGGCATAGTAGGCGATGTGGGGATAACCGCCGCTGTCCAGGCCGATGGAGGTTTCGCCGCCGATCAAGATGTTCTCCGTGTCTATCATCTCGACGTGCCAGCCGCTGCCATCCTTGTAGGCGTAGCGGTACTCGGAGTAGGTATAGCCGCCGCTCTCATAGTGGGCAAAGTAGCTGATGTGCGGATACCCGGCGTCGTCGAGGGCCAGGGCGGCGTAGGTGCCCACGCCATGATCGCCGGCCGGGGTATCGTCCGCGACCTCGATGTGCCAGTCGGCGCCGTCGTGCCAGGCGTAGTAGAGGCTCTCCTCGCCGTAGGCGACGTGGGGATGGCCCGAGGCGTCCAGCCGCAGGCTGCGGTCGGACATTTGGCCGAAATCGTGGGGGCAGTCCACGCAATGGATCTCCCAGCCGGCGGCCCGCTCCTGGGCTGCGACCGCGAAAGGCAGGAACAACAGAATTCCCAATAAAAGGGTCAATAGCGTGAGGTGGCCGACCGGCCGCCCAGCAGATTTTCGGGTGCTCTTTTCCTTCATCTTTCCTCCTTGATTATGGCTCGGCATCGACGTTGATCCAACAAATGCGTTTGGTGCCCGGTCTCGTTTTTCGTTGCACCTCCTTCTGTTCTGGTGTTCGATTTGGATGCTTTTTCGCAGTGCCGCAAAACCTGCCCTGCACAGATTCTGCTCGGCACGGACCACAGTCCGTCTGTTTGATGCTGAGGACAGTATAACAGACCACCGTCGATTCATCGTCAATTGATGGACAGGAGTCAAAGGTGGACACTCGGCAGTCAGAGCCTGCCCCTGTTCGGGCCGTGAATCCACTGGGCCGGCTGGAAATTGTATGAAACGGTCAGGCAAGGCCTGACGCACGGGCCGTCACCACAAGTAGCGGTCATTGGCCTGCTGTGGTAGGATGGACGAACAGCCAGGGTTCAGGGCGAAGGGATGGGAGAAGGAACAGTAGGGAGAGGCCATCGGCCGGCACCTGCTCGGACACCAATTCCAGCAGTTGACTTTTCAGGATGCTTGGGATACACTAGGCACAACCGGGCCTGACGGCAGCTAGAAAGCGAGTCAACGATGTCACGCACTTTATGCCCTGGGCGGCCGACCATCGGGGTATTGGCCGGCTGGCAGTACGCCTGGACGGCGACGCCCTTCAGTTACCTCGATCCCATCTTTTGCGGGGCGAGCCTGGCGGCGCACGACCTGGGCTGCAACCTGCTCCTGGGCTGCGGCATGGGATCGTGGGCGGACCGGCGCGGGGCGCCGCGCGCAGCGTGGCCCCTCTTCTCCGCCGAGTCCGACTTTGTGCCCGTCGGCCCCTGGAACACCGACGGCCTGATCGCCATCAATCCCCTCCATTCCGAGGCCCGCTCGCGCTGCGCGCCGCCGGCCACCCGCTGATTTTTGTCGCCGCCGGCGAGCCCGGCCCCACCGTCGCCGCCGACAACCGCGGCGGGGTGCTCGAAGCGATGCAGCACCTCGTCGAGCACGGCCACCGGCGCATAACCTTCATCGCCGGCAGTCCCGAGGACATGACGGGCGACACCGGCGAGCGCCTGCGCGCTTATCAAGAGGCCGTCCAGGAACACGGACTGCCGGCCGATGATTGCCTGGTGGCCTGGGGGCGGCACGTCTACGAGGGCGGCACCCAGGCCATGCGCCAGATCCTGGCTTCCGGCGCGCCCTTTACCGCCGTCCTGGCCAGCAACGACGAGTCGGCCCTGGGTGCGATGCAGGCCCTCCGCGAGGCCGAGCGCCGCGTCCCTCAGGACGTGGCCCTCGTCGGCTTTGACGACCGGCCGGAGAGCGCGGTCCAGGAACCGGCCCTCAGCAGCGTGCGCGTCCCCCTGCGCCAGATGGGCTACCGCGCCGTGGAATCGCTCTTTCGTTATCTCACCGGCCAGGCCGAGACCGTCGAATCGGCGCAGATCGCGACCCACCTGATGCCCCGCGAGTCGTGCGGCTGCGGCCAGTCCGCCCTGCGCGTCGCCCCCCGAACCGGATTGCCGGACCAAACGACCGACCGCGAGCAACTGGCCCAGGCCATGGCCGCGCCGGTCCTGGCCGAGACCGAATGCCTGCCCGCTGCCGAGATCGAGGCGGCGTGCCGGCGCCTGGTCGATGCCTTCCACGCCAGCCTGGAGCAAGGCGACGCCGCCCCGTTCTACGCGACCCTGGAGGCCATCCTCCGCCAAGTGGAGGCCAGCGGCGACGAGGTCCACGCCTGGCAGGCGGCCCTCTCGACCCTGGGCGCCGCTTGCGAGGGATTGCCCCTGGCACACGAGCTGCTGGATCAAGCCCGGATCCTCGTCAGCGCCCGCGTGCAGCGGCAGTTTCGCCAGCACGTGGTGGACCAGCGCTGGACCCTCAACCGCCTGGGCGTCTTGACGGCCCGCCTCCTGGCCGCCCTCGACGAGACCCAGGTCTACAAAATCCTGGCCCAGCATCTGCCGGCGATGGGCATCGAGACCGCCTGGCTGGCCCTGTTCGGCGCGGAGGGCGATGATCCGGCCGCCTGGACCACGTTGCGGGACGTCACGTCGTTGGCGTCACCGCTCCTTCGTTTCCCCAGCCGTGATTTTCCGCCGGAGCGCTTTCTGCCAAAAGACCGACCCTTCCGCCTGGCCATCTTTCCGTTGACCGGCCCCCGGGGCCAACTGGGCTACGTCGCCTTCGACACGGCCGACCTGGACCTCTACGGGGCCATCACCCAGGAACTGGCCACGGCGCTCAACAGCACCCAGTTGTACCGCGAGGCCACCGAGGGCCGGCGCCTGGCCGAAGAGGCCAACGAGCTCAAGAGCCGCTTCCTGTCGACGGTCAGCCACGAGCTGCGCACGCCGCTGAACCTCATCGTCGGGCTGAGCGGCATTCTCTTGCAAGGGGACGACGCGCCGCTGGCCGAGCCCTATCGCCGGGACGTCGAGCAGATCCACGCCAACGCCCAGCACCTGGGCGGGCTCATCGGCGACGTGCTCGACCTGGCCAGCAGCGACGCCGGCCAACTGCGCCTGTCGAACGGATTCGTCGACCTGGGCGACACCTTGCGCCTGGTGGCCGCAACCGGCCGCCAGTTGGCCCACGACAAGGGGCTGGCGTGGCGCGCAGTGCTGCCCGAATCGGGCCCCTGGGTGTGGGGCGACCGCACCCGCCTGCGGCAGATCGTGCTCAACCTGGTCAACAACGCGGTCAAGTTCACGGCCCAGGGCAAAGTGCGCCTGGAAGTCGAGTCCGGCGACGAGTCTGTGACCGTGGCCGTGCACGACACCGGCCTGGGCATCCCGCCCGAAGAGCAGGTGGCGATTTTCGACGAGTTCCGCCGCTCGGAGCGGAGCGTGGGACGCGGCTATGGCGGCCTGGGCCTGGGGCTGGCCATCTGCCAGCGGCTCGTCGAGCTGCACGGCGGGACCATCGGCGTGCGGTCCTCGGGCCAGGAGGGGGCCGGCTCGACCTTCTATTTCACCTTGCCCACGGTGAAACCGCCGGCCGGCCAGCTTCAGCCCTCCGCCCTCCCCACCCTCGGCCAGGGGAGCGTGCTCGTGCTGAGCCATCGCGCCGGGAGCGGCCGGCGACTGCGCGAACACCTCGCCGGGCGTGGCTTTGACGTGCAGACGGCGTTCGTCGACGAAAATTCCGATTGGCTCTCGCAATTGGCGGTCGCGCCGCCCGCTGCGGTCGTGGTGGACGTGAGCGCCGCGCCGCACCAGGGCTGGGGCGTGCTGAAGGCACTCAAGGGCCATCCCAAGACGCGCCACCTGCCCGTGCTCTTTTGCTCGCTGTCGCCCGAGGGCGGCTCGGTGCTGGAGGTTGACTACCTGACCAAGCCCATCGAGCTGGCCGACTTGACGCGGGCCCTCGACCAACAGTGGCTGGTGCCCGACGCCGGCCAGGCAAAGACCATCCTGGTCGTGGACGACGATCCGGGCACGCTGGAGATGCACGCCCGGATCGTGGGGGCGCATTCGCCGGCCCACCGCGTGGCGACGGCGCGGGACGGCCTGGAGGCGCTGGACGTCCTGGAGCGGGAGCGCGTCGATCTGGTGCTGTTGGACCTGATGATGCCCGGGTTGGACGGATTCGGCGTGCTGGAGGCGATGCGCGAAGGCGAGGCCACGCGCGAGATCCCCGTCATCGTGCTGACCGGCCAGGTGCTGACCAAAGAGGACATGGCCCGCTTGAACCGGGGCGTGGCGACGGTGTTGAGCAAGGGCCTGTTCAGCGTGGAGGAGACCCTGGGCCACGTCGACGCCGCGCTGGAGCGCACCCGCGACTTGAGCGCCCAGGCTCAGCGCCTGGTGCGGCAGGCCATGGCCTACATCCACGAACACTACGCCGGGTCCATCTCCCGCGCCGACCTCGCCCGGCACGTGGCCCTCAGCGAGGATTATTTGACCGCCTGCTTCCGCCAGGAGCTGGGTGTGACGCCCATCGCCTACATCAATCGCTATCGGGTCCATCAGGCCAAGCAGCTTCTCGCCGACCCCGGCAAGAGTATCACCGAAATCGCATTGGAGGTCGGCTTTTCCGACAGCGGCTATTTCAGCCGCGTGTTCCGCCGCGAGGTGGGGGTGTCCCCCGAAACCTACCGCCAGGCTTAACCCTCTCTTCCGCGACTGCCAGACTGTAGGGGCGCAGCAGTGCTGCGCCCCTCGTCTATGAAATGTCCATCTCAATATCGTTTTTCTCCTAGCGGCCAGGTGGGTGAGCGTTTATAATGGCAGCATAGATTTGGGACCGGTCCCAAACGGGAGTGGAGGATCTCTCAAGGAGAATCATGGCAGAGGGCAAATTGACTATCCGGCAGATCGCCAAACTGGCCGGTGTCTCTCGTTCCACGGTTTCCCGCGTGATCAACGACCATCCCAGCGTCCGCCCCGAGACACGCGAGCAGGTATTGCACATCATCGCCGAAACCGGCTTCCAGCCTGACCCCATCGCCCGCTCGCTGTCCAGCCGCCGCTCTCACATCATCGGCCTGGTCATCCCCCTTGCTATCCGCAGCCTTTTTGAGGATCCCTTTTTCCCGCGCCTGATCCAGGGCGTTTCGCAGGGCTGCAATGCCCACGATTATACCCTTTCCCTCTTTCTCTTTCACTCCCAGGAAGAGGAAAAGAAGCTCTATCGTCGAATCTCGCGCAAACAATTGCTGGATGGCGTGATTGTCACGGCCACTCGCGCCGGCACGCCACTGATACCCCGACTTTTGGAAAGCCAGGTTCCCTTTGTGGTCCAAGGGCGGCACGAGGATCCCAGGGTCAATTATGTGGACGTCGACAATATGACCGGCGCGACCACGGCCGTCACGCACCTGTTGCGCTTGGGATACCAACGAATTGCGACCATCGCCGGACCTGCTGACAACACGGCTGCCCAAGACCGGAAGAGAGGTTATCTGGCAGCCCTTCAGGATCGGGACCGGCTCATTGACGAGACCCTGATAGTAAGTGGCGACTTTACCCAATCGGGCGGCTACGAGGCCATGCAGCGCCTGCTGTTGCACAAACCAGACGCCGTCTTTGTCGCCTCGGACGCGATGGCTACGGGTGCGCTGAGTGCCGTGCGCGCTACTGGGCTCACTGTACCCGACGACATCGCCGTGGTTGGCTTTGACGATCTACCCCAGTCAACCATGGTCGATCCATCCCTGACAACGGTCCGACAGCCGATACAGCGGGTGGGCGCCCTCGCCGTGGAAACGCTCATCGACATTCTGCAAAACGGACTCGATCTGCCACGACGCTTAATTTTGCCTACCGAACTCGTGATCCGGGATTCTTGTGGCGCAGGTCGCATCGATGTACCTTAGGTCCAAAGTGGGAAAGCTGGCATGCGGCGGGGCGGCCCCGCCACACACCTACCCTGCTCTTCGGGGGGCGGTCTCCAAGATCATCCCGCAGAGCTTTCGAGGTAGGGAAGGAGGTAAGCTATCGTCTCAACACTCGATGGTCCGTGGTCTAGTAAGCAGATTCAAATATCACGATACACATAAGGAGGAAAGAAGATGAAGCACAAATGGTTTAGTCTATTGAGTTTGCTGCTGGTGGTGAGCCTGATGATCACCACTTGCGGCCCGACCGAGGCACCAACCGAGGCTCCCGAACCGACCGAAGCGGCCGCCGAGCCAACCAAAGCCGCCCCTGAACCCACGGAGGAGGCCGAGCCGACGGAGGTGGAAGAGCCGGCGGGCGAGGCAGTCCAGATTCGCTGGTTCGTGGGGTTGGGCGCTGGCTCTGACGAGCCGACCTTTGAGCCCCAGCAAGCGGTGGTGGACGCCTTTAACGCCTCCCAGGACCAGATCGAGCTGGTTCTGGAGATCGTCGACAACGACGTGGCGTACGACACGCTGGCGACACAGATTGCCGGCGGCAACGCGCCGGACATCGTTGGTCCGGTAGGCATCCGCGGCCGCGACTCTTTCAAGGGGGCCTGGTTGGACCTGCAGCCCCTGATCGACGCCAACGACTATGACCTGAGCGCTTTCGACCCAAACATGGTCGAATTCTATCACGTCGTCGAGGAAGGCCAGTTGGGCATCCCCTTTGCGATCTTTCCCTCCTTTGTCCTCTACAACAAGGATCTGTTCGACGAAGCCGGCCTGGCCTATCCGCCGGCGGAGTATGGGCAGCCGTACGTAGATGCGGATGGCAATGAGAGGGAGTGGAACATGGACACGCTGCGCGAGCTGTCGATGCAGCTGACGGTGGATGCCAACGGCAACGACGCGACGAGCGCCGAGTTTGACCCGGAGAACATCGTCCAGTTTGGCTGGATGAACCAGTGGACGGATCCGCGCGGCATCGGCACGTTCTTTGGCGCGGGTTCTCTGGTAGCTCCCGACGGGACTGCGCAGGTCCCGGAGCACTGGCGTGAAGCCTGGCAGTGGACCTACGACGGCTATTGGACCGACTGGTTCATCCCCAACGGGGCCTATGGTGGGGCTGATTTCCTCCAGGGTCCTGGGGGTCCCTTCTCCTCGGGCAACCTGGCGATGGCCCACCTGCACCTGTGGTACGTGGCCACCTGGGCGCTGGGCGACGTTGACTTTGCCTGGAATCTGGCTGCGACGCCTGCCTACGAAGGGGTGGTCACGTCCAAGATGCACGCCGACACCTTTGGCATCATGAAAGGCTCGGAGCATCCCGAGGAGGCTTTCGAGGTTCTGACCTACCTGCTCAGCGAGGAGGTCGCGCCTGAGCTGCTCAACATCTATGGCGGGATGCCGGCGCGACTGGAGCTGCAGGAAGAGTGGCTGGCCAACTACTTTGAGACCAACTTCCCGGACCAGGAGATCAACGCCCAGGTCGTCGTGGACAGCATGGCCTACGCCGACAACCCCAACCACGAGAGCTGGATGCCCAGCTTCTTGGAGACCACCGACCGCTACAACGAATTCTGGAACAAGATCGCGAATGAACCCGGCCTCGATCTGGACGCCGAAATCGACGCCCTGCTGGATGATCTACAGTTGATCTTTGCGGCAGCTGGGGAAGTGGGTGAGAAAGAGCCGACGCCAGAACCAACGCCAGAACCGACGCCAGAGCCCGAGCCAGTGGGTGAAGCGGTCCAGATTCGCTGGTTCGTGGGGTTGGGCGCTGGCTCTGACGAGCCGACCTTTGAGCCCCAGCAAGCGGTGGTGGACGCCTTTAACGCCTCCCAGGACCAGATCGAGCTGGTTCTGGAGATCGTCGACAACGACGTGGCGTACGACACGCTGGCGACACAGATTGCCGGCGGCAACGCGCCGGACATCGTTGGTCCGGTAGGCATCCGCGGCCGCGACTCTTTCAAGGGGGCCTGGTTGGACCTGCAGCCCCTGATCGACGCCAACGACTATGACCTGAGCGCTTTCGACCCAAACATGGTCGAATTCTATCACGTCGTCGAGGAAGGCCAGTTGGGCATCCCCTTTGCGATCTTTCCCTCCTTTGTCCTCTACAACAAGGATCTGTTCGACGAAGCCGGCCTGGCCTATCCGCCGGCGGAGTATGGGCAGCCGTACGTAGATGCGGATGGCAATGAGAGGGAGTGGAACATGGACACGCTGCGCGAGCTGTCGATGCAGCTGACGGTGGATGCCAACGGCAACGACGCGACGAGCGCCGAGTTTGACCCGGAGAACATCGTCCAGTTTGGCTGGATGAACCAGTGGACGGATCCGCGCGGCATCGGCACGTTCTTTGGCGCGGGTTCTCTGGTAGCTCCCGACGGGACTGCGCAGGTCCCGGAGCACTGGCGTGAAGCCTGGCAGTGGACCTACGACGGCTATTGGACCGACTGGTTCATCCCCAACGGGGCCTATGGTGGGGCTGATTTCCTCCAGGGTCCTGGGGGTCCCTTCTCCTCGGGCAACCTGGCGATGGCCCACCTGCACCTGTGGTACGTGGCCACCTGGGCGCTGGGCGACGTTGACTTTGCCTGGAATCTGGCTGCGACGCCTGCCTACGAAGGGGTGGTCACGTCCAAGATGCACGCCGACACCTTTGGCATCATGAAAGGCTCGGAGCATCCCGAGGAGGCTTTCGAGGTTCTGACCTACCTGCTCAGCGAGGAGGTCGCGCCTGAGCTGCTCAACATCTATGGCGGGATGCCGGCGCGACTGGAGCTGCAGGAAGAGTGGCTGGCCAACTACTTTGAGACCAACTTCCCGGACCAGGAGATCAACGCCCAGGTCGTCGTGGACAGCATGGCCTACGCCGACAACCCCAACCACGAGAGCTGGATGCCCAGCTTCTTGGAGACCACCGACCGCTACAACGAATTCTGGAACAAGATCGCGAATGAACCCGGCCTCGATCTGGACGCCGAAATCGACGCCCTGCTGGATGATCTACAGTTGATCTTTGCGGCGGCTGGGGAGTAGCCGCCTGTCGGCTGCTTCGTATCTATGAGGAGATACCGGTTTACCTCAAAAGGTAAACCGGTATCTCCCAAAAAAGGCCGTAAAAGGACGGTGCTTCTATGTTCGATTCTTTTCTGAGACAAGCCGGGTCTCGCCGACGAGGGAAAGAAAAGCCATCGGCGCTGGCCAAACACAAGATGCGATGGGGGCTGTTATTCATCTCCCCCTGGATCATTGGCTTTTTGGCCTTTTACCTCATCCCTATGGTAGCCTCGTTTGGTTTTTCCCTGTACGACTTTAACCTGGCGACCCCCGATCAGGCGCGCTTTGTAGGACTGGACAATTGGCAGCGCATGTTGTTCCAAGATCCGGAGGTGCTGCCATCGTTCGCCAGAGTCTTTCGATTCGGATTGATTTCAATACCCATCACCATGGGCTTTGCCTTCTTTGTTGCCATGCTGATGAACTCTGAACGTTTGTATGGAAAGTCACTCTTCCGGGGCCTGTTCTACATGCCATCCATGATCCCCCTGGTAGCCACGGTGCTGATCTGGAACGCGGTCTTTAACGAACACACAGGGTGGATCAACATGTTCCTGGAAAACGTCTTGGGAATTCCAGCGCTGGGGGTAAATGGAATTCGCTGGACGCAGGATCCCCGCCTGATCTACTTTACGTATACTGGCATGGGCCTGTGGGGGATAGGTGGCGCTATGATGATCTATCTGGCGGGCCTGCAGGGGGTGCCAACGGAGCTTTACGATGCGGCGACGGTGGATGGCGCCGGTTGGTGGAAACGTCTCCGCCACGTCACGCTGCCCATGATTTCGCCGGTCATTTTCTACCAACTCGTCCTCAGTTTGATTGGCTTGCTGCAATACTTTTTGGCGCCTTTTGTCCTAAACCGGGGGGATGGCTCTCCTCAGGGCACCACGCGCTTTATTATGGTTTACCTTTACAAACAGGCTTTTGCGTTTTTCAACATGGGATACGGGGCCACGCTGGCCTGGGCGTTGTTTATTGTGGCGTTGGCTATAACCCTCCTGGCCTTCTTCTCTGCCAGGTACTGGGTTTACTATGCAGGGGGTGAGCAGGGCTAATGGCTAATAGGGCACTCACGTTTCAACAGGCTAGACAGGGCAAAAAGATCCTGACAGGGATCGGCGTTACGGCCGTGGTCATTCTCGTCGTGCTCGGCTTTCTGATGCCGATGGGGTATGGAATTACGACCGCCCTCAAGACCGATACCCAAATTACGAATGTAGGAACACCTATCTGGCCTGCATCGGAACAGACCTACACCTATGAAGGAAAGAAATACGACATCTATTTGGTGCCCACCGAATCGGGAGTGGAGGAATGGGCACTGGTCACGAAGCGGCGCGAGGAAAGCTGGTTTGTAGATCCCAAAAACCCGGATGCCGGCCTGATTCGCTGGGAAGGCCGCTGGCGCACGCTGGAGCGCGCTTGGGAGTCCGATTTCCAGTGGCAGAACTTTGTCAGGGCCTGGAACACAATTGATTATCCCTTGCTCCTGCGCAATACGTTGATGTACGCTGTACTCAGCACCATCGGCGCGGTCTTTTCCGCGGCCATCGTGGCTTATGGATTCGCGCGGTTTCCTATCCCCAAGAAGGAGATTCTTTTTATGGTCGTCATTGCCACCATCATCCTTCCCCCGGCCGTGACGCTCATCCCAACCTATGCCCTCTTTAACAAAATCGGGTGGGTGGGGACCTGGTTGCCGCTCATCGTGCCAGCCTTTTTCTCCAATGGCTACAACGTGTTTCTTTTGCGCCAGTTCTTTCTCGGCATCCCCCGGGAACTGGACGAGGCGGCGACCATCGATGGCGCCGGCCCCTTTCGCATCTTTACGTCCATCATCCTGCCCAACTCCAAGGCGGCGTTGATCGCGGTGGGCTTGTTCCACTTTTTTTACTGCTGGAACGATTTCTTTGGACCGCTCATCTACCTGGCCGGCAAGCCGCATCTATTCCCCATCACCGTTGGCCTGACAGCGTTCAACAATCTCTATTCCCTGGAACGTAACATGATCCAGGCCGCTTCCCTGATTGCGGTCGTTGTCCCCTTGGTCGTTTTCTTCCTGGCGCAGCGGTACTTTATGCAAGGCGTCGTCATTACCGGCGTCGAAAAATAGCGGTTTCATTCCTCTCCTCTTCCCCAACCCCTTTCCCCCTCTAACGCTTGAGGGGGAAAGGGCGCGGGGCACATGGGAGCGGCTCAAGATGGCGTGCATGACCTCGGCCAAAACAAAGAAGCAAGGAGTTTGTTATGAAGCGTCCAATCCACTTCTTCATCCTATGGACCCTGATCGTGCTGGTGGTATCGGCCGGTTGCGGTCCGGCCACGCCCACCGCCAAGCCGACCCAGGAGGCCGAGGCCACAGCTGCGGCCACAGATCAACCTGCCCCCACTGCAACCCCGGTTTCCACTGACACCCCGCCAGTTAAAGGTGCCTTGCTGTCACCGCCGGGCATCTCCCGGGAGACCTACTATGCGCCCTACCCGCTGGCCATCACCCTGGACGGCGATCTGGCTGATTGGCAGGGCGTGCCCCGCGTCACCATGCCCGAAGGGGCGGAGGAATATCCCAATCTGACGTCCGTCACCTTTGCCGCTGCTGCCGACGACGCTTACCTCTATTTCATGGGTGACGTGACCGACGACAACGTCATCAGCGGCCAGCACGGCACCGATTACTGGAACGAGGACTCGATCGAATTCTATGTCAACGCCACGGGCGATCTGAGCCTGATCAGCTACAAAGACGGCGTGGCCCAGATCACCGTCCCGCCCCTGAATATCGGCCGCAGCCCCGAAGAGGCGGTCGTCGGTGGGGTGCGGGGCGATACGGCCGGCGCCCGGGTGGCGGCGGTCAAAACGGACCGGGGTTATGCCGTCGAGGTGGCCGTGCCCCTCGAGAGCGACGTGTGGAATATCCGCGTGGGTCACGGCAACGTCCTTGGCTTTCAGGTCCACCTCAACGGCGCCTCCAAGTCCGGCCGCGACCTCAAGCTCATCTGGTCAGCCCTTGACAAGTCTGATCAGTCGTACCACAATCCCAGCGTCTTTGGCAAGTTGATCTTTTTTGAAATCGGCCAGAGCCAGGCCGCCGAGGTCCAGCCCACCCCCCGGCCGACCTACGCCCCCATCCCCGAGGGCGCGGTCTACAGAAACGTCGACCTGCCCATCCCGGACCGGGTGGCCGATCTGCTGGAACGCATGACGTTGGCAGAAAAGATCGGGCAGATGACCCTGGTCGAAAAAGACAGCATCGCCGAAAACGACATCACCGAGCGGGCCATCGGCGGTCTGTTGAGCGGCGGCGGCGGCTACCCCGAGACCAACACCCCCGAGGCCTGGGCAGCCATGGTCGACGGCTACCAGGCGTACGCCCTCCAGTCGCGCCTGGGCATCCCCCTCCTCTACGGCGTCGATGCCGTGCACGGCCACAGCAACGTCCGCGGCGCCGTCATCTATCCCCACAACGTCGGGCTGGGCGCGGCCAACGACCCGGTTCTGATGGAACGCATCGGCCGGGCGACGGCGGCCGAGATGATCGCCACCGGCATCTATTGGAACTATGCGCCGGCCGTCTCGGTGCCCCAGGACATCCGCTGGGGGCGCACCTACGAGGGCTATAGCCAGAACACCGACCGGGTCTCTAGCCTGGCGGTCGCCTACCTGCGGGGCCTTCAGGGCGACAGCCTGGCCGCGCCGGACACGGTCCTGGCCACGCCCAAACACTTTGTCGGCGACGGCGGGACCGCCTGGGGGACGGCGGCCGGCAGCTACCAGATCGACCAGGGCGTGACCGAGGTGGACGAAGCCACCCTGCGGGCCGTCCACCTGCCGCCCTACGTCGCCGCCATCGAGGCCGGGGCCAAAAGCATCATGATCTCCTATTCCAGTTGGGGCGGCATGAAAATGCACGCCCAAAAGTACCTCATCGACGATGTGCTCAAAGGCGAGTTGGGGGTTGAGGGCTTTGTGGTCTCTGATTGGGGGGCCATCGACCAGATCACGGGCGAATACTATGACGCGGTGGTGACGGCCATCAACGCCGGCATCGACATGAACATGGTGCCCTACGAGTACGGGCGCTTTATCGACACCCTGACCGAGGCCGTCGAAAACGGCGACGTGTCCCTGGAGCGCATCGACGAGGCGGTGGGCCGCATTCTGACGGTGAAATATGAGCTGGGGCTGTTCGACCACCCCTTCTCCGACCCGTCGCTGCTGGCCCAGGTGGGCTCAGACGAGCACCGCGCCCTGGCCCGCGAGGCGGTGGCCAAGTCGCTGGTCCTGCTCAAGAACGAGGGGGACCTCCTGCCTCTGTCCAAAGAGACGGCGCGCATCGCCGTGGCCGGGGTGGGCGCCGACGACGTGGGCATGCAGTGCGGCGGCTGGACCATCGAATGGCAGGGCAAGATGGGCGACATCACCCCCGGCACGACGATCCTGGAGGCGATCCAGGCTACGGTATCCGCGGACACGACCGTGGAATATGAGCGGTTCGGCCATTTCGAGACTCCGGCCGAGGTCTGCATCGCCGTCATTGGCGAAGAGCCCTATGCCGAGGGACGGGGCGACAGTCGGAATCTGTCGCTGTCGGTGACCGACAAACGGATGCTAAAACGCCTGCCCGACCAGTGCGAGCAACTGGTCGTCGTTCTGATCTCCGGACGGCCCCTCATCGTGGCCGACGCCCTGGCCGATTGGGACGCCTTTGTGGCCGCCTGGCTGCCCGGCACCGAGGGGCGGGGCGTGGCCGACGTGCTCTTTGGCGACCGGCCCTTCAGCGGCAAGCTGGCCTACACCTGGCCGCGTTCGGTCGACCAGGTGCCGCTCAGTGCCCTGGCTGAGAGCGAGGAAGAGCCGCTTTTCCCCTTTGGCTACGGGCTGGAGACCGAGGCCGGTGCCGATGATTGGTCGCTTGTATGGAGCGAAGAGTTTGACGGGTTCAACGGCGCCTCGCCCGATCCTGAGCGGTGGTCGTTCAACACGGGGGGCGGTGGGTGGGGAAACGGGGAGCGGCAATACTACACCGACCGGGCAGAGAACGCGGTCCTTGAGGACGGGGTGCTGCGCATCTGCGCGCGGGAGGAGGCGCCGTACCGCGGGTACCGCTACACCTCCGCCCGATTGGTCACCAAGAACAAAGGGGACTGGACGTATGGGCGCATCGAGGTGCGCGCCCGGATGCCTCAGGGTCAAGGGATATGGCCCGCCATCTGGATGCTGCCCTCTCACATGGCCTATGGCGGCTGGCCGATGGGCGGCGAAATCGATATTGTCGAGATGCTGGGGCAGAACCCCATCCGCGCCTACGGAACCTTGCATTATGGCAACCCCCACACTCACACCGGGCACCACTACGTCCTCCGCACCGGCGAGACGTTCGCCGACGATTACCACGTCTTTGCCCTGGAGTGGGAGCCCGGTGAGATTCGCTGGTACATCGATGGCGACCATTACCAAACCCAGACCGAATGGTTCACATCCAAGCTGAATACCGAGTATCCTGCGCCGTTCGACCGGCCGTTCCACCTGCTCCTCAACGTGGCGGTGGGCGGGCATTGGCCGGGAGATCCCGATGAGACGACCGAGTTCCCCCAGTGCATGGCCGTGGACTATGTCCGGGTGTACCAGAACCGTGAGCAAGGGGGATAAGTGTTGGCCGCCAGAGTGCGCTGTGGTACCGGCGGCTTATTTCAGGAGACAAAAGGAGGCAGCAAGATGAGGGAGAGCATAGAGAAACGGACGCTGGGCAAGAGCGGCATCGAGGTCACCAAAATGGGCTTTGGTCTGTGGGCGGCCGGCGGAGACTACTGGGGGCCAACGGAGGATCGAGAGGTGCTGGACGCTATCGACGCCGCGCTCGATGCCGGGATCAACTTTTTCGACACCGCCGACGTCTATGGCGGGGGGCACAGCGAGGAGCTGCTGGGCCGGGCGATGAAGGGGCGGCGCGACCGGTTCGTCGTCGCCACCAAGATTGGCTGGCTCGACTTTGACGGGGCGGCGGGCCGGTCGGCCTATGACACCGTCGACAAGCTGGTGGCGGGCGTGGAGAGCAATCTCCGCCGGCTGCAGACGGACACCATCGACGTCATCCAGAGCCACATCGACTTTCGCGACCCGACCATGGAGGTCTTGGTGGAGGGGTTCCAAAAGCTCCAGCGGGAGGGGAAGGTGCGCGCCTACGGCGTCAGCACCAGTGACCTGGATTATCTCAAGGCATTCAACAGCGACGGCGGATGCGCCACGCTCCAGACCGACTATAGCATCCTCAACCGGACGGCCGAGGCCGAGATTTTTCCCTACTGTATCGAGCAGGACATCGGCGTCATCGTCCGCGGGCCGCTGGCCATGGGCATCTTGACCGGCAAGTTCACCGCCGACTGGACCTTTGCCGAGGACGACTGGCGGCGGCGCTGGCAAGAGACCCCGGAGGAGCGGGAGACCTTTTTGCAGGATCTGGAAAAGGTGGAACGGCTGCGTCCCCTGGCAAAAGACCGAACCTTGGCCCAACTGGCGCTCCAGTTCGTGATGGCCCAGCCGGCGGTCACGACGGCGATCCCAGGGGCCAAAAATCCCCGGCAGCTCAGGGACAACGTGCAGGCCGCGCTCCTGCCCCCCTTGACAGAAAAGGAGTTGGCCCAGATCGACACGATCACGCCGCCGGGCGGCGGACGCAAGATCTGGCCGGCGTAGAGCGGTGCGCACGCGGATCACGACGTTTGGGCCTGTTACAGGCGACGGGCCGGGTATGCTACTGCCCCACGAGCACATCTTTGTCGAACTGGACTCGCTCGAGGAGGTCCATTACCCGACGGCCGGACCGGAGCCGGCAGGCGCGCCCAATGATGGCCTGGGCCTGACCGAGGTGTGGGGTTATGGCCTGCTGCTTCCCGAGAGCAGCAGTGATTCTTTCTACCTGGATCAGGTCAGATCGGTCACACTGACGCGAATCTACCTGCCCACGATCAAGACAGACTAGTACCTTTTCAAGGCTATTTCGACAAGCTGTCATTGCGAGGAGCGAGCGCAGCGAGCGACGAAGCAATCCCCTTCTGCTCATTTCAGGCCGTTTAGCGCACGTCGTTGGAGATTGCTTCGTCGCCCTTCGGGCTCCTCGCAATGACAGGATACGTCATTTTCATGTTGAAAAGGTACTAGCGCAAGCCAGCCTTCTCCGCAGGGGATCTCTCCCCTCTGCGGAAACTGGCCAACGTTCCGGCGGTGGGGATGGTATCGAACCGGCCACCATCCCCACCGCCGTCCCAGGGTACGACGTATGAGTTCAGATCGATTTGACAATGAGGGTCGCTTTGTCATCCAAAGGTGCGCCGCAGCCCGGCCCTTTGCCAGCTTTCTGCCCGGCATCGCCGGGCCGTTGGGCGTTCCCCTCCTGACCGGCTCGATATCTATCCCGGCGACGGATTGAACGCTTGGATGACATGACCTTCTACCGGTAGAAAGGGGCGCATATGGACGTGATCAACGTATCAGTTTTTGACCATGGACCGGAAGCTATCGCCAGGCTTGGGTCTTTGCTTGCCCAGTTTCAACGCGAACAGGGCCAACGTGTTGACTTACAGGTGCTCCGCTGGCAAGGCGGCTGGACGAAAACAATCAGGACGGCCCTATATCGTACCGGGCCGGACATTTCCGAAATCGGCAGCACCTGGCTCGGTGACCTGGCCCGGATGAGTGCCTTCAGCCCCTTTAGCTCGAGTGAAATTCGTGACTTGGGGGGCAAAGATCAGTTCCTGCCGGCTAGCTGGCAAAGTGGACTGACCACCTCTGGGCTCTTTGCTTCGCTGGGCGCGGTTCCCTGGTCGGCAGATACGCGAGTTGTTTTTTACCGCCGCGACCTTTTCGACCAAGCTGGTCTGGGCGAACCGACAGCCTTTTCCAGCCCAGAGGAGTTTGAGCAAACCCTGGCCCGTTTACAGGCCGGCGGCCTGGAGACTCCCTTGGCCCTGGCCACCCACCGCTCCCGGGTAAACGTCCACCTGCTCGCCAGTTGGGTCTGGGGGGCAGGCGGTGCATTTATCAGCCGGGATGGTAAACAGATCCTCTTTGACCAGCCCGAGGCCCGCCGGGGTATCAGGGCCTATTTTCGCCTGGGTCGTTACCTCTCGGAAGAGGCCAAAGGGCTCTCAGATGATCAGTCTGAAGCTCTATTCTGTCGTGGTGAGGCCGCCACCGTGCTCAGCGGACACTGGCTGATGCAAGAGCGTTTGCTCCCTCCAGAGATGCGGCCCAACGTGGGAGTCGCGCTCTTGCCCGGGGTGCCCTTTGTGGGTGGCTTGCACCTTGTCATCTGGAAACATTCGCGCCGTAGAAGCCGGGCGATCAAGTTGATCCAATTCCTGCTGAGTAACCGGGCCTCGCGTGAGTTATTTCCCCTCTTTGGATTGCCGACCCAGGTTGAGATGCTGGATACCCCCCCTTTTTCAACCGAGCCCCACTACCGGGTGATGGGCCAGGCCCTGAAGACGGGCCGCTCATTTCCCGGTGGACAGACTTGGGGCTTGGTCGAGAGTCGGCTTACCGATGTCCTGCCCGTCGTTTGGCGACAAGTACTGGCCGCTCCCGAACCAGACGTGGGCGGTATTCTGGCTGCTCACCTGGAGCCCTTGGCCCAACAGCTAGCTTCGGAGCTTGGCCCTTGAACATGAAAGGATCTAATGTGACAGGTTGGCAATTCATCGACGACAAAGGCACCTTTGTGCTGCCCGAGCCAGATCGTCACAGCTATCTCTATTTCCCGTTGGTAAATGAAAGCGGGCTGATAGCCGTCATCACCCCCACGTTACACGGCGATGTCAAGACCGGGCAAAACAGCTTTCTCACCCTGCCCGTCTCGGTTGAGGACCTGCACATTTCGCGGGCAGCCCGCAATTTCTGGGTCGACGTGGCAGGCTACGGCCCCTGGTCAGCCACGGGTAATTCGGCCCGGCAGATCGCCCAGAATTTCGTGGGCGCGGCTGCCGAGCAAGTAGAAGTGCAGGCCGGCCTCCTCTGGCACCGAGTGACGCGCCGGAATCCAGCCCTGGGATTGCGCGCAGAGATTACCAACATCGTGCCCCCAAATTCAGACCAGGTCGAGTTGATGCACGTGACGTTAACCAACGAAGGCCAGGGGCGGCTGAACCTGACCCCCACCGCCGCCATCCCCATCTTTGGCCGCTCGGCCGACAGCCTGCGCGACCATCGCCACGTGACCTCCCTCCTGCATCGCACCTATACCCACCGGCACGGCGTCCTGGTCCGGCCGACGCTGGCCTTTGACGAACGCGGGCACCGGCCCAACACCGTGACCTACGCCGTGCTCGGGGCTGAGGGAGACGGCACAGCCCCGGCTTCCTTTTTCCCTCTGATGGAGGCTTTTGTTGGCCCCGGTGGCAGCCTCGATTGGCCGCAAGCCGTCGTCGGCGCGGCCGAGCCAACTCCACCCGGACAGGCCCTATCCGGCTACGAGGCAATGGGTGGGCTCCGGTTCCGCCGGATCAGGCTCGATCCGGGCCGGCGCCAGGCCTACGTGATCGTGCTGGCCATCCTGGATCAGGATGCGGACCTGGAAGCGCTCATGGCCCGCTATGGCGCCCAGCCCCGCTTTGATACCTGGCTCACCCGGACCAAGAGCCATTGGCAGAAAAAATTGGCGAGCTTGCAAGTGCAAACAGGCGAGGCTCGCTTCGACGGCTGGTTCAAATGGGTCACCCTCCAGCCGATCCTGCGCCGCATCTGCGGCAACTCATTCCTACCCTATCACGACTATGGGCGCGGCGGCCGCGGCTGGCGCGACCTGTGGCAGGATCAACTGGCCCTGCTCGTCATGGCGCCGGGCCAGGTCCGCCAGCGGCTTTTCAGTAATTTTGCCGGCGTCCGCCTCGACGGCAGCAACGCGACCATCATCGGCGCTGCGCCCGGCGAGTTCCGGGCCGATCGCAACGACATCCCCCGGGTGTGGATGGACCACGGCGCCTGGCCCCTGCTCACCACCCAGCTCTACCTCGATAGCAGCGGCGACCTGGCTTTTTTGCTGGAGGAACAGGTTTATTTCAAGGACTCGTGGATTCACCGCACTCAGGCCGTGGACGACGCCTGGGAACCAAAAGATGGTATCCAACTGCGAACCGCGACGGGCCAGATCTATCGCGGCAGCCTCCTCGAACACCTGTTGGTCCAGCACCTCACCTCCTTTTTTCACGTGGGCGAGCACAACATCATCCGCTTAGAGGGCGCCGATTGGAACGACGGCCTGGACATGGCCCGCGAACGGGGGGAGAGCGTCGCTCTTACGGCCCTCTATGCCAGCAATCTGCGGGCGTTGAGCGAACTGGTGCTGGCCCTAGGCCGGCTGGGCGTAACTGAGGTGCACCTTTTTTCCGAGCTGATGCCCCTGTTGGATACGATCCACACTCCGCTGGACTATGACTCGGCCGCCGCAAAACAATCGCGCCTGGCCGATTATTTCGCCGCCACGCAGAGTACAATCCAGGGGGAGCAGATGGCGGTCTCTTTGCCGGACCTGTCGGCCGACCTGGCAGCCAAGGCCGACTGGCTCTATGCCCATCTGCGCCGGCAGGAATGGCTTCAGCTTAGTGAGGACGTGGGCTGGTTCAACGGCTACTATGACGAGGGCGGCCAGCGGCTGGAAGGGGATCACCCTGATGGAGTGCGGATGACCCTCACCGGCCAGGTGTTCGCCCTGATGGGCGGCGTCGCCACCGACGAGCAGGCCCGGCAGATCGTCCGGGCTGCCGACCGCTACCTCTACGATCCAGGCGTGGGCGGCTACCGGCTCAACACCGATTTCGGCCCGGCCGCCGAACGACTCAGTATGAGCCTGGGCCGCTGCTTCGGTTTTGCTTATGGCCACAAGGAAAACGGGGCCATGTTCAGTCACATGGCCGTCATGTACGCCAACGCCCTCTACAAGCGTGGCCTGGTCCGAGAGGGCTTTGCCGTGCTGGAGGGCATCTATCGCCACAGCCAGGACTTTGGCCGGAGTAAGCTTTATCCTGGCATCCCCGAATACGTCGGGCCTGGGGGACGGGGCATGTATCCCTACCTGACCGGCTCGGCCAGTTGGTACCTGTTGACCATGCTCACCGAGGTTTTTGGGGTCAAGGGACGGCTTGGCGACCTGGTGCTGGAGCCCAGGCTGATGCCCGAGCAGTTTGACGCCGATGGCCAAGCCGCGGTCTTGACTCAGTTTGCCGGCCAACGGTTGCAGATTACGTACCGCAACCCGGACCGGCTAGCCTGGGACGAATACACCCTCGTCAGGATCGAGTTGGACGGCGAGACGCTGTCTGCCGAGCTTCCAGGCCGAACCGTCCGATTGCCCAGGAGCACCATCACGGCTCTGGCCGCGGAACAGATCCATACGCTGGACCTGTTTCTGGCAAAGGGGAAATAGCTGGTTGACTGACAGATCTCTCTGGACGCAGATTCCGCAGATAAACGCAGATAAAAACGTATAGAATCTGCGGGAATCCGCGTTTATCTGCGTCCGATCAAAGCCGGACGACCCGGGTCGAGTTTTGTCAGTCAAGCAGGGGGAAACACCTGAAAGGACCGATCATGGAAAAGAAAATCGAAACCCTCATCGCGCAGATGACGCTCGAAGAGATGACGCTTGAAGAGATGACGCTTGAAGAGATGACGCTCGAAGAGATGACGCTCGAAGAAAAGATCGCCCTGCTCGCTGGAGCAGATATGTGGCATACGGTAGCCATCGAGCGCCTGGGCATTCCTGCCCTCCGCCTTACCGATGGCCCCGGCGGCGCCCGGGGAACCCAGTCTCACCAGGGTCCCACTTCGGCCTGCTTTCCCGCCGGCGTAGCCCTGGCCGCCACCTGGAATACAGAGCTTGTCGGGCGGGTGGGCGCTGCGCTGGCCGAGGAAACGAGGGTCAAAGGCGCTCACATCCTGCTGGCGCCCACGGTCAATATGCACCGCTCGCCGCTGGCCGGCCGCAACTTTGAATGCTACTCCGAGGACCCTTACCTCACCGGCCGGATGGCCATCGCCTACATAAACGGGCTGCAAAATGGAGGAATAGGAGCCTGCATCAAGCACTTTGTCTGCAACGACTCCGAGTTCGAGCGCAAAACCATCAGCTCCCAGGTTCCCGAGCGCGCCCTGCGCGAGATCTATCTGCGTCCTTTCGAAATGGCCATCCACCAGGCCAAACCCTGGACCGTGATGTCGGCCTACAACAAGGTCAACGGCCGGTGGTGCAGTGAAAACCCCTACTTGTTGTTGGACATCCTCAAAGGCGAGTGGGCGTTCGACGGAGCGGTTATATCCGACTGGTTCGGTACCTATACCCCTCGCGCTGCCCAGGGCGGGCTGGACCTGGAGATGCCCGGCCCGGCCCGCTGGATGGGCGAGCACGTGCAGGCCGCCCTCGAAGCGGGTGACCTGAGCCCGGCCGAACTGGACGACAGGGTGCGCCGCCTGTTGCGCACCATCGAGCGGGCCGGTGCCTTTGAGCAACCGGACCTGCCGCCCGAACGTTCCGTCGACCAGCCGGAGCACCGGAGCCTGATCCGCAAAGCGGGCAGCGAAGCCATTGTCCTGCTGAAAAATGCCGGCAACCTTCTGCCCCTCGACCGGAACGAGATCCGCTCCATCGCCGTCATCGGCGAGAATGCCCGCTGGGCCCAGATCCAGGGCGGCGGGAGCGTTCACGTGCGGCCCCATTACGTGGTCTCGCCGCTGGATGGCATCCGCAACAAGGCAGGCGAGGCCGTCGAGGTCAGCTACGAAATCGGCTGCAACATCGGCCGCCAACTGCCCCTCATCCAGGCCGATTGGCTCACGGCCAGAGATGGAGGGCAGAAGGGACTCTGCGTCGAGTATTTTGCGAGTCCGGACCTCGGCGGGGAGCCGGTCCATGCCGAGACCGTCGAACACCTGGACCTGGTCTGGTTTGGCAAAGATGTGCCGGGCGTGGACGATAGGCAGTTCTCAGCCCGCCTGACCGGCTACCTGACGGTGCCGGAAAGCGGCCGCTACCGGCTGGGATTGATGAGCGCCGGCCTGGGCCGGCTCTACGTGGATGGCCAGGAGATGATCGACAACTGGACCGGCGTGCCACCCTGGGGTGGGCCGGAAAAAACGGTCGAATTGGAGTTGGCCGGCGGCCGCGTCTATCCGCTCCAGATTGAATACCGCTGGGAGGGGGGGGCCGATTGGCGGGTGCTGCGCCTGAGCTGCCGGCCGCCGGCGCTGATTGCGTCTATGAAAGATGCCGTGGCCCTGGCTGCCAGGTCGGACGTGGCCATCGTCGTCGTCGGCCAGACGGACGAATGGGAGCGCGAGGGCGAGGACCGGGCCGACATGGAACTGCCCGGCGACCAGGCAGCCCTCATCGAGCGGGTGGCAGCGGCCAACCCGAGCACCATCGTCGTCGTCAACAGCGGCTCGCCCATTACCATGAACTGGCTCGACCGGGTGGCGGCCGTGGTGCAGGTCTGGTACCTGGGCCAGGAGATGGGCAACGCCATCGCCGACGTGCTCTTTGGCGACGTGAACCCTTCGGGCAAATTGCCCACCACCTTCCCGGCGCGCCTTCAAGACAACCCGGCCTTTCTCAACTACCCGGGGGAGAACGGCGAGGTGCTCTATGGCGAGGGGATCTTTGTCGGCTATCGCTACTACGACGCCAAAGGGATCGAGCCGCTGTTCCCCTTTGGCCACGGGCTGTCCTTCACCGAGTTTGTGTACAGCAATCTGAGGCTGGATGCCCCCGAGTACGCGCCGGGGGAGGAGATCCGGGTTAGCTTGGATGTTCAAAACACCGGCTCGCAAGCCGGCAAGGAAGTCATCCAGATCTACGTCCGCGACGTGGAATCGAGGCTGCGACGCCCTGTAAAAGAGCTGAAGGCATTTGCCAAGGTTGCCCTGGAGCCGGGCGAAACCAAGACGCTCTCGATCGTTCTGGATCGGCAAGCCCTGGCCTATTACGACCCCTCGCAAAAGTGTTGGGTCGCCGAACCGGGCGAGTTCAACGTGCTGGTGGGGGCTTCCTGCCAGGACATACGACTGGTGGGTCATTTCTCGCTGCTGGCCGAGCCCGCCCCCCGGTTCGACCGGGATGCTCGGCTGCATGTCGGCCTGGCATTGCGCGCGCTCCTGGCTGACGAGGCGGGCAAGGCCGTGCTGGAAAAACACCTGGGCGCCCTGCTGCAATATCCCCAGGCTTCCTTCTTGCTCGACTCGCCACTGGACGAGATCGCGGGTCACGTGCCCGATATGTTGCCCCTCTCTATGCTCAAGAGGATCAACGACGAATTGGCGGCGGTATGAGTACGGACAATATCCTTGATCGCCGGGGCCGTTTCATCCTCAAAGATTTTGCAACCGCTCGCCCCTTTTCCAGTTTCCTGCCCGGCATCGCCGGGCCGCTGGGCACCCCCCTGTGGGCCTTCTACGTCAATCGCGGCCAGGCCATCGCCGGATTCGGCATCGAGAACAAGGACAACCCCATCATGGAGTTCGAGCCGGCCAACAGGGCCTATCAGGCCACGCCCTTCACCGGCTTTCGCACCTTTCTCAAATTGAAGCGGGATCAGAGTCTGACACTTTACGAGCCCTTTGCCCCCTGGAGCGCCGGCGACGAGAGCCGGATGTGCATCGGCATGAACGAGCTGGAACTGCAAGCCAGCAGCCCGGCCCACGGCCTCCAGACGAACGTCCTCTACTTTATCCTGCCCGGTGAACCCTTTGCCGGATTGGTCCGCCGGGTGACGCTGACCAACACCGGCGACGGGCCGCTGGCCCTGGAGGTGCTGGACGGCCTGGCCCGCGTCATGCCCTTCGGCGTGGACAATCACGGCCTGAAAGAGATGGGCCGCACGACCGAAGCCTGGATGGCGGTGTTCAACCTGGACGAGGGCCTGCCCTTCTACCGCCTTCAGGCCAGCGCCGGCGACACAGCCGAGGTGCGCGAGATCCGGGCCGGGCACTTTTACCTGGCCTTCGACGGCGCGGGCCGGCGGCTGCCGGCGTTCGTCGATCCGGTCGTCGTCTTTGGCCAGAACACGGCCCTCAGCCAGGCCGACGGATTCGTCGCCCAACCCCTGGCCGACCTCTGCCGGCAACGGCAGATCACGGCCGGCCGGACGCCCTGCGGCTTTTTCGGCGCAGACGCCCGGCTGGCCCCGGGCGAGGCACTGACGCTCTACGCCCTCGTCGGCCACGCCGGCCACGTCGAAGGCGTCCGCCGCGAGGTCGGCCGCCTGGCCCGGCCGGCCTACGTGGCGCAAAAACGGGGAGAGGCCGGGCAACTGGCCGGCCAACTCACCGGCGTCGTCGCCACCCGGACCGGCTCGCCTCGGTTCGACGCCTACACCCGCCAGACCTTTCTCGACAACGTGCTGCGCGGCGGCTGGCCCCTCCTCCTGGGCGACGGCGAGTCGCCCGCCGTCTATCACGTCTACTCGCGCAAACACGGCGACCTGGAGCGCGACTACAACTACTTCACCCTCGCCGCCGAGCCCTACTCCCAGGGCAACGCCAACTACCGCGACGTGAACCAGAACCGGCGCAACGACGTCCAACTCAACCCGGACGTGGGCGCCTTCAACGTCCTCGCCTTCCTGGGATTGATCCAGGCCGACGGCTACAACCCGCTGGTGGTCGAGGGCAGCCGCTTCACGCTGCCCCCCGAGCACCGCGCCGCCGTCCTGGCGCTGGTGGAGCAACCGGAGGGGCTGGAACTGCTGCTGGCCCGGCCCTTCACCCCCGGCCAACTCCTGCGGGCCATCGCCGACGGCGAGATGGGCTTGACCGTCAGCCCCGAAGCCTTTGTCGCCGAGGCCCTGAGCGGCGCGGAGCAGCACTTTCAGGCCGCCCCCGGCGAGGGCTACTGGATCGACCACTGGACCTACAACCTCGACCTCATCGAGTCTTACCTGGCCGTCTATCCCGACAGAAAGGACGAGTTGTTGTTCGGCGGGCCGGCCGTGCCCTATTTTGACAACCCGGCCGTCGTCCGGCCCCGCGCCCGCAAATACGTGCTCGCCGGCGAGAACCGGGTGCCCGGCGAGAACCGGGTGCGCCAGTACGGGGCCGTGGTCGAGGACGAAGAAAAAGCGGCCCTCATCGCCGCGCGCACCGAGTCGCCCAACCTGGTGCGCACCGCCCATAGCCTGAAGGCCACAGGCGGCCGGGGCGACGTCTACCGCACGACCGTCTTTGCCAAGCTGGTGGGTTTGGCCCTGCTCAAATTCGCCACCCTCGACCCCCTGGGCCTGGGCGTCGAGATGGAGGCTGGCAAGCCGGGCTGGTGCGACGCGCTCAACGGCCTGCCGGGCCTGTTCGGCTCGTCGCTGTGCGAGACCTACGAACTGGAGCGCCTGCTGACCTTCCTGCTGGAAGCGATGGTGGAAAAGGGCGTGGTCGACCTGCCGGTCGAGCAGTACGACCTCCTGCAAGAGGTGACGGACGTCCTGGCGGCGTGGTGCGAGTCGGATGGTCCAGACCGGGATTTCCGCTGCTGGGACGCCGTAGCCACCGCCCGCGAAACCTACCGCGAGCGCGTCCGCCTGGGCTTTGACGGTCAAACCGAATCTGTGCCTTTTGACGAGCTGGCGCCGATCCTGACCGCGTTTCAGGCCAAGGTGCAGGTCGGCATTCAGCGCGCCGTGGAGATGAACCAAGGCGCGTCGCCCGGCCTGCCGCCCACCTATTTGGCCTACACCGTCACCGGCTACGAGCGGCTGGCCGGCGCCGACGAGCAGGGCCGCCCCTACGTCCGGGCCACCGGCTTTGAGCCGGCCGTGCTGCCCCTCTTTCTCGAAGGCCCGGTCCACGCCCTGAAGGTCCAGCCCGACGTGACCTCGGCGCGGGACCTCCACGCCCGGCTCCGGCAGAGCGAGCTGTACGACCGCAAGCTGGGCATGTACAAGGTCAACGCGCCGCTGGCGGGCCAGTCCCACGAGATCGGCCGGGCGCGGGCCTTTACGCCCGGCTGGCTGGAAAATGAATCGATCTGGCTGCACATGGAATACAAATACCTGCTGGAGGTGCTGAAAGCCGGGTTGTACGAGGAGTTCTACGACGACTTTCGGCGCGCCCTGGTCTGCTTCCAGGACCCGGCCGTCTATGGCCGCAGCCCGCTGGAGAACTCGTCGTTCCTGGTCAGCAGCGCCCACCCCGACGCGTCGCTGCACGGCGGCGGGTTCGTCGCCCGCCTTAGCGGCGCCACGGCCGAGTTTCTGAGCATCTGGACGACGATGATGGCCGGCCCGCGGCCCTTCTTCCTGCAGAATGGCAAGCTGTGCCTCCAGTTCCAGCCCGCGCTGCCCGGCTGGCTGTTCGACGCCGAGGGGCAAGTCACGTTCACGTTCTTAGGACACACGCCGGTCACGATCCACAATCCCGACCGGGTGGACACCTGGCCGGGCGACGGGCCGGGTTGGCCGAAGAAGCATCCGGTGTCATTGCACCTTCCGGGCCAGCGCCAGATCGAGTTTGCCGACGGCGTCATCCCTGCCCCGTACGCCGAGATAGTGCGGGCCGGGCAGGTCGAGCGCATTCACATCTCGATTGCTGTGGAGAATGAGGAGCAAAGTGGACGATGAGGTCAAAGATGCGCTGGCTGCGCTGCCAGGTCGAGGAGCATTCAAGGTCCGTTAAGGCTGCCGTCTCCGGGATGGCGCGGAGAGCCTTGCCTATCGACCGCGATCTCGGCCACCGTCTGGCCGGCCGTCTGCGCCGCGTACAGCTCCTCTGTGGTCATGCCCAGCGCTTCGGCCAGGAGGGTGGGCATGGTGCTGGCGTAGCCGTAGCCCCTCATGCCATGACCACCCCGGCCATAGCCCCCGCAGGCCTCACCGTAGGGGCCGGCATCCGCCGCCGGAGTGTGGCATCCTGGGCCAACGCGATGCCGGCCAGGCCCACCACCAGCACCGATACGATCAACACTGCCTCTAGGCCCAATAGGTATTGCCTCTAGGCCAGCCGTCGAGCCAGCGCCCACGTCGCCAGGCCAAAGAAGGCGACCGTAAACGCGGCCAGGACGCCCAGGTCCAGGATGGCCGTGGCGGGCGAGCCGCCGCTCATGGCCACGTCCAGCGATTCGACGGCGTAGGTCAAGGGCAACAGCCGGGCCACGACCTGCAAGCCCGGCGGAAACGAGGCCACCGGCACAAACACGCCGCCCAGGAACATCATCGGAAAGCGAAAGACGTTGGCCAGCGTCTGGGCCTCGAACACCTCCTCGACTGCCGCCGAAACCAGCGCACCCATGGCCGAAAAGGCCGTGGCGGAGAGGACCATAGCCAGGAAGAGCAGCGGCCAGTTAACACCTCCCAGGCCAAAGACGAACAACGCCAGGATCAATATCAGCAGCGTGGTTGCCAGCCCAAAGACCACGCCGCCCAGGATCTTGCCCGCTAACAGCGCCGGTAGTCGCAGCGGTGCCAGTAGCAGGCGCTCCAGCGCGCCAATTCGCCGTTCGAAGGTGATGACGATGGCTTCCATGCTGCTGGCCCCAAACAGTAGGGTTAACGCCAACAGGCCGGGCACCAGCTCTTCCAGGTTGCCTGGGTCGCGGATGGCGAAAGCGAGCACAAAGGCCAGAGGAAAAAGGATGCCCCAACTCACGTTGGGCGGCTTGAAATAGTAGGCCCTCAGGTCCTTGAGCATGATGTACCAGATTCCCCGCAGATCGTCGATCAGCATGTCACTTGCCCTTTCCCCCCTTTTCGGCCTGCATCACCTCGGCGCTCAGGCCGGTCAATTGCACGAACACATCCTCCAGCGTCGGCTGGACGGTGCGGATAGATAGCAGGCGGTGTCCCTCCGACTCGGCCAGGGCCATGGCTTCGCGGACCAGGGGGGCCGGCTCGCCGCCGACGAGGCGCCGCGTCTCCGTGCGGCCGTCCCCCTCTTGCAACGTCACCTCGACGGCGGCGGCGCCCTGCACCTGTGCCTTCAGGCCGGCCAGCGTATCCAGCGCCACGATCCGGCCCCGGACGAGGAGGGCGATGCGGTCGCACAGCCGCTCGGCCTCTTCCAGGTAGTGGGTGGTCAAAAAGACCGTCACCCCTTCGTCGCGCAGCCCGGCGATCATTTGCCGCAGATTGCGCGCGCTGAGCACGTCCAGACCCGTCGTCGGTTCGTCGAGGAAGAGAATCGCCGGCCGGTGAGCCAGCGCGGCGGCGATGGTCAGGGCGCGTTTCATGCCGCGTGAGAGCTTGGCAAAGGGGGTGTCGCGTTTTTCTGACAGCCGGAAGCGCGCCAGCAACTCGTCTGCACGAGAAGCACGTTCGTTGCGTGGCACCCCGTAGAGCTGCATGGAAAAGACCAGGTTGTCAAAGGCCGTCAGCTCGTCGTACAGATTGGACGCCTCGGGCACGACGCCGATCCGCTTCTTGATCTGCGGCAGGTGGCTGGAACGGTCCAGTCCCAACAGGCGCGCGTGCCCTGCTGTGGGCTGGGAAAGGCCAGAGAGCACACGGATGGTCGTCGTTTTGCCCGCGCCGTTGGGGCCCAGAAAGCCAAACACCTCTCCCCGATGCACCTGGAACGAAATGTGGTCGACGGCAAGCAGGCCCGATTCCGCTGGCCCGTACTGTTTGGTCAGATCTGAAACCTCAATCACTGGAACCGGGGCGGGATCAATCATTCGGATCATTTTTCTCCATTCGGTTCATCTTCCTCCACATCCAGACGGAGAGAGGATAACAGGCCGCGCCGCTTACAAGCCCGCAACAGGTGGGTTACAGCCAGGCCGGCGGCAAAGCCGATGGCCATGTTGGTGGCAACAGACAGGGCAGCGGTACCCACTGCCAGCCCCAGCTTCCACCCCCGCAGTTCGATGACCGGCCTGGCCAGTTGGACGCCGACCAGGAACATCATGCCGGCAATCAGCGGCATTGGGAAGGCGGCCATGACATCGGCAATCGACTGGCTCAGAAAGAGCCCAATGGCCACTTCGATCAGCCCCTCAAGAATGGGTGTGCCGCCCGTGCGCGCGCCGAAATAGTACTGCCCGGCCAGCCCGCCCGCGCCGTGGCACATGGGCATCCCGGCGAACAAGGAGGCAGCAACGTTCATGACCCCCATGTTGAGCATCAGCTTGCGCCCGCCGACCGCTTTCTCCGGGAAATAGTCACGGATGAGCGCCGCAGGCGCCATGACGGCGTTGGTGATCGAAAGCGGGATCTGGGCAAACCCGGCCAGTAGCATCGCCTGCCACACGTCACCCAGGCGGGGCAGCGTCAAAGGCGGCAGCGTCAGGGACAGATCCCACGAGCGGGGCAGATTGCCTTGCCAGGCCATGATCGCCAGCCCCAAGATCATCAAGACGATGGCCGCCGGGGCGTAGCGGTTCTCGCGCAGGATCAGGACAATGGTTATGGCCACGAGTCCCAGCAGAGGTGCAGGGCGCATCCACTGGATGGCCTGCCACCCCAGGATCAAGCCCAGGGCAAGTTGGATGCCACGCACAAGGAAGGTGGGCGTGACGTCGATGAGCCTGCGCAGCAGCCCGGTAAAGACCAGGACCAACCACACGGCGCCCAGCCCCAACCCCGAAGCATAGACCAGGGAGGGAGACCATCCCTGCCCGATGGCGGCTGCAGCAATGACCTTTTTCGGCTGCAACGGCATCGGCAGGCGATAGATCAGGCCGAGGGCAATGTTGGTCAAACCGAGCATGATAAACAGCCCGGCCGGGTTCAGGCCATTGACGGCGATGTAGCCGATGGCCAGGGGAAACAGCGTGCCGAAATCGCCCATCGACCCGGCCAGCTCGCGTAGACTAAACTCAAAATCGCGATGGCCGTTCTCAGGCCTCTGACCAGCAGTCATGCCCTCCTCTTGCGCGCCCATCCTGTTGCCTGGCACAACTCACGAGCCTGCCGCACCCTCGCCGAGACCTCCTTCCGCCCATTGGCGCCGGTAGAGGCGTCCGTAGGCCGGATTGTCTTCGATCAGCGACTCGTGCCTCCCCTGGCCCACAATCTGGCCGTCCTCGACCACGACGATGCGATCGGCCTTGCGCAGCGTCGAGAAGCGGTGGGCGATGATCACGGTCGTGCGGCCGCGGCGGATCTCGTCCATGGCCTCCTGGATGCGCGCCTCGGTGTAGGCGTCCACGTTGGCCGTCGCCTCGTCCAGGACCAGGATCCGGGGATCGGCCAGCAGGGCGCGGGCAAAGGCCACGAGCTGCCGCTGCCCGCCCGACAGGGTGACGCCCCGCTCGCCCACCCGGCTGTCGTAGCCGAGGGGCAGCGCGGCGATGAACTCGTGGGCCTGGGCGCGCCGGGCGGCGGCCTCGACCTGCTCGTCCGTAGCCCCGGGATCGCCGTAGCGGATGTTCTCGCGGATGGTGTCGGCGAAAAGAAAGA
>CAYLZO010000027.1:0-31124 GCA_964387775.1 uncultured Anaerolineaceae bacterium
CCGCCGTCGAGCCCGCCTCGCGGATGTGGTAGCCGCTGATGCTGATGGTGTTCCACTTGGGCACCTCGGCGTGGCAGTAGCGAAAGAGGTCGGTGATGAGTCGCATCGAGGGGCCGGGCGGGTAGATGTAGGTGCCCCGGGCGATGTACTCCTTCAGGATGTCGTTCTGGACCGTGCCCCGCAGCTTACCCGGGTCCACCCCCTGCTTTTTGCCGACGGCCACGTACATGGCCAGCAACACCGCCGCCGGGGCGTTGATCGTCATCGACGTCGAGACCTTGTCCAGCGGGATGCCGTCAAAGAGCCGCTCCATGTCCTCCAGCGAGGAGATGGCGACGCCGACCTTGCCCACCTCTCCGGCGGCGATAGGGTCGTCCGAGTCGTAGCCGATCTGGGTCGGCAGGTCAAAGGCCACCGACAGGCCCGTCTGGCCCTGTTCCAGCAGGTACTTGTAGCGGGCGTTGGTCTCGGCGGCGGTGCCAAAGCCGGCGTACTGGCGCATCGTCCAGAAGCGGCCCCGGTACATCGTCGGCTGGACGCCGCGCGTGAACGGATACTCGCCGGGGAAGCTCAGGTCCTCAACGTAGTCAATTTCTACGTCGCTGGGTGTATAGACCCGCTCGATGGGGATATTTGACTCCGTTTTGAAGTCAGAGCGACGCTCGGGGTAGCGGTTCAGCGTCTTGGCGAGCGTCGTTTCTGCCCATTGGCTCTTGCGTTTGTCGATGCTGTCGGTCATGCCTGGCTCCTACTCGATCTCGGCCAGCACCGCGCCGCTCTCGACGTCTTGTCCTGGCGCCACGTGCAGCTTGGAGACCACGCCAGCCTGGGGCGCCTTGAGTTCGTTCTCCATCTTCATCGCCTCCAGGATGCAGACCACGTCCCCCTCGGCCACCTCGTCGCCCTCGGCCACCAGCACGCGGATGATCTTGCCGGGCATGATGGCCGTCACTGCCCCCTCGCCGGCGATGGCGGCCGCCGCTTTAGGGCCGGCCCGTTCCTCTTCCAAGCCCTCGACGGCCAGGTCGTAGGCGATGCCCCCGGCGATGGCCTGATCTCCCCCGGCGTTCAGCTTTACGTCGTAGGGCGTGCCGTCCACGAGCACCTTCTCGCCGTCGAACCCCACGACGAAGGGCTGGCCGTTGACCAGCACCGAGTTGCCGTCCACGGCAATTTTGTACGTTGTGCCGTCCAGCGTCAGTGTAAAGTCGTGCTCGGTGTTTTCCCGCGTCATCGCATGCCTCCCGCTCCGTCGATCAGCCCGGCCCACCGGCCGCTCTGCGGCCGCCAGGCCACCTTCCAGGGCGAAATCGAGATGCCGGCTTTTTCGGCCATGGCCTTTGGTTTGCATTCGTACTGTTGGACCACCAGCGCCGCCACCGCCGCCACCAGGGCCTCTTTGGCGCCGCCGCCGTTCTTGCGCCGCTCCAGGAAGGGCCGCGCCACCTGGGGAAAGAGGGCGTAACTGATGACGTCCTCTTCGCTCCGGGCCAGGTCGCCGACCTCGGCGCGGGCCTGCTCCATGCCCGGCTCGATCAGGTCAGCCGGGCGGCAGTCGATGGGCGCCTCGTCGCCGATGGCCAGCGCTTTGATCTCGGGGTCGATGGCCGCCGGCGGCCGCCCGTAGTAGCCCCGCACATAGTTCTTGATCTCGGCGGGGATGACCTTGTAGCGCTCGCCCAGCACGACGTTGAGGGTCGCCTGGGTGCCGACGAGCTGGCTGCTGGGCGTCACCAGCGGCGGATAGCCCATCTCGGCCCGCACGCGGGGCACCTCCTCCAGCACCTCGGCGTAGCGGTCCTCGGCCCCCTGCTCGCGAAGCTGCGAGACCAGGTTCGACAGCATCCCGCCCGGAATCTGGAACTGGAGGACGCGCACGTCCACGCCCTTCATGCCGCTCTCAAAGGCGGCGTATTTCTTGCGCACCTCGGCGAAATAGTTGCTGATCTCGGCCAGCAGGCCCAGGTCCAGGCCGGTGTCGCGCGGCGACTCTTGCAGGATGCGGACCAGCGTCTCCGTCGGCGGCTGGGAGGTGACCATCGCCAGCGACGAGATGGCCGTGTCCACGATGTCCACCCCGGCCTCGATGGCTTTGAGCACGGCGGCCATGGCCATGCCGCTCGTATAGTGGGTGTGGAGCTGAATGGGGATTCCGATCTCGTCCTTGAGCCGGCCGATCAGCTCGTGGGCCACGTAGGGCGAGAGCAGCCCGGCCATGTCCTTGACGCAGATGGTGTGGCAGCCCACGTCTTCCAGGACGTGGGCCATCTGCACAAAGGCATCCACGTTGTGCACCGGGCTGATGGTGTAGCAGATGGTGCCCTGGGCGTGGGCGCCCTCGCGCCGCACGAACTCGATGGCCTTGCGCATGTTGCGCACGTCGTTCAGCGCGTCGAACACGCGAAAGACGTGGATGCCGTTTTCGGCGGCCTTGACCACGAACCGCTCCAGCACGTCGTCGGGATAGTGCTTGTAGCCGACCACGTTCTGGCCGCGCAAGAGCATCTGGAAGGGGGTGTTGGGCATCTTGGCCTTCAGCTTGCGGATGCGCTCCCAGGGGTCCTCGTTGAGAAAACGCATGGCCGAGTCGAAGGTGGCCCCACCCCACATCTCGACCGACCAGAAGCCCACCTGGTCCAGCTTTTCGGCGATGGGCATGGTCGGGGTGCCGACCATGTCCTCGGTGCGCATGCGCGTCGCCAGCAAGCTCTGGTGCGCGTCGCGCAGGATGGTGTCACAAATACGAACCGGGTTGTTATTCATAGAAATCACCTCAAGTCTCAGGGTTGATGACCTCGATTCCCTCCAACTGAACTACCTTGCCAAAGCGATCATCGGCGGTTACGAAATGGTCTAGATGTCCCTGTGCTTATAATTCGGCGGCGACGGCAAGTTGTAGCGCGTCGAGCGTGCGCAGGGCACGGATCGGTGCATGCTTCTTGAGCAGATCAATCGCCACTTGCTTATGGCGATCCATAACTTGGATGATGAGCAGTTTGCCCGATGCAACGTCTGCTTCAAAACGCAGCCTGCTCCTCTCGTAGGTTGGCAAAATGAGGGCGCCAATCCGTACCTTCTTGCCCAACGCCGAATAGGTTTCAATGATGGTGAGATCGGAGATCAAAAGAACCGCATCTTGCTGCCCGAAAAGCTGGATCACTTGCTCCGATCCGGGCTCGCGGTGATAGTATTTAACTAGCGCACTGGTGTCCATCAAGTAGCCTGACATCAGACGCGATCCTCACGCTCGGCGATGACATCGACCGCCCACGAACTCTCGTCCTCGCTCAGAGCCTGCCGGACCTCCTCGATGGACGGGATGCCATCTTCGGCTTTTTCCACCTCAGCCAGGATATACTGTCCCAATGGAGAGCGGAGAAATGCCTGGTGTTCTTGTTCCAGCCGGTTCTGTTCACTTGGGGTATCTTGGGCCGCCTCTGCTGGCGTCAGAACTACACTCCGATCTTGTACAGCACACAACAGCTTTACCTCACGGGCTTTATCTCGCGGATCAGGAATGCGTAGCGACTCCAAGACAGCAGGAGGCAGTGTAACACATCCCTTCTCGTCCAGTAGCACTTCCGTGACCAATTGCATACGACCCTCCCTTACTCTGCAAACAGGTGCGCCGCCTTGAACATCAGCACCAGCGCCTCTTCCTCGGCGCGGGAGCGATGGCGCTCGCCGGCCTTGACCACCAGCGTCTCGCCCTGGTGCAGGGGCACGCTGGGGCCGTCATAGTAGTCGATGAAAATCTCGCCCTCCAGCACGACGTACATCTCGTCCTTTGCGTGCTCGTGGAACTTCCAGGTGCCGTCGAAGCGGCTCAGATAGGCGCAATAGTCGTCCACCTGGCCCAGGACCGTGTGCGTGAACGGTTGGGTCAGGGATTCGGCCGCCTCGGCAATACTCGTTTTTCGCCCCGCCATCTTTTTCCTCCCTGTGAACGTCCTGAGCTCTCGCTCACTCCTCGCGCGTGGCCCAGGGTCTGATGATCTGGCGCCAGGCCTGTGCCGCCTCTTCGGCGTGATCCGCCGCTTTCAGCCAGTCTCCTCTCAAACGATAGGTGTCCGACATGGTCCAATGGGTCTCGGCGACGAGGGCCTGGCCGCCGACGGTGTTGCGCAGAGCCAGCGACTGGCGGTAGGCGCTGAGGGCCTGCTCCAGCCGCCCCTGTCCCTTCTCCCACTCCCCCCGGGTAAAGAGCACGTACGACAGGCCGATCTTGTCGTCCAGTTCGCGGGCGATGACTTCACTGTCGCGCAGATACTTGTCCGCCTGCCGCCAGCTGCCCTGGCTGACCAGCACCTCGGCAATGTTGTGCAGGCTCCGGCCCTCTTCCAGGCGCAGCGCCTCCTCGCGGCGAATGGCCAGGGCGGCCCGGTGCGCATCGAGGGCGCGGTCGGGCTGGCCCAGGCGCAGGTAGGCCACGCCCAAGTTGTTGAACGCCCAGGCCTCCTGTTCTCGCGAGCCGAGGCCCTGGCACAGATGCAAGCTGTGCTCAAAGGCTACCAGTGCATCGTGGCTGCGGCTCTGGCGCAGGTGGGCCCAGCCCATCAGGTTATAGATCGCCGCCCGGTTCATGTCGTCGCCCAGTACAGAAGAGAGGATCAGCGCTTCCTGCTCCAGAATGAGCTGTTCTTGCCACTGGCCGCCATAGTGCAGCGACTCGCCCAGCCAGCGCAGAGCCTTGGCCCGAAGATCTACGGGCAGGTCTTGCGTTAGCAGTTTACGAAAGCCATTCTCGGCCGCCCGCCATTTCTGGCGCGCCCAGTCGAGACGAGCCTGATAATACTGCAACCACATCCGGTCGATGTCGTTCAGCGACTCGTCGTTCTCCCGGACCTCTTTGAGGATCTCCTCAAACTCGTTCAGCCGGCCAGAGGTCAACAAATCCTCTGCCCTTTTGTTGAATTTGTTCATCGCCATGTTACACCTCCCCGCCAAACGTCACAGCGCCGATCCCTAGAGGGGGATATTCCCGTGTTTCTTGGGTGGGTTCGTATCCCGCTTGTTCTGAAGCATTTGCAATGCTTCGATGAGGCGGGGCCGGGTCGCGTGGGGTTCGATGACGTCGTCGATGTAGCCCCGCGCCGCCGCCACGTAGGGATTGGCAAAGGTCTCGCGGTACTCCTCCACCAATCGCGCCCGCTCGGCCTCCGGGTCCTCAGCCTCAGCGAGCTGCTTGCGAAAGATGATATTGACCGCCCCCTCGGGCCCCATGACCGCGATCTCGGCCGTGGGCCAGGCGTAGCTGATGTCGCCCCGGATGTGCTTGGAGCTCATGACGTCGTAGGCGCCGCCGTAGGCCTTGCGGGTGATGATCGTGATCTTGGGCACCGTCGCCTCGCAGTAGGCGTAGAGCAGCTTGGCCCCATTGCGGATGATGCCCCCGTGCTCCTGGGCCACGCCGGGCAAAAAGCCGGGCACGTCCTCAAAAGTGACGATAGGCACGTTGAAGCAGTCGCAAAAGCGCACAAAGCGCGCCGCCTTGGTGCTGGAGTCGATGTCGAGCACGCCGGCCAGGATCATGGGCTGCTGGGCCACGATGCCCACCGAGTGTCCCCCCACCCGGGCGAAACCGACGATGATGTTTTGCGCCCAGTGGGCCTGCACCTCAAAAAAGTCGCCGTCGTCCACTACCCGGCGGATGACGTCCTTCATGTTGTAGGGCTTGTTGGGATTATCGGGCACCAGCGTGTCCAGCGCCTCGTCGGCCCGGTCCGGCGGGTCGTCGGTGGGCAGGAAGGGCGGGTCCTCCATGTTGTTCTGGGGCAGGTAGCTGAGCAGTTTGCGGATCTGGTAGATGCAGTCCTCCTCGTCGGCGGCAGCAAAGTGGGCCACGCCGCTCTTCTGGTTGTGGACCATGGCCCCGCCCAGCTCCTCCGACGTGACCTCTTCCCGCGTCACGGCCTTGATGACCTCCGGCCCGGTGATGTGCATGAAACTCGTCTCTTTGACCATCAGGATAAAATCGGTCATGGCTGGCGAATAGACCGCGCCCCCGGCGCACGGCCCCATGATGGCGCTGATCTGGGGCACCACGCCCGAGGCCAGCACGTTCCGCAAAAAGACGTAGGCGTAGGCCGCCAGGCTGACCACGCCCTCCTGGATGCGCGCCCCGCCCGAGTCGTTGAGGCCGATGACGGGCGCGCCGTTTTTCATAGCCAGGTCCATGACCTTGCACACCTTCTCGGCGTGGACCTCGCCCAGCGAGCCGCCGAACACCGTGAAATCCTGGCTGAACACGTAGACCAGCCGGCCGTCCACCCGGCCCCAGCCGGTGACCACGCTGTCGCCCAGGTACTTTTTCTCCTCAATGCCAAAACCCACCGTGCGGTGGGTCACAAAGGGGTCCAGCTCGCGGAAGGTGCCGGGGTCCAGCAGCCGCTCGACGCGCTCCCGGGCGGTCAGCTTGCCCTTGGCGTGCTGGCGATCGATGCGCGCCTGGCCGCCGCCCAACTGGGCCTGCTCCCGCATCTCGCGGAGCTTTTGAATCTTCGGATCAACGGTCATCCTCTCCTCCTTTGGATTCTTCCTCGTTGGTATCGCCCGGCAACGCACCCACCTCTCGCAGATAACGTTCTAGGCGTGCCGTAAAGCGCTCTGCTTCGTCGAGAATGCTCTGCGCGTCCAGGCGTGAGAATTCGGCAAAATCGTCATAAGACGGGTGTTGTCATCCACAAGTCTATTCCTTCCGCCTCGATGCGCTTGTAGAGAGGGGGGCGTATGCGTTGCAGTTTTTCGTAACGCTCAGGCCCTACGATCAACTCGGATAGAGCAATTCCGTAGCGGAGGGCAATCTCTGTCCCAAGTTGCTCAATGGGCCGGTGGGTGTGGCGCGCATCCGTTTTGACGACGACCAGCAAATCCGTATCCGATTCTTCACCGGCGTCGCCCCGCGCCTTTGAGCCAAAGAGCACAACGCGTAGCACTCTGTCGCCAAACTCTTGGTGCAGGCGACGCAGATACTCCTCCAAGGCCGCTGCCTCGTAGGCGGGCATTTGCTCTAGCTCTCGCTGCCCCATAGTGCCTCCATCTCCAGGATTTGCTCCGTCGCGCATAGTATAACACAAGGCCCTGGGGTTGACAACAGTACCAAATCGGAGCGCCCGGCAGAATGCCTGCCGGCTCTCCCCGATTCTACCAGGCCAGCGTTGCGCAGCGGTTACAGGCCGGTTACAGGCGGCCTTCTGGCCCGGCCGGAAAAGCCTCGCTCAGAGCCCCCGTCTCGGGGGCGTCGCCCCGGGGACGGGGCTCCGAGCGGAGTTACAGGCGGCCTTCTGGCTGCGCCCAACGAAAAAGAGAGCCAGCTTGTGCTGACTCTCTCGTGTCGAATCACCTCAAACTCAGACGCCCTTGGTCTCGGCCGCGATGCGCACCAGCTCGACGAAATCGGGCTTGAGGCTGGCGCCGCCGACCAACGCCCCGTCGATGTCGGGATGGGCCATGAACTCGGCGATATTGCCCGGCTTGACGCTGCCGCCGTACTGGACGCGCACCGCCTGGGCCGTGGCCTCGTCGTAGAGCCCGGCGAGGGTCCCCCGGATGGTCAGCCCGATGACCGAACCGGCGGCACCCACGGTGGCTGCTTTTCCGGTGCCGATGGCCCAGATCGGCTCGTAGGCGAGGACCAGGCGGCTCACGTCGTGGGCCGATAGGCCCGCCAGGCAGTCGCGCACCTGCCCGCCGACCACGGCCTCCGTCTGGCCGGCGTCGTACTGCGCCTCGGTCTCGCCCACGCAGACGATGGGCGTCACGTCGTGGGCCAAGGCGGCCTTGATCTTGCGGTTGACGGCCTCGTCGGTCTCGTCGTAATAGGCCCGCCGCTCCGAGTGGCCCAGGATGACGTACTCGCACAGCTCCTGGACCATCGCCGGCGAGACTTCGCCGGTGTAGGCGCCGCTCTCCTCCCAGTGCATGTTCTGGGCGCCCAGGCCGATGTCGGTGGCGATGATCAGCTCCTTGACGGCCGTCAGCGCCGTAAAGGGCGGGCAGAGCACCCGGTCCACGCCCCCGACGCCGTTCAAACCCCGGCGGATCTCCCGTACAAAATCCACCGCCTCCACAATGGTTTTGTGCATCTTCCAGTTTCCGGCTAGAATCGGTCGTCGCATGGTTTCACCTCCAGATGAAATGGGAACAGCCTCATTATACTGCAAAAAGCACGGACTGTCACGTCGATTGGTGGGCAGGGGACTCGGCGGCCATCAAGAACAAGGATCAGAAATCCAAGAGCGTTTGCATCTTGGCCTGGATCTGCTCCACCCCTGGCATGACCGCTTCCCTCAAGCCGACGTTGAAGGGCACCGGGCAGTCGGGCATCGTCAGCCGCTCCAGCGGGCCGTCGAGGCCGCTAACCCCGCACAGCCAGACCGCTGGCCAGCGTGAAGGGCCGCGATCGATAGTAGACGCTGGCCGCGTCGTGGGATGGGCCAGGTGTAGCGCCAGCAAGATCTGGCCCATGGCCGAAAACTGGTACTTGACCTTGCCCTGGGGCGTCAGCTCCTCGACTTTGAGCCGGTCCATCTCGCGAGAGAGGAGCAACAGATGGGCGACCTGGGGCCAGTCGATTGGTGGGGTTTCCATGATGTCATCCTACCCGGCTGCCCGGACCAACGTCTCGGCCGCCCAGGCGTCCACGTCCCTTCCCTCCTTTTCAGCGGCCAACACCACCCGCCGGTGCTGCTCCGGCGAGAGACGCAGCGTGAGTCGCCCAGAGAAAGGCTTCTCCGGCTCCTCCCCCCGCTCGGCACAGAACGCGAGATAATCTTCCACCGATTCGCGCAGCGCCTGCCGCAGTTCGTCAACCGACCGGCCTTGAAAGGTGATGACGTCCCGGACGTTGACGATCTCGCCGTGAAAGAGGTTCGCCTCGTCGTCGAATTCGGTGCTAGCTAGGTATCCTTTGTATTCTATCATGGTTCGATCCCTGCCTCAGTCAAAAAGCGGCGCATGGCCCGCACAGCGCCGCGATCGGTTTCTTTTCGTGGATGCGGACGGTGAAACACCGCCCGCACGTCATTGAGCGCGATGCGCACTCGCGATCCCCGCCCCTCGCTGATCTCTGCGCCGCAGGCGATCAGCAAACTCTCGACGTCTGACCACAGGATGCTCGACGGGACAGGATGGGCAAAGATGGCTTGCAGCGTTCTTCGATGCTTGGATCTCAATTCGGGTTCCATCTGCCTTCCAGGCTGACTGTTCTCATGATAGCATCGAGCGCACTTCCTGTCAAGGACGGCTCAAGTCCGGCGGGTGAGGTCCTGCCGCCAGAAGAGCCAGCCGGCCAGAGCCAGCAGCGCCGCCGCGTACAGCACCAGCCGCGCCGCCCGCCAACCTGGCTCGGGTAGGGGTTGAAAGGGTTGGACGGCCAAGCTGATAGTGTTCCACGTGACCAGGGAGCGAGCGTAGGGTGCGCCCGCCGCGCCCAGGTCGGCGGCGTAGAGGTTCATGGCCTGAAAACTCAACGCCAGGTCTGCCACGTAGGCCGACAGCCCCAGCAACAGCCCGCCAAGCGGCGAGCGGGTGGCTACCGTGCCCAGGGCCACCACGCCAGTTCCCGCCAGCGCCGCCAATGTGCCTCCTACTTCCACCGAGACCACGATCTGCCAGGCCACGGTAGGCAAAGATTGGCCTCGTGCCGCGTATGCCGTCAGCAGCGCCAGCAGGCACAACGCCGCGGACAGCAACAGCGCGGCCGCGGCGGCCAGCACCACGGCCAGCACCTTGGCCGCCAGCCCCACGGCCAGCAGCCCGTAGCCGAGCGCGACGGCCAGCGCCCGCCCGTCGCCGGCCCACAGCGACAGGGCGGCCACGTTGTAGCCCACCGTCCAGCGGTAGAGCTGGCCCAACAAGCCCTCAGGCAGCAGCCAGCGGGGCAGGGCCACGCCACCATACCTGCTCATGCCCGAAAGCATCAGCAGCAGGTAGGCCCACGCCGACTCCAGCACCAGGCCCAGTGCACCGAGGGTCGCCCCGGCCACCGGCGTGCGGCTCAACATCCCCAGCAGCACGCCCAGGCCGACCCAGGGCCAGAAGCCGAGCCAGGCGCGCAGCATCCCCGCCGCCTGCCCGGCCCAGAAGCGGGGCGTGGCCCACGCCCAGGCCAGGCTGCCGAACACCCGCCCGTGGACGCAGAGCCCGGCCAGGGCGACGGCCAGCCAGAGGAGCAGCACGGTCGCCAGCGCCGCCAGCAGCAAAAAGACCGTCTTGGCCAGCAGCCAGCGAACCCGCCCCGGCCCCAGCGACAGCAGCCAGCGGGCCGTGCCCCACTGGAACTCACCACTCACGGCCAGGATCGCCAACAGCAGCCAGGCGGCCCGCGCCCCGCCCCAGATCCAGGGCGCGACGCCAAAGGTGTCGGGCAGCGCCAGGTTCACTTGCTGGGCAGTGAACCAGCGCCACTTGTCGGCATCCGGCAGGGTGGACAGTTCGACGTCTGGCATGGCCCGGAAGCGCTGCAACTCGGCTGCGTGATCGTCCAAGAGGTGGTGCTTCCGGGCCTGCCGGTAGTCGCTCCAAAAGTGCCAGGCGACGGCCAGGACCAACAGCAGCAGCGCCGCCTGGTTCAACCGCCGGCGGGAGAAGCGTCGCCACTCGGCGGCGAGTAGTCTAGCCACGGCTCGGCTCTCCGTTGGGCAAGATTGAATCTTGCCCGACTGTTTCGAGATAGACACTCTCCAGCGTGCGCTCCAGCACGCGCAGGCCGGAGAGATAGAGGCCGGCTTGGGCCAGGACGCGGGTCACGTCGGCGGCCGCGTCGGGTGGGGCGTCCACCAGCAGCCGGTCGGCGGCTGGCTGCACGCCGGCGATCCACGGCTGGGCGCGCAGCACCCCGGCGGCGCGGGCCAGGTCGGTCACGCGCATCTCCAGCCGGCTGCTCCGGCGCAGCAGCTCGTCCACGCGCCCCTGGGCCGCCACCCGCCCCCGGTGGATGATGGCCACCCGGTCACAGACCTGCTCCACTTCGTGCAGCAAGTGGCTGGAGAGGAAAACCGTCTTGCCCTGGCGGCGGGCCAGGTCGTCGATCAGGCCGCGCACCTCGGCCATGCCGCCGGGGTCGAGGCCGGACGTCGGCTCGTCCAGGATCAGCAGCTCGGGGTCGTTGAGCAGGGCCGCGGCCAGGCCCAGGCGCTGGTTCATGCCGGTGGAAAAGGTGTGCACCTTGTCGCTGGCCCGGCCCGCCAGGCCGACAAAATCGAGTAGGTGTGCGATTCGTCCCTCGTCGATCAGGCCCAGGGTCTGGGCGGCGATGCGCAGGTTGTCCCGCGCCGAGAGATAGGGGTAAAAAGCCGGCGTCTCGACGATGGAGCCGGTGCGGCGTAGGGCCGGGGCCAGGTCGCGGCGCACGTCGTGGCCCAGCACCTCGGCGGTGCCGGCGCTGGGCCGCACCAGCCCCAGCAGCAGGGCGATGGTCGTCATCTTGCCCGCGTCGTTGGGACCCAGGAAGCCGAAAACCTCGCCGCGCCGGACCTCCAGGTACAGATCTTCCACGGCCGTCAGGCGCTTGTAGCGTTTGGTCAGTCCCAGGGTGCGGATGACCAGGCCAGGGGATGGGTTCATGGCTGATCCTCCGGGGATTCTCTCAAGAGGAAAGTGCGGTGAGGTGCTTCCGGCCTCGGAGCGTGGGAGATTAGCGGTCGAACACCTCGTCGGTGGGCACCCGGAGGCCCGACAACAGCGGGGACTCGACGACCTGCCCAGGGCCAAACTGCTCCGCCGAGACAAAGTGGTCGCCCTCCAGGGCAAAGACCTGCACGCTGCCGGCCTCGGGGGCCACCAGCCAGTATTCGCCCACGCCGGCCATGGCATATTCGTTGAACTTGACGCCCCGGTCCAGGTGCTGGGTGGTCGGCGACAGGACCTCGACGACCAGGTCGGGCACGCCGCCATATCGCTCGCCGATACGGTCGCGGTGCTCGGCCCGGTAGACTATGACGTCGGGTTCGCGGAACTTGCCGGGCCAGAGGCGTACGGGGAGGGGGGCGAAAAGGACTTCGGCGTCGTGCTCGGCTGCCCAGCGCGCGAGCAGATGGGAGAGCCGCCGGACGATGCGTTGGTGTTTTGGCGTCGGCATGTCGTGAACCGTCAACCTCCCTTCTGAAAGCTCGATGGGGCGGTTTAACTCTGAAAAGGCCAGGTAGGCGTCTTCGGTCCACTCGGTTTCAAAGACGAGGGAAAAGGCCAGCTCTTTCTCGCGCTGGTTCGGTTTGGTTTTGACCGATGCTTCGATCATCGCTTCCTGCCCCCCACTGAGTGGCGCCGCAATTCTCTGGTGCTTATGATAACATCGAGGGAGGTTCCTGTCAAGCGTCTGGCTCCCACGCAAACGTCGCCACCGCCTCCAGGGCGGGCAGGTTGGCGTGGATGTCGGCCAAGGCGGCCAGTCTCATGAACGCCTCTACCCCTCTTCAGCCGGCGGCTCCAGCAGGTTGTCCCCTTCCTCCGGGGCGCGGGAGAAGCGCACCTGCTCCTCGATTTCGCCGGCGTCGCTGTGCAGGCCCCCTTCCGCATCGGTCGAGACCGTGTCTGGCTCCTCGGCCGCCCGCGAGACTCGGCGGCGGGCCTCGTCGCCGGGCCGCGCCGCATCTTCGGGCCGCAGAAGCTGGACCGCCAGCTCATCGGCAAAGACCAGCTCCCGCACCTCACCCGGCAAGGCGATGCCCTCGGCTTGAAGAGCGCGCTTGACCAGGCGAATGACGGACGAGCGGACCTTCTGCCAGCTGTAGCGGCTGCCGTCCAGCCAGAAGTAGACTTTTAGATTCACGGCCGAACTGCCCAGGTTCTCCACCAGCACCCACGGCTCGGGGTCCTGCAAAACGGCCGGATGCTCCCTCAGGACCTGGAGCGTGATCTCTTGCGTAGCGGCGACCGAGTCCTCGTAGCCGATGCCCACCACAAAGGTCTCGCGGCGGTTGGGGTTGCTCGTATAGTTTTGGATGACGGACTGGTAGACCGTGGAATTGGGGATCTGCACGTGGTTGCCGTCCTGCGTCATGAGCACCGTCGCCCGGGTCGTCAGCATCTGTACGAAACCCAGGGTGTCGCCGATCTCGACCAGGTCGCCAGTGCGGAAGGGGTTCTGGATGCTCAACAGGATGCTGGCCAAAAAGTTTTCGGTGATATCCTGGAAGGCGATGCCCAGGACGAGGCCCAGCAGGCCCGTGCCGCCCAGGACGGTCAGGGCCACGTTCGTCAGCCCCGCCACCTGAAAGACGAGGTACAACCCCAGCAGAAAGACGACCAGGCCCACGGCCCGGGCGATGACGTTGACCAGCAACAGGCTGGCGACTCTTTGGCGCAGGGACTTGCGGGTGGCAGAGACCGTGAGGTAGGCGGTACCCAGGGCAATGGCCAGGATCAGCAAGCTGAAGCCGATGAGCGGCAAAGCCCGCACCACGTCACGGCCCTGCTCGCGCAGACTGACCAGGGCCGGTTGGAAATCCCAGAAGGGCGGCTCGATCACCTGGATCTGATTCACGACGGCCACGACGTCCTGGGTGTTGCGCGCCAGGTCCCCGGCCCACTTTTTGAATTCCTCGGTCTCGGTCCGCCCCTGGAGAAAGACGACACCGTCCCGGACCCGGACCTCCGGGTCCCTGAACCACCCGGTCGCCTCTAGAATGTCGGCCAGCCGCTGGCGGATCTCGTCGTCGCGGGCCTCGGGCTCGACGTCGACCCGGTCCGGCGCGGCGATGGGGGTTTCCTCGCCGGCGAGGGGCGGCGTGGCCGTCGGCCCATCCTGGGCCAGGGCCGGCGCCGACAGCGCAGCAAAGCCAACCAGCAGGAAAAATAAAAGGACACAACGCCACCGGTTTACGCTCATCAATCCTGTTCCCCTAGTCCGTGCTCGTGGTCGGAATCCGATTATCTTGACCAATCTCTGCCCGCCACGATCCAGAAACGCCGTTCTCATTGGCAAGGTTGTACCGCAGATGCGGGGCGGACACAAAGCCCTAGGTGGTCCCTGAAAAAGTCCCGGATCTTTACCGCAGAGGCGCAGAGAACGCAGAGAAAATGGCAGTTAAAGCTTGAAGAACTCTGTACTCTCTGCGCCTCTCCGGTGAAAACATGACTTTTTCAGGACTCTCCTAACGGCGCGTTGGCTCGCCCCACTCAACTAGTACACGAGGGCGTAAATCCCTCAGCAGTTTGTCATTCTGAGGAGCGCCAGCGACGCGCCGTCCCGGCATCCCGGGGAAGAATCTCTCTTGTGTAGAGCAAGCGGTTTCACGCAGCATAACTGAGATTCTTCGCTTCGCTCAGAATGACAGGATCTGGTGAGAGACTTCCGCTGGGCTGTACTAGCGATTCTTCTGTGAACGGATCGACAACGGACGCTTCGTGCTGTGCAGGAAAGCCTGTTGTCACATAGGATACCAGGCCCAGAAGCACGATGAGAACGAGCAATCGTCTCATCCCCCAACTCTTCTACGACTGCCGTCGCGGCCGGTACTGAATCGCGGCCAATGCATTGGCTTAGCCAAATGCGCCGTGTGGATCTCGTCGCTGCTGGCCAGATCCGCAATCGTCCGCGCCAGCTTCAGAATCCGGTGGTACGCCCGCGCGCTCATGTGTAGTTGCCGCCGATTCTCCAGCAGATACTCGTCTACCCTTGTGGCTGCACGAGACGACGAATGGCTTCCAGATGCTGCCGCATGTCGGCCGGGATGAGGTCGAATTCGGCTGCGTGAGGCACGGCAGCAGCCACGTATGCTTCCAACCGCTCCAGGTTAATGATACCTTGCCGGACCAAAAAGACGACATCCTGCAAGTCGGCCTCAAATCCGCGATCGACCTTGCTGAGAGCAATGCTGTATGGGTCGAACACGCACACGGTCAAACCGCCGAATTGCCCTACTAGGCGATGGCGGCTTTCGGCACCATCCGGCAGCGGAATGAACTCACCCAATGGTACGACCTCGACCTCCAGCCTCATCTCGGCCGCCACGGTGTCAACCATCGCCTGCAACTCTGCAACCTGGTCCGGCGGCCCCTCGACCAGGTAATCGATGTCCAGCGTCCGGCGTGGATTTCCAAGCAAGCAGAGTGCGCTGCCTCCCAACAGCAAGAGCGTCGCACTGCCAGCGTAGCGGCCGCCCAGGCGTTGCATAAACTCCAGGATCTCGCCCGTTGCTATTTCGCCCATTGTGCCTCCCATTCCAGCCGCCTGATCAAGCGCTTCGCGCCGTGGTGGTACGTGCCGATCCAGTTGGCCGCCACTCCGCTCACCGCCCGGTGGCGCTCACCCAGGCGCTTCAGCCTGGCATCTGGTCTGCCCCTGGATGGAATGCTTAGCTCTCTTGAGAACAGGTCTGGTAGGCGTACCTGCTGCCTGGCCAGCTTTTCCAGGGGCACCGCATATTCCTCTTGGAGCAGGACGGCAGCCGTATAGAAAAACTTGAATCTGGTCTGGGCAGGCTCGGCGAGCAGTGACAGCGCCTCAGGCACTGCTCGCGCCAATTCTGGCCGGTACAGCAGCAGCGGGATGATCGCCAGCCGCAGGCGGGCATCCTCCTGCTCGGCCAGTGCCGCGAACAGTGTGGCAGGCGGCAGCACCGTCTCGGGCGGGCTCTCTGCACCGATTAGAAAATGCACCCCCAGGGCGTTCAAGGCGCTGATCAGTTCATCGGCAGAGGGTTGCTCACTCCGAGGTCGGCTCACTCTCCTCCTCCTCGGGCTCAAAGAACTTGCAGCCCTGGTGCTTGAAGGTCAACAGTCCAGAGTGGGGGCTTTGCGGCTCGATGCACACCCCCCAGTCGTAGCCCAAGCGGACTCTTACCTTTTGCACGCTCCTCCCCTTCCACTTGCCTCCGCAGATCCCACTCCTCCAACACCTCGCGTTTCATCTTGATCCGCGCCTCTTCGGGGGTGCGCGGGGTGTCTGCCCACATACGGCCTTCGTCCAGCGCGCACTCGGAAAATCCGGCGATGCGAACGTGAGCGCGGGATATGAATGTCTCCAGGATTTGAACAGCTTCGTCGCTGCCATGGTGAGCCAGGATGAGAAGTGCCTCCTGCTGCTGCCACAACGGGCTGGCATCATCTTCGAGTAGCACGCGGCGCGCATCCGCCACCGTTTCCGGGCGATCGCGCAGCCCATAAGGCTTGCAGCACACGCCGAAACCCGGGCACGACTCGCCGCAGTGGGGAATGCGGTACCACAAGCCATCTTCCAACTTGAGGAGACCCCCTCGTACCAGTTTCAGATTCGCTTCGAACTCTTCCACGCCGGCGTAATCGGCGCTGACCTGGTCTCGATAGCCGGCACAGCAGATACCACATCCGGGGCATCGAATGCCACAGTCCGCCGACTCGATCAGCCGGCCATGCTCGTCCTCGATCGCTGTGGCACCATCCATCCGGCGCGGGTCGCCTGGCGGTATCCATGGTGTCCACTCTGCCTGACCTGCAATCAACGTTCCCTCAGCCATTGTTCCTCCTTGTTTTCAACAATGCTCTGACTGCCGGGTGTAGGTCACGTCTGCCGTCGCGGCCGGTACTGAATCGCGGCCAATGCATTGGCTTAGCCAGATGCGCCGTCTCGATCTCGTCGCTGTCCGCCAGGTCGGCAATCGTCCGCGCCAGCTTGAGGATGCGGTGGTAGGCCCGGGCGCTCATGTGGAGCTGCTTCATCGCCGCCCGCAGCAGACTCCTGCCGGCTTTGTCGATGCGGCCGTGATCTCGCACCTCGGCCGGCCCCATATCGGCGTTGGTCAGCAGCCGGGTGCCCTTGAACCGCTGCCGCTGGCGCTCGCGGGCCGCCTCCACGCGTGCCCGGATGGCGGCCGAGGGCTCGCCGAGCCGGTCGTCGGAGAGCTTTTCGTACTCGACCCGGGGCACCTCAATGTGGATGTCGATGCGGTCCAGCAATGGCCCCGAGATGCGCTTCTGGTAGCGGCTGACCATACTCATGGAACACGTGCACTCGCGGACGGGATCGCCGTGCCAGCCGCAGGGGCAGGGGTTCACCGCGCCGATGAGCACAAAGTGTTCACAACAGACCCGTGGCGATCCCGTTTTCGGCGCTGGTTGATTTGCAGCACGGGCGTTGACTCTTCAACGGCCGGAAGAGAAGGAGCCGCTACTTGGGGTGATCGGCGAACTCTGCCAGATTGCGAAATCCGTCTTCCATGTCGTCGGCGCTGACCGTGTTCAGCATGCGCAAGACTCGTCGTAGCATTTCGCCAATCGGCACTTGCGCTGAGGCAATGACCCCGTAGTGTTTACGACCGGCCTGCCACCATTCTTCAAGCAGCGGCACAAAGTCTTTGGCATTGCAGGTCAAAATCGTCCGTCGTTGGCTGGCAGCATATTCCAGTTGATCGGGGTCGTCCAGACTCGCATTGTCGGCCTCGTAGGCTGAAATTGCATCAAATCCTCTGCGGCGGATTTGCGCAGCCAAGCCGCCATGTACGTCGGCGTCGGTGTACAGGGCTATGAAGAGCCGCGTGCCTTGCTCCGCCATAGCGCCTCCCGGTTCTCCTGGATGTAGCCCTCGATTTCGCCCGGATGGTCATAGTAGTAGCCCAGGGCTGCATGGACCTGGGCTAAGGTCAACACTGGATATGCTTCGACTATTTGTTCTGGCGTATCTCCTAGGCGCGTACGCTCAACGATGGTACGCACTGTTATAGAACTGCCCTGGATGGTGGGTTCACCACGATGCATCTGAGCGCTATGAAAGATATGAGGATGTCTGGCAGTTTGTTCACGCCTACTGTCTTGTGCGATCTCGGCCAATTGGGTTTTAACGCTAGCGAGTTCCCGCCGGATGAGTTCTAGTTCGTCGTAGACCCTCTCCGCTTCTACCCTTTGACTCATATTGTATCCGCCCTCTGCTTTCCAATCATCCCGAACCTGGAAAAGGTCGAATGGTCAGCTAGATTTTAGCACACTCGGGCTGTTCCTGCAAATGTCCAGTAGGATCAAAGGTTTACGACATCGCCCCCACCTTCTGGCTAGGTTTGCCTGCGCGGCCGGTACTGAATCGCCTCCGCCAGATGCGCCGTCTCGATCTCGTCGCTGTCCGCCAGGTCGGCAATCGTCCGCGCCAGCTTGAGGATGCGGTGGTAGGCCCGGGCGCTCATGTGGAGCTGCTTCATCGCCGCCCGCAGCAGACTCCTGCCGGCTTTGTCGATGCGGCCGTGATCTCGCACCTCGGCCGGCCCCATATCGGCGTTGGTCAGCAGCCGGGTGCCCTTGAACCGCTGCCGCTGGCGCTCGCGGGCCGCCTCCACGCGTGCCCGGATGGCGGCCGAGGGCTCGCCGAGCCGGTCGTCGGAGAGCTTTTCGTACTCGACCCGGGGCACCTCAATGTGGATGTCGATGCGGTCCAGCAATGGCCCCGAGATGCGCTTCTGGTAGCGGCTGACCATACTCATGGAACACGTGCACTCGCGGACGGGATCGCCGTGCCAGCCGCAGGGGCAGGGGTTCATCGCGCCGATGAGCATAAAGTTGGCAGGGAAAGTCAACGAGCCGGCGCTGCGGGCGATGGTCAGCCGCTTGTCCTCCATCGGCTGGCGCAGCATTTCCAGCAGGCGGGTGCCAAACTCGGGCAACTCGTCCAAAAAGAGGACGCCGCGATGGGCCAGCGAGATCTCGCCCGGCCCCGGGATCCGGCCGCCGCCCACCAGCCCGGCAAAGCTGATGGTGTGATGGGGCGCGCGGAAGGGGCGATTGCGGATGAGGGGCGTGTTGGGGGGCAGCATCCCCGAGATGGAATAGATCTTGGTCACGGTCAACGATTCCTCGAACGTCATACGCGGCAGGATAGAGGGCATCGCCCGGGCCAGCAGCGTCTTGCCGGCACCCGGCGGGCCGCTCAGAAGCACGTTGTGAGAACCGGCCCCCGCCACCTCCAGCGCCCGCTTGACGTGCTCCTGGCCCTTGACGTCGCGGAAATCCACGGGATAGTGGGGCGGAGCTTCGTCCATCGCCCGGTGCTCGTAGGCGGGGATGGGTGTGTAGCCGTGCAAATGGCCCACCAGGCTGGAGAGGCTGGCCACCGGGTAGACGGTCAACCCTTCGACCAGGGCCGCCTCGGCAGCGTTGGCCTGCGGCACGTACAGCGCCTTCAGCCCTTTCTCCTGGGCGGCGACGGCCATGGGCAGCACGCCGGTCACGGTCCGCACCTGGCCATCCAGGGAGAGCTCGCCCACCAAGCCCGCTTTCGACAGATCGGCGCCGACTTGCTCCGAAGCCACCAGAATGCCGACGGCGATGGGCAGGTCGTAGGCCGGGCCTTCCTTGCGCAGGTCGGCGGGGGCCAGGTTGACCGTCAGGCGGGCCCGGGGGTGGATCAGGCCCGAATTGACGAGAGCGGCTCTCACTCTCTCGCTCGATTCGCGCACGGCCGCGTCGGGCAGGCCGACGATGGTCTGGGAGGGCAGCCCCCGGCTGATGTCCACTTCTACGTCGACCAGGGTGCTGTCCAGGCCAATGAGGGCAAAGCTGGTGACTTTGGCTAGCATACGATGACTCCCGCTGTGATAAAGACCGGCGTATTATACTGGAGGCGGCTGGAAATGTCCAGTGGAGACGGGCTCGTAAGCTACGACCCTTGCGACGCCTCTCTCGAAAGGCTCGTTTCTCTCACGGGGCGCGGCGCCGCCAGATCAAGACCCCGATGCCGGCGCCGATCAGGACCAGCCCGGCCAGGATCCAGAGACAGGAGGGATTCTCCAGAGAAAAGGTGGAAGTGGGTGCCGGGGTTGGCGTCCAAGTAGGTGGGAGGGCCGGGGTCGGAGTGGGCGTCTCCGGCGTTGGGCTGGGGCGGGCGACCGGCTCGGTGGCCGGGGGCGCGGTCGGAGAGGAGGTGGGCGTGGCGGTCGCGGTTGCGCTGGCCGTCGGCGTGAGCGCCGTCAGGGTCGGGGTTGGCGTCGAGGTGGCGCCCGGTTCGGCCGTGTCGGTCGGCGTCAGCGTGGGCGTGGGGGACCCGGTCGCCGTGGGGGTGAGGGTCGGCCCGGTGGGCGAGGCGCCGGGCGCCGGCGTAAGCGGGGCCGTAGCGCTGGGCGAGGGGCTGGGCGCAGGCGCGGGTGTATCGGTCACCGGCGGGGGCTGGGGCGGTTCCGTGGGCGTGGTCGGCTGGGGCGCGGGCTGCCCCGAGGGCGTCGGCGTGGGGATGGTTTGGTTCACGTGACCGGCGTGGGCCGTGGTCTCGGCGCCCACCCCCCAGGCCAGCAGGCGGAGCAGGAGCACGCCCAGCAGGGCAAAGACGAGGGCTCGCCAGTCGGCATCCCTTCGGTTCACGGTGTCACCTCCCCTTCCCGATAGACGATCTCGAACTCGCGGTCGATGCGCAGGTCGGTGACCATCGCCGGCTGGCCCGAAGGCCGGGCCGGCTCGGCGCGTAGCAGCGCGGCGCCCGGCGGCAGCACGACCTCCAGCGTAAAGGGCACGGCCCCGGTCCCCGGCTGCTTCTGGACGTCGAGGTGGTAGCGGGTCAGCCCCCCGGGCTCGTAGTCGAGCACCCAGGCGGGCAGCCGGTACTCAAAGACGAGTTCCCGCTCGGCGCCCGGCTCCAGGGCAAAAAAGGCGGTCCACACCGCCCAGCCATCCACGCTCAGCGTGGGGCTGAGGGGCGGGCTGGGCGGCTCGGGGCCAAAGCGGGCCAGCAGGCTCCCCTCGGGCAGGGGGATGGTGGGACCGGCCAGCAGCTCGCTGTCGCCCGGCACATAGACCCGCACGTAATCCCAGTAGCAGCGCTCCATCATGTCCTGGTACGTCTCGCCGTAGCGCGATTCCTGGACACAGGTCTCCAGCGGCTTGGTGCTGAGGTTGCGGTAAGTGAGCGTCAGCCGCGCCCGGGGGCCCTCCTCGGCGGTGAGGTCCACCCGGTAGTGGATCGAGCGCTCTACGCTGGCGTCCATCTTGTCAAAGCCGACGTTCGAGTCCACCACGATCAGCGCGTCGGACGAGAACAGGGGCGCCTCGGCCGCCCCATCCCACTCTTGCTCGTGCAAGAGGCGGGCGGCCTCAAAATCGCGCACGTAGATGAGCACGTGCTTCTCGTCCAACGCTTGTTTGAGGGCCAGGGCCAGCCTGGGGAGCGAGACGTCCTCGCCCGACATGAGCTTGTCCATCGCCGCGCCGGCGATCTGGCCCATGAAATCCTTACGCTGCGCCCACCACTCCTTCTGCTCCTCGCCCCGCAGCACAAAGCCCTCGCTCCACTGGGCCACGATGACCTGCAGCACGTTCTGGCCCGTCACCGGTTGGTCCACCCCCTCCACACGCAGGGGGCCGACGGCGCCCACCAGCAGCTTCAGGGCCGTCAGGTCCAGGGCGATCAGGCCGTCGGCCTCCACGCCCCGGTCCCGGGCGTAAATCTGGAGCGCCCGCCGGGCCGAGGTGGGGTAATCGACGTCCCAGTTGGCGTCGCGAAAGAACCACAACTGGCCAAAGAGCGTGTGCTCGAAATCGGGCGGCGTGAGGTCGTGGGGCACCTCCAGGTTGTCCACCGCGTAACTGTCCTGGAAAGTCAGCGAGCCGAGTTGCCCATCCTCGACGGTCAATTCGCCGACGCCGCTGATAAAGCCGCCGGTGGCCCGCAGCTCGTAGTTGTTCTGGGCCACGACGAGGTAGGTGCGCGGCTCCTCGACGCCCAGCAGGGTGGGGGCCAGCAGCGCCCCATCCAGGGCGGTCTCGAACCAGGGCAGGTACCGATCCAGCCGGGCCAGCAAGCCGGCCACCCGGGGCGAGAGGCGTTCCTCGTCGATGCCGGCCCGGGCCTGCTCGGCCGCCTCGAGTTCCGCCTGGGCGGCTCGCAACTGCGGCTCGGCGGCCACCAGCACCGGCACCAACGCTTCGGTGAGGCTCGGCGACGCGCCGGCGTCCTCGGCCTCGCCCTCCACCAGGTCGAGGGCCGGCGAAAGGGCCTGGAAGGTGCGGTCGCCGGCCGCCGAGACGTTCACGGCCAGCCGCAGCAGTTCGGCGGCGGCAGCCGCGTCTCCGCCGTGCTCGGGCAGCCAGGCGAAGAGACGGCCCAGGGGCAATAGCGGCCCCACCTGGCGCTGGATGGCCTCCAGGTCGGCGCGCATCCCGGACAGGTGCTGGCCGGTCACCTCCAACTGGTCCAGTTCGAGGGCGGCGACGTCCCCCTGGGTCAGGTGCTCCACCTGCTGGAGATGCGATTGCAGGGAGCGGGCGTGGTCGAGGACCTGCACCCCGGTCCAGGCGGCCCAGGCGAGCAGCAGCAGGGCGCCGGCCAGCAGCAGCAGCCAGCCCACGCGCCCGCTCGCCCGCGAGGGGGGCGGCTCGACCGTCTCGGCGGCGGGTTCCGGCGCCAGGCGCCTGGCCTCCTGGCGCTGGGCTCGCCACAGCCACGCCGCCTGCCCGGCAAAGAGCAGGCCCAGCACGCCCCAGATGGCCCGCTCCCACCAGGCCCCGCCGCTGAGGAGCAGCCCCAGGCAGAAAAGGGCCAGGGCGGCGTTAAAGGGCACCTGGAAGCCGGGGGCGTTCAGGGCCTGCCGCATGCCGGTCTCTTGGCTGCTGCGGGCCCGGTAGCTGGCCAGGCTAAAGGCGGCCAGCGCCCCGGCCAGCCCGACGATCCATAGCGAGTTGTATAAAACGCCCCACCAATCAATCATGCTTTGATCACCGGCTCCATGATACCACAGGCCGCCAGCATTGGAAAGCTGGCCGCCGCCTAGCGAACGACCTGGTCCACGTACTCGGCAAAGGCCCGGCCCAGCGGCGTGATCTGGCCCGTCTCCGGGTCAAAGAGGTTGCCCGTGGCATAGACCGTGTCGGCCACGCTGTACCAGGCGCAGCGTTGGACCAGCCGGTTGCCGTCGGCCGGGTAGCCGAGCTGGCCGTCCCGCGTGCTCAGCAAAAAGTCCAGCGAGTCGTACATAAAGCTGCGCACGGTCTCGAAGGGGAAGCCATACTCGGGCGGCATGAGCACGCTGAACTCGGTGACGATCAGCGGCTTGTCCCGCTCCCCCCGCTCCTTCATCCAGCGGCGAAAGGTCCAGACCTGCTCCTTCAGGATCTCGACGTCGGCGTTGTCACCGATTTCGTAGAGGATGCCGGTGTCGTCGGGCAGGCCCGGCGGGATGTCCACGCCCCACGATCCCCGCTCCTCGCGCAGGATGGCCAGGTGGATGTTCCAGACCTCCACCGGCATCGGCGCGCCGTACGCTTCCTCGTAGGCGGCGCGCACCTCGTCGAGGTAGCGGAGCCGCAGCGGCGTGACCTGGGAGATGCCGCCGATGACCACCCGGCTGCTGGGATCGGCTGCCTTGAGCAGCCCGTAGACCTCGTGATAGACGCGCGCGTACTCTTCCGGCGTGGCGTTGCTCTGCCAGATGACGTCGGGCTCGTTGCCCACCATCCACAGGGTGCCCGGATTGCGGCGGGCGATGTCCTGGAGCCCCGCCGCCGGGGGCCAAAAGGTGTCGCCCGTCACCCCGACAAAGAGGGCGGGCTCCATGCCGCCGGGCCGGGGTGGCGGCTGGACCTTGCTCGACTGGAGGTACCAGCCGGCCCCCAGGCGGGCCACGTCGTACTGGTCGATGTCGGTGCGGGGGGCCACGACGCCGATGCGCTGGCGCATGGTGAGCAAGCCCGGGTCCGGCCGGGGCGTGGGCGTGGGGGCAGTGGGAGATGCCGTGGGCGCTGACGTGGTCGTTTGGGGAGTCGCTGTCCCTGAGGTCGCTACCGGCGGGGATGGGCTCGGTGGGGCCGGGGACCGGGTGGGCGGTTGGGCCGTCGGGCTGGGCGTTTCCGCCACGGCAGACGCCGTTTCCGAGGGAGCGGGCGGGGCCGGGCTGGACGTGGCCGGCGCCATCTCGGCAGCCGGCGACGGGGTGGCGGTGGGGATCAGGCGCTCGCCAAAGGTCGGCGAGGGCACCACCGTAAGCGTGGGCGTCGGCGTTCCCCGCAGGGAGAGCGCGCCCCAACCCACGGCCAGCAGCCCGGCGCCGATGAGGAGCAGGGCGATGGCGGTCGGGAACCAGCGGCTTTGAAGGATGCGGTTCATGATAGCTGTCTCCCCTTTTCTTCGAGAAGGGCGTGGTAGAGGTCCACGACCCGGCCCGCCATCTCGGCCGGCGTCGGGCGCGCCTGGGCGGCGGCCAGCGCGTTACGCCCCAGCCGCGCCCGCTCCTCCGGCGCCGCCAGCAATTCGACCACGGCCTCGGCCAGGGCTTGCGCGTCGTCCGGCGGGACGAGGCGCCCGGTCTCGCCATCGCGCACCAGGTCGCGGTTGCCGGTCACGTCGGTGGCGACGACGGCCCGCCCGGCGGCCATGGCCTCCATCAGGGTGTAGGGCAGCCCCTCGTAGCGCGAGGGCAGCGTAAAGACGTCGAGGGCGGCCAGCACCCGGGGGACGTCGGAGCGGTAGCCGGCCAGCCAGACGTGCTCCTCCAGGCCGAGCTGCGCTACCCGCCGCCGCAGGGCTGCTTCCAGCTCGCCCTCGCCGACCAGCAGGAACTGGGCCTCGGGCCGGGCCTTTACGACCTGCTGGGCTGCCGCGACCAGGCACAGCACCCCCTTTTGCGGGGCCAGGCGTCCCACAAAGCCCACGAGCGGGCGCCGGGGGTCCGCGAGTTCCCTCCCTGGCCTGGCCGCCAGGGCAGGCAGGGCAGACTTGACCGCCGCTGTATCCCCGGCGGGGGCAAAATCTCCCGCCTCGATGGCGTTTTCGATGAGCACCAGCCGCTCGGCGGGGACGATGCCCGCGCGCCGGGCCGCCGCCAGCTCGGAGGGGCTGACACAAATGACGGCGTCGGTGGCCCGGCGGCCCAGCCAGCGCTCGGCGGCCCGGTAGAGCGCGGTTTGCAGCCGGTTGCCCGCGCCCAGAAAGGCAAAGGCGTTGGGCGTATAAACCACGGCGCCGACGCCGGCCCGCCGGGCGGCCAATCGACCCAGGGCGCCGGCCTTGGAGCTGTGGGCGTGGACGACGTCGAATCCGCCCTCGCGCATCAGGGCCAGCAGGCGGTGGTAGGCCCGCAGGTCGGCGGGGGGATGGATGCTGCGCCGCAGAGGCACCGGGACGTGGGCCAGGCCGGCGGCCGCCAGCCGCTCGACAAAGTTGGTATCGTGCCGGGCGCCCTGCCGCACGGGGGGACAGGCCACCGTCACGTCGAGGCCCAGGCGCTGCGTGTGCGCGGCCAGGTCGAGGACGTGGCGCCCCACGCCGGCCGTCGTCGCCTCGACCACGTGCAGCACCCGCAGCGGGGAGCGAGCCGTCACGGGGCCAGCTCCGGCAGCTTTTCCTGGATGAGGCGATAGCGGGCGTCCCAGGTGTTCTGGCGGGCGATCTCGCGCCGGCGCTCGGCCAGTAACGGATCGGTCTCGGCCAGGCTCTCGGCTATCCCTCGCAGAAAGGCCGACGCATCCTCGGCCACAGTCACCAGCTCGCTGTACTGTTCCAGCTCTGGCAGCGCCGTCGCCACCAGCGGCTTGCCCGTGGCCAGCGCCTCGTAGGTCTTGACGGGGTGGATGGTCCTGGTGTAGGGCGTGATCCGGTACGGGATGAGGCACAGATCCACGTGGTGCAGGTAGGCGGGCAACGCATCGTGCGGGCGCGGGCCGAGCCAGTGGACGTTTGGCCGGGCCAGCAGGCGGCTGACGTCCCACCGAACCGGGCCGATCAAGACGAGGGACGCGTTTGAAAACGTGGTCGCCACCTCGATCAACAGATCCTGATCCAGCCAGACGTCCAGCGTGCCAAAGAAACAGATCCTGGGTCGAGGCAATCGGGCCAGGTCGCCCGGCTCCGGCCAGGACCGCAAAAAGGGAGCAACGTCCGCCCCGGCGGGCAGGTAGGTGGTCCGGGGATTCAGGCGCTTTCGTTCGCCGGCCAGGTCCTTGGAGGTCACGAATACGTGGGTGGCGCGGCGAACCAACCATTGTTCCGCTTCCACAGTCCCGGGCGCGGCGCCGGATGGGTTCTGGACGACGTCGTTGACGCAGTAGTAGACCAGGCGATCGGGGCGCACTTTTTGCACCACCTGGACAGCAAGCGGGGTGGGCAAAAAGGTCCAGACCATCAAGGGCGCTTCCGGTCCAGCGGCCGGCAGGCGGCGCAGGGAAAACGTCATCAACCCCTTGTTGATGCGGTCCGCCCAGGTGCGGCCCGGAAAGGGCAGGAGTACCGGAGAGAGGAGCCAGAGGTTGTCGGCCAGGGGCTGAAAGCCCCGCACGCCCCCCCGAAGCCGATTGCGCAGGCGCCGGGTGAGGCGCCCCCAGTCCCGTCGCTCGACGGATCGCACGCCGGGCGTCTCGACGAACGTGACGGTGTGACCTTCCCTCGCCAGGCGCAGGGCCAGCGCCTGTTGACCGTCCCAGGCCGCATCCCAGTCGATCACCGAGAGCCAGAGGATCGTGTGGGGGGTCATGGCTCGCTGCCCGCCGGGGGGCTGGCCGCCGCGTTGGCGGCTTGCCGCAGCCCGGTGCGGAGGGCCGCGTCGCGCCACAGCACCCAGCCCCCGCCGACCAGGCCCGGCAGGAGGACGACGGCGTGGAGGGCCAGGCCGTAGCTGAGGGCCGGCCCCGGCTCGACGCCGAACCAGCCCAGGCCGGCGACGCACAACGATTCGAATACGCCCACGTTGCCCGGCGCACCCGGCACCCGGGCGCCCAGTTGGAGCAGGACGAGGAGGGTCCAGGCCGGGGCCAGCCGGGCCGGCAGGCCGAAGGCGCGCAGAACCAGGAGGTTGACGCCGACGCCCGCCGCCCAGAGGGCCACCGTCCAGCCGGCCAGCCGGGCGAGCCGGGCCGGTCGCAGCCAGGCGGCCAGCGTGTCGAGGAGGGCCAGGCTCACGCCAGCCAGCCAGCTCCCCAGGCGGGGCAGCCAGCGCTCGATCTGGCGGCGGCCGCCGGTCGCCAGGAGCAGGGCGGCCAGCCCGGCGGCGGCGAGGGCCGCCAGCCCCAGGCCGGCCCCTTGCAACCAGGCCGGGAGCGGCAGGAGAAGCAGGGCCAGCATCAGGGCCAGGAGCAGGGCCAGGAGATCCAGTAGCTTTTCGCCGGCCACGGTGGTCAGGGCCACGGTCCGGCCCTCGTCGCCGGCCAGGTAGGCGCGGGCCAGGGGCCCCAGCCGCAGCGGGGCGGCGGCGTTGACCAACTGGGCCACCAGCAGGATCTCGACCAGGCGCCGCACAGAGAGGGCGGCCGGGTCGGGAAAAAAGGCCCGCCAGCGCACGGCGACGATGCCAAAGGAGCCCACCTGGAGCAGCAGGGCGGCCAGCAGGAGGGCATAGTCGGCCGAGCGCAGCGCCCGGGCGGCCTGGCTCCAATCGACGTGGCGGGTGGCCAGCCAGAGCGCCGCCGCGCTGAGCAAGAGGCCCAGCAAAAACCTAAGCCAGCGCTTCTTCATCGGGCTCGGTCCCTTGGGGCTGGGACCAGCGCCACACCGCCGCCAGGAGGCCCCAGTGGACCCAGATCAGGAGGTGGGCCCGGGGCGAGGAGCTGACCACGTCCACCAGGCCGTGCACGCAAAAGGCCGCCAGCCCGCCCAACAGGCCGATGGCCAGCGGCTCCCAGGACCGCCCCCGGCTGAGGCCGATGGCCCGTGCGCCCATGACGCCCAGCAAGACGAGGATGGCCAGGAAGGCGATCAGGCCCGGCAGGCCGTGGTCGATGCCGGCCTGGAGGTAGACGTTGTGGACGTGGGTCACCTCGGTGTCGGGTCCGACCAGGAAGAGGGGATAGAGGAGGGGCAGGACGCGGGAAAACATGCCCAGGCCCACGCCGGTGAAGGGGAAATCCTGGAGCATATAGAGCCCCCGGGAAAAGAGCTCCAGCCGCCCCTCGGCGCTGGAGACGGCGCTGCCGGCGACGTCGCCCAGGAGCAGGTCGGGCGAGAGTTGGGGGGCATAGGCTGCCGCCCCCAAGGCGCCCACGAGGGCGACCACCAGCAACAGCGGCGCCCAGCGTCGATCCCGGGCGACGGCCACCACGCCCAGGGCCACGGCAAAGCCGGCGATGGCGCCCCGCGACTGGGTCAGGATCAGGACGAGGGCTTCGCCGGCGGCCAGGAGCCACAGCCCCAGGGCCAGGGGCAGGCGCCGCAGGCGGAGCGGCCACGATTCGGCCCAGGCGTAGGCCACGGTGACCGGGACAAAGAGGGCCAGGATGCCACCCGTGATGTTGCTGTGAAAGCCCTGGCTCTCGGGGTTCCAGAAGGAGAGGACCTGCTTGGGCAGCAGGTCGAGCGCACCGGCCAGGAGCGGCAGCTTGGCCGTGCGCTGCATCCCCAGCAGGCCCAGGCCGGCCAGCAACGCCGTCGCTGCCAGGAGGCCGATGATGGCCAGCTTTCTTTTCTTCTCGCCGTTCAGACTGTTCACCAGAGCGTAAAAGAAAGCGATGGCCACGACCTCCTGGAAGAGGAGCGGCAGGCTGACCTCGGGCAGGGGGGAGGCCCACAGGCCGACGGGCAGGGTCAGCGTCCAGACGAGCAGGGGGAGGTCCAGGGGCGTGGGCGTGAAGGGCCGGCCGCGGGCCACCCAGTGCAGGAGCCAGAGCAGGGGCAGCACCAGCAGGCCCAGCCCGAGGGCGCTCAACGGGAATCGGCCGGCGAAAAAGACGTAAATGGGAACGAGGAGGCCGACCAGCACGATCTGCCAGTCGGCCGTCCACGTAACCCACGTCTTCAAAGTGCTACGGAGGGTCGTCTCCATTCGACGTTATCCGGTCAAGTAGCCTCTTGGATTTCTCTTGTTAGCCGGTCGTTGCCAGGCGTAGGTAGATGGGGCTGGGACCGACGTCCACGTGGACGACGCCATCCACCACGCCGTCGTCGCCATCAGAGACGACGGTCTCGTCCCCAAACTTGTTCACCCGGACCACCTCTCCGGCCTGCAGCGCCATCTCCACGGTCGAGTCGTCGCCGGTCCAGGCCACGACGATGCGCGAGGTGCCGTCGAGGGACAGGAACTCGTAAGCTTCGATCTGGCTAAAGCCGGTCTGGTCTGGACCCAGGGCCTGGACGAACTCGGTGCGTGACAACTGCTGGGTGGCGGTCTGATAGGCGTAAAAAGCCGGCTTGGGCGTGTGGTCCGATTCGATCAGCCCATACTTGTAGGCGCCGAGATAGTCTTCGTCCTCGAGTGCGAACCAGATGGTGGTCCCCAGATCGGCCGCCATCGTCCGGGCAAAGACCTGCGGAACGTAGCGGCTCTGCAACTCGTCGCTGCCGCCGTGGGCCGCGTCGCTCCACATGCTGGCTTCGGTGCAGATGAAAGGCTTGTCCAGCCCATAGCCGGCCAACTTGTCGCGCAGAAAGGCCGTTTTGCCGATGATGCCCTTGCCGTAAGAGTCCCAGGTCTCGTGGAAGGCGGGATAGTAGTGAAAGTTCATCACGTCGAAATAGGCGCCCGCGCCCAGGCCCAAGACGTCGTCGAGGAAGGACTTGACAAAGGGCCCCCCGGTCTCGGTCCAGTCATCGTAGGCGATGCCGCCCAAGACGATCTGGGCCTGCGGGTCCATGGCCTTTATCGGCCCGTACACGGCCGAGAGGATGTCCACGTAGGCCTGGGGCTCGTTGCCAAAGTACCCCCAGCCGGCCGTCGCGTAAAAAGGATCGCCGTTGTCGGGCTCGTTGTAGAATTCCCAGTACTTGACGTTGTAGGGCCGCTCGCTGTAGCGGGCGACGACGGCGCCCATGAACTCGGCGAATTGGCTGACGTCCACCAGGTCAATCGGCCCCGAGGTATAGGTGGCTGCCCACGACGGATTGCCCAGGACGGTCACGATAACCTCGATGTCATTGGCCGCCAACTGGGCCAGCTTCTGGTCCACCTTGGGCGGCCAGTTGTAGTTGCTGGGGATGGTGTTCTCGGGCTCGATCTGCGACCAGTAGAGCCGCAGGCGGACCCAGCGGTTTTGCATCGTCCGCATCCGGGTCAGGATCGTGTCGTTCACGTTCCAGGTTTCCACGCCAAAGGGCGTCACGACGGGCGGCTGAGAGCCCTGAACGACGATGGGCAGCAGGGACGTATAGGTCGAGGCGGCCTGGATCTGGCCCAGGTTTTCTCTCAAAGGGCTTGGGGCCAACTCCCTCGGCTGGCCCGTTTCGACGGACGCCACCGGCAGAGACCTGGCGGAAGACGCTGGAAAGGCGGACAGAACCATACAAAGTAGTGTGATAATGAGTATCATGAATAGTAGCCCCGTCGCGCTCCACAAGGGGTTTTCGAGGCTTCGCATCACGTGACCCAAACCTCCTAAAAGTTTTTGACGACGATTGGCAGATAGATGCCAAAGGTAAAGGGCGGGCAGATACGCCCGATCCGGTTCGTGCCCGGGGCCGTGTACCAGACGCAGCCATCGTCGCCGGCCACGACGTCTGTGGGCAGGCTGCCGGGCGTGAGCAGAGCGAACTCGAGGGGGGGAACGGCTCCGGTGTAGCGTCCCAGCCGGTTGCCGGCCCGCTCGGTGAACCAGACAGCCGCGTCGCCGCTCTCCAGGGCGATCCCGTAGGGCTCGCTGTTGTCGGTGTACACCGGGATCTGGTGAAAGTCTACCAAGGTCGAGATCCGGAAGAGGGTGATCCGGTTCCCCCCCATTTCGGTGAACCAGGGATTGCCCCCGTTGGTGAGGGCCACATCCTGGGGGGTGTCGAGGGGTTCTTCGTAGGGCGGCGAGGCGAAGCGTTCAGAGATCGGGCCATCGGGCAGGGTCAGGACGCCGAGCTTGTTGCCCGCCGACTCGGTGAACCAGACGTACTGGCTGGACGCGGCGATGCCGGTTGGTTGCGAGTTGGCCGTTGGCACGGCATACTCGGTGAAGGTTTCGGTGGCCGGCACGAACTTGCCGATCTGGTTGCCGGCTTTTTCCGTGAACCAGATTGCGCCGTTGGGGCCGATGGCCACGCCCCAGGGCTCGCTGTTGGCCATCGGCACGGCGTACTCGGTGATGGTTCCCGTGGATACGTCGAGCTTGCCGATCTGGTTGGCCGCCGTCTCGGCGAACCACACGTTCCCCGACCCGTCGAGGGCCAAGCCCCAGGGCTGGCTATTGGCCGTGGGGACGTCGTACTCGTCCCAGGTCTGGCCCTGGGGGTCAAAGCGGGCGACCTTGTTCCCGTCCCGCTCGGTGATCCACAGCCTGTCTTGATCGTCGAGGGCGATCTGGGCGGGGTAGCTGGCCGCGGTGGGGACGATGAATTCCTC